>CAXYVG010000046.1:0-30436 GCA_964292325.1 uncultured bacterium | reverse complement strand
GGGAATGTGTCGAAAATAAAATTTCACATGTTATAATAGAAAAAATATAGCTAGCACTGAGAACGTGATAGCTGTAGTGTTAGACATTGCGATGAAGAAGATCTAGTGATACTATATAGATGCACAAAGGTTTGATGCTTTTCTTTGTGCTATTTGTATGTAACTTATGAGCAGTATGGAGGCCTATATATGCAAGAACCCAAACATCATCATTTGGATATTTTATTGAGAAAAGAAGCGAAAAAAGAACGAGGCAAGTTGACCGTTTTTTTAGGGGCAGCAGCTGGTGTTGGCAAAACATATACGATGCTAGAGGTCGCAAATGAAATGTTCAACGATGGTGTAGATGTTGTTGTTGGTTGGGTGGATATTCATCAGCGCCCAGATATGGAGAAAATGCTAGAATGCTTACCAAAGTTATCCGTCAAGACAGTGGAGTGTCGAGGTAAAATCATACAAGATATAGATATCGATGCCATCTTGCTGCGTAGACCTGAGGTTATATTAATTGATGAATTAGCTCATCGGAATGGACCGAGTTCGCGGCATGTTCGTCGATTTCAAGATGTAGAGGAAATATTAAATGCTGGTATTAATGTATATACTACTTTAAATATTCAGCATATTGAAAGCTTAAATGATATTGTGGCGCAAATTACTGGTTTGACGGTACTAGAAACCGTACCTGATAGTATTGTAGAACAAGCCGATCAAGTGCAACTAATCGATATTCCACCGAATGAACTAATCAAGAGACTAAAAGAAGGCAAAATCTATATACCGATGCAGACGGATTTTGCATTAAATAAATTTTTTCGACCAGGGAATATTAATGCACTGCGAGAATTGGCACTTCGTTTTACAGCCAATCGTGTAGATAAAGATTTGCATGAATATATGCAACAACATGATATTGCAGGGCCGTGGCCAGCTGGAGAACGGGTTATGGTTTGTGTGAGTACCAGTCCCTTTTCAGCGCAATTGATTCGGGCGGCAAGGCGATTAGCGCGTGGACTTCAAGCTGAATTATTGGCGGTGCATATTGATATACCGCAGCGACTTGGTCTTAGTGAGAAAGAACGCGATCGTATTTTTAATAATATGAGATTAGCAGAAGAACTAGGCGCAACAACCTTGAATGTAGCAGGTAATGACTTGACGGAGGAAATTTTATCCATCGCTCGCGAATATAATGTGACTCATCTGGTTGTTGGTAAACCAGTACAGGGGCGTGTTCGAGAGTGGCTAAGCGGTGGTGCAGTAGTTGATAAACTGATCTCTGATAGTGGCGGCATGAATATTCATGTCATTCAAGGCAAAACCGAAGTTAAGGATGAGCCGAATATCAAAACCTTGCCCGTGAATGCATTAGTGCCATGGCGCGACTATACAGCTGGGATATTAATGGTATTTTTAGTGACCATCGCGAATTGGTGGTGGTATGATTATGTTGAGCCTATTCATATGATTATGCTATACTTATTGCCAGTGCTCTTATCTGCAGTATGGTGGGGAAAAGGACCATCCTATGTGACAGCATTATCAAGTGTACTGGTGTTTGACTTTCTGTTGATTCCGCCGATTTTTAGTTTTAGTATAGCCGATTTACGTTATATCTGGAATGTACCGATTTTTCTATTGGTTGCATTTATTACCGGTGAGCAAACCGAGAAACTAAGAATGGAAGCGATGCTTGCCAGACAACGAGAAAAATCCACAAGAGCATTATATGCTTTTAGTCGTGAGATTGCAGCCGTCGTTGATGTTGATGTCATTGTACGTATTTTAGTCGATCAAGCACTGCAGACATTAGAACGACCAATCGCAGTGTTTTTGCCACAGAAAAATGATACATTAGTATTGGCGGCTGAAGCAGGAACAAAGGTAACTGGTATTGACAATTTAGAACTATCAGTAGCTAAATGGGTATATGAGCATAGCGAAATCGCGGGACATTGCACGGAAACAATGCCAGTAGCTCAGTATATGTATGTTCCATTAAAAACGAGTGGTAATACGGTGGGGGTTTTAGGCATTCATATTCAAGGGAAGATGCTCACGCCTTTTCAAAGACGGCTTATTGAAGCATGGGCAGGATTGGCGGCGATTGCTGTAGAACGTGTAAAGCTAGCTGAGCAGGCTCGGCAAGCATCACTGCTTGTGGCCTCTGATCAGTTGAGAACAGCATTGTTTAACTCCATTTCCCATGAACTACGAACACCGCTGGCATCTATTATAGGGGCTATTTCGGGACTACTAGATACCGAGGGGTTATACTCAACTCATGATAGAAACGAATTATTGGAAACCGTGCAAGAAGGGGCGGCACGGATGGATCGCTTGATTGCTAATCTTTTGGATACTGCTAGGCTAGAAAGCGGTATGATGAAACTAAAAAAAGATTGGTCTGATATAGAAGATATTATCGGTATTGCTCTTAGAAGGGTCGCAGAATGTATTGACGGCAGACCGCTATATATTAATATTCCCGAAGATTTACCACTAGTGAAAGCAGATTGTGTATTGCTCGAACAGGTTTTGATTAATTTACTAGATAATGCGTGCAAATATTCGCCGAATCACAGTGAAATTTCAATTACTGCAAGTCAAAAGGACAATGTAGTATTGGTCTCAGTAGCTGATCGGGGCGTAGGTATTCCGCTCGAATATCTAAGTCAGGTATTTGATAAATTTTATCGAGTAGAACAACCAAAGAGCGTTAGTGGTACGGGGCTTGGACTTTCGATTTGTAAAGGCATTGTAGAAGCCCATGGCGGGCGGATTTATGCTGAGAATAGAGTAGATGGTGGCACAATCATGACCTTTACGATTCCTTTTGGTGAGAAGTAAGGTGTGATATAATGATAGCCAATAGTGTAGGCAAAAACAGGTGGTGTAAACAATGGAAAAAGGGGCACGAATTTTAATTATTGATGATGAACCGCAAATCAGGCGGCTACTCAAAGTATCCCTCACTGCCCATGGTTATGAAATTGATGAAGCGAAAACAGGGCAAGAGGGAATTAACCGAGCGGCGATATTCACTCCGGATTTGATTTTGTTAGATTTAGGGCTGCCAGATATTGACGGAAAAGCAGTGGTAGCAGCAATTCGTGAATGGTCCAAGGTCCCTATTCTTATTTTGACTGCGCGTGATCAGGAAAGTGAAAAAATAGAGGCTCTTGATGTTGGGGCGGATGATTATGTCACCAAGCCTTTTAGTATGGGAGAATTACTGGCAAGACTGCGAGTTGCATTGCGTCACGCTGTAACCGCTGAACAGTCGCCGATCGTAAATTGCGGTGATCTAGTAGTTGATTTAGTTGGTCGGCATGTAATGAAAAATGATAAGGAAATCAAGCTGACGCCTACCGAATATGAAATATTAAAAGTATTAGCACAAAATATTGGTAAGGTATTAACTCATAAATATTTATTAAAATCTGTATGGGGAAATGCGTATAATGAAGATACTCATTATATTAGAGTGTATATTGGGCAATTACGCCGCAAGGTGGAAGAAAATCCGGCCCAACCTAAATATATTATTACAGAATCAGGCGTAGGTTATCGCTTAATGACTGGAAAATAAAGACTTCCATACTCTTGTATGGGAGTTTTTTTTATCCATTTCAATTTTTTTATTGCACTTTTTGTGGTGTATGGTACAATCATATCGTTACTTTTTTATGAAATGGGTAGTATAAGTAATGTAGTCTTTATGTAAAATAACAATGAGGATGGGAGAGGGATATGAAGAGTTATTTTAAATTAACAAAAATGGCGGTTGAAAAATTGGCACAGCAATATGGTTCACCACTATTGGTGTTATCATTAGAGCAAGTAGAACGTAACTATGCTTTTTTAGCTGAAAATTTGCCAGGGGTAAAGCTCTATTATGCGATAAAGGCTAACCCCAATGAGAAGATTGTTCGGAAATTAGCTGAATTAGGTTCGTATTTTGATGTAGCCTCCGATGGGGAGATGCAGTTTTTGACTGCAATGGGGATTGCTCCAGAACGAATGGTGTATGCGAATCCTGTCAAAACTCCAAACGGACTTAAGGTAGCTAAAGAAACCGGTGTATATAAATTTACCTTTGATAGTGAAAGCGAAATTAATAAAATGGCGAAAGCAATGCCTGGTAGTAGTGTATTATTACGTATTAGGGTTGATAACCCAAGGGCATTAGTTGATTTGAATAAAAAATTTGGTGCTCATCCGGATGATGTTTTGCATTTATTAAAAATGGCACGTGAACAGGGGCTTGACGTAGCTGGCTTATGTTTTCATGTAGGGAGTCAATCCTCTGGTGCAGAGGCTCATATTGCTGCACTGAAAGTTTGTCGGCGCCTATTTGATGAAGCAAAAGCAGAGGGGTTTGATCTGCGGATTCTTGATATTGGTGGCGGTTTCCCGATTCAGACGATCACGGAAACGATTGATGTCGTAGCAATGACTGGAGTCATTCGCCAAGAATTAGCGGAGAATTTTTCTGATATTGAAATATGGGCTGAGCCGGGACGATTTATGTGTGGGACAGTTGCCAATTTAATTACGAGTGTAATTGGCACACAACAACGAGATGGAAAGCAATGGTATTTTTTAGATGATGGTTTGTATGGAACTTTCTCAGCGGTTATTTTCGATCATTGGGATTTTGAATTAGAAACCTTCAAAAATGAAGAACCAATACCGGCTACTTTCGCTGGACCTAGTTGTGATTCTCTTGACATTATGTTTCATGACAAGTTAACTGCCCCGCTAAGTATTGGGGATCTAATTCTCGTGCCTAGCTGTGGCGCTTATACTTCTGCTTCGGCAACGGAGTTTAATGGCTTTGCGAAGACGCCGATCGTTATATGGGAAGAAGTACGAGATAATCTAGACATAAGATAATATAACAAAACAAAGAAGGCAGAACTCTAATGCAGGAGTTCTGTTTTTTTAAGGCTAAAAGACCTATGGTATAAGGAGAAAATTGAGACTATACGTTCATGATTCTTTTCCTCCAATCCCTTATAATAAAACAGAGAAGTAATGAAAAGTTTGTACGTTGTAATAGCTATTGAAAAAGAAGGGCATTGTTAGGAGGGGTGTACATGGCTAAATTATCGAATAAGAAATTACTGGCTATTGTAATGGTTTTAAGCTTGATGATAACGATATTGGTATACAATTATCTACAAGGGATAGAGAAGAAAATGGCTATTCAAGATGGTGTATCAGTCATTGTAGCCAAAACTGATATCGCTCCTAAAACCAAAATAACTGCTGAAATGGTACGTGAGGTAAAAGTGCCACCTGAATATGTACAACCTGGTGCTGTTCAGTCACTAGACAAAGTGGTCGGAATCGTGGCTCGGGAGGCAATTGTCAGCGGTGAACAAGTTAGTGAACGACGGCTAGTGCGTGGAGGTAAGTCGGTAGGGTTTACTGGCATCATTCCGTATGATAAACGCGCAGTCACAGTGGCAGTAACGGAAATGACAGGAGTGGCTGGATTTATCAAACCTGGTGATTATGTTGATGTGATTGTGACGTTTGATACGATGGCTGTAGGCGATAACGTTAGTAATATCATTATGCAAAATATATTAGTATTGGCAGTGAATCGTGAGATGGAGATGAACGCAGCGGAATCAGCGACTGCCAAGGACGTTAAGGACAATGCGAAAGATATCAATAAAATGGGAACTGTAACAATTGCAGTAACGCCTGGCGAGGCGATCAAGCTTGGTTTAGCCGAAGATAAAGGAAAAGTACGATTGGTTTTAAGACCTTATTTGCCACAAAACAGTATGGTACTTACTGAGGCAATGACTCCAAAAGATTTAGTGGGAGAGCATAGAGCGAAAGCGCCTGCGCAAACTGCACCTCCAGTTCAAGCTGCACCTGCTGCCCGGACTGCACCAGCGATTCCAGTTGAACGACAAGAGGTGAAATCAAAACGCATTTCGAATTATAATGGGATTCAGGTGATTCGAGGGACTAAGGTTGAAAGTGGATTCTAAAGGTGAATTTTTCGCAATGACTATGAAAGAAGGGGAAAATCATGCTGCGTAAATATAGTGTATATATAACAGTTGTGGTAGTGCTATTTAGCTTTTTCATTACTTCTAACGCAGCTGCAGCGGAAAAGATCGCAGTGTCTGTGAATCAGTCACAAGTAATGAACTTTTTCGGTGTAGAAAAGGTGGCGATTGCCAGTCCGGAAATTGCGGATGTGGTAGTGGTATCTAGTTCTGAAGTATTGCTGGTGGGCAAGGCTCCAGGTACGACTACACTACATATTTGGTCTGCTGGTAAACGTGAAAGTTTCCAGGTAGAAGTCGGTACGGATGATACGCCGATTGCCAATGAAATAAAAAAAAGTATCGGCTTGGATACGATTCAAGTAAGTAAAATTGGTAAAAATATCATTCTAGAAGGTACAGTTGACAATCAGTATAAAAAGAATAAAGCAGAAAAAGTAGCAGCTGCTTATGGTGAAAAAGTCATAAATCTTTTGGAACTGACAAGACCAGTGCAGGTGAAAATTGAGGCGGTTATTGCTGAGATCGATCGAGAGAAATCGAAAAATTTGGGGATCAAGTGGGGGACGGATGCCGTGAGTGCACCTGGTCTTTTTACCTTTGGTCAAAGTGCAAGTAATAGCTTTGTCACGGGTTCTGTACTTGGTGGCTTAAACACATACAGTCCAATCAACGGACAGTTATCGGCTATGGTGAAGAATGGTTCGGCAAAAATATTATCTAAGCCTAATATGATTACGCTAAGTGGTGAAAAAGCCAGTATTGTAATTGGTGGTCAAATTCCGATACCAGCCAGTTATCAAAATGGACAAATTACGATAGAATGGAAAGAGTATGGCATCAAGCTGGATATCGCACCAGAAGTCAGTGCTGATGGGCTCATAAATAGTAAAGTAAAGGCGGAAGTCAGTTCTTTGGACTGGAATTCAACACATAAAATTCAATTAGGCACCAATGTCTATATTCCACCAATTAAAGTAAATAAAGCAGAGGCGGTCATTGCGTTGTCTTCCGGCCAGACAATGGCAATTGGCGGATTAATTTCTAATCAAACTAGTAAGGATATTACAAAAATACCATTGTTGGCAGATCTGCCGATTTTAGGGCAACTATTTACGAGTACTTCCTATAGCCGCGGGGAGACTGAAATTATTATTCTTATTACATCAACTATTATCAATCCAGTAGAATATTTGCCGGGAGTTACCACCGAAATGAACAAATTTTTAAAGGAAGACCCTATGGGAGGGAATGTAAATGGGGGAGAAAATAAAGATTCTAATCGTTGACGATATTGAGGCAACACGAGAAAATATCGGGAAATTACTAGAATTTCATCATGAAGTAGTCGTAATTGCGCAAGCGGAAAGTGCTATGGAAGCCATTAAACAAGCTAAGTTGCTAAAACCAGACGTCATTTTGATGGATGTAAATATGCCTGGTATGGATGGGATTGCTGCGGCTGAGATCATTGCTGCCGATGTGCCTGGCATTAATATCATTATGATGAGTGTGCAAGGAGAACAAGAATATCTACGGCGCGCTATGATTGCCGGTGCTAAGAATTACCTGACAAAACCTTTTACAAGTGATGAACTGGTACAAGCGGTGAGACAAGCATATAGTAGTGAAAAAAAACGTAGAAATACACAGATAAGTGATAGTAAACAACCGCAAAAAGGCAAAATTATTACGGTATTTAGCACCAAAGGTGGTGTCGGAAAAACAACGATTGCTACAAATTTGGCAGTGACCTTGGCAAATAAGTGCGGAGCACGAGTGGGGATTGTGGATGCTGATTTGCAGTTTGGTGATGTAGCTTTATTTCTAAATATCATGCCGAAGGCCACGATGGGGGACTTAGTGCGCGACATCGATAATCTAGATAGTAATTTGCTAGAAAGTTATCTTACAAAATATAACGAGAAGGTCAAAGTGTTATCAGCACCTTTTCGCCCTGAACAAGCGGATTCGATTACTGGGGACCATGTAGTCTCTGTTTTGCACACCATGGTCACGATGTTTGATTATATTATTGTCGACACGGCTCCAGTGTTCAATGAGGTGATGCTCAGTGTACTTGATTCTTCGGATTGTATATTGGTGGTTTCCTCGTTAGATTTACCGGCTATAAAAAACGTGAAGCTATGTTTAGAGATTTTAGAGACTCTTAATTATTCACAGGAAAAGATCAAATTGGTGTTGAATCGGGAAAATTCGGAGGGGGGTATTCAGACCTACGAGGTAGAAGAAAGCCTCAATAGCAAATTTATTGCAACACTACCTAGTGATGGAAAAACGGTATTGGGTGCAGTCAATAGAGGCATCCCTTTTGTGGTCAGTCATCCTGATACCGTAGTAGCTCAAAGTATTTTTAAACTAGCAACGGCTATTGTTGACGTAGAGGCAAATGCAGAGATAGAGGAAGATGCCAAGCCAATCGGAATGGTAAAGAGAATTAAGAAAATGTTTAGTTAAAAGGGGTGAGATTGATGGCTTTTTTGATTGCCCTATTAACATTTATTACCCTGTTGTTGCTAACTGCCCTATGGTATAATTATGTTAATACTGATAAAGAAGCCGTTAGTAGTCGTATCAAACGGTATGTAAAGAAATACCCCATGAATGAACAAATATTACAAGAACCGATATTGCCTCAGCCCACCACCCCGTTTAGCGGGTGGCATTTGTTGATTCGCAATATGAGTAAGCATTTTGAATCCTTACAGTGGTCTCATGTAATTGAACGCAAGCTAATCCAAGCTGCTATACCTATGCGTGGTGCGGAGTTTATGGTTATTTGTTTAGCGGTAGCCCTCATAGGTTCTGTAATCTCCATGGTTATTAGTAGCAATATTGTACTAGGGCTAATGGGTGGAATGATCGGGTTTGGTATTCCTCTGATTGTTTTGCTTCGTAAGATTAAGCAACGCAAAAAAGCGTTTAATGATCAATTAGGTGATACGATTATTTTGATCGCTAATGCACTACGGACAGGCTATAGCTTTATGCAGGCTATTGAAATGGTATCGCGAGAAATGGCAAAACCGATTGGTGAAGAATTTGCTAGAGTGCTAAAAGAAATGAATTTAGGAGTACTAACGGAAGAGGCACTCAATAATATGGCCAAACGAGTGGATAGTGAAGATCTGGATTTAGTCGTTACTGCTGTGCTGATTCAACGGCAAGTCGGTGGTAATTTGGCGGTGGTACTTGATAGCATTGCGACAACCATTCGAGAGAGAGTTAAAATTAAAGGTCAGATTCGAACGCTAACTGCTCAAGGAAGAATATCGGGACTCATTATCGGATTATTACCCTTTGCGATTGGTGGTATTATCTATATCTTAAATCCTACATATATCAAGATATTATTTACAAATCCAATCGGTCAGGGGCTACTTGTAGCGGGTTTAGTTAGCCAGTTTATTGGGATGATGATGATTCGTAAAATTATTAATATTGACATATAGTACAAGAGTCGTGAATGAGATACGTGTGAGGGAAATAGTGAGTAGGTATAATATTGCAACTTGGCAAATGGCCAGTTGCCAATAAAAATTATGGTTAAGGTGACTATATGGAAAATTTAGACACGAAAAAACTAGATCAAATTGTGAAAGACACGATAGCTGCTGTCGAAAATAGCAAAAATCAGATTTACGATATTTATGAGGCCGCTCGTAAAGAAATGGAAAATATCAAAAAAGATGTAGAACATATCAAGCAACAGACGATTGATATTATTTTTAAAGTCGATGAACTAGAAAAGGTAGAACGGCGCTCTCGACTTCGATTAGTAGAGGTTAGTCGTAATTTCAGTTTATATTCAGAAAAGGATATCAAAGGTGCTTATGATGATGCTAGCAATGTACAAGTAGATTTAGCAGTAGCTAGGGCGCAAGAACAGAATTTACGTCGTCAACGTGATGAGCTAGAACTTAGATTGCGTACGATGAAAGATACGGTAGCGAAGGCTGAAAATTTAACAAATCAAGTAGGGGCCGTACTTGGTTATCTAGGCGATCAAATGGACGGTGTAGTACTAAAGGTTGAGTCTATGCAACAAAGTCAGCTATTTGGTTCTAAAATTATTAAAGCACAAGAGGAAGAACGGCGTAGGGTATCACGAGAAATACATGATGGACCAGCGCAGGCTATGGCGAATATCGTATTTCGAGCAGAAGTTTGTGAACGGCTGATTGACGTTGATATGGTGAGGGCAAGGAAGGAACTTGCTGATCTTAGAGAACAAGTGAGAATCTGTTTGAAAGAGACTCGTAAGATTATTTTCGATCTAAGGCCGATGACGCTTGATGATTTAGGCTTAGTACCGACCATTAAACGATTTTTAGATATCGCCAAAGACCGGAGCGGATTAATTACAGCAGTGAGATTAATCGGTGAAGAACGACGACTAGACTCTTATGTAGAAGTAGGTATATTTCGAACCATTCAAGAAGCGGTTAACAATATAGAAAAACACGCCCAGGCGAGTCTTGTTAACGTTGTGATAGAATTTCGTCGAGATACGCTTGCTGTGAGTGTCGAAGATAATGGTATAGGTTTTGACTCTGCAGGAAATGTAGGTAGTGAGAGCTTTGGTTTAGTTGGTATGCGTGAGCGAATCCATCTTTTAAATGGAGAATTGACTATTAAATCAGTAAAGGGTACAGGCACTAAGATCACGATCAAGGTGACTCTGAAGTAGACTCTGTTAGGAGATGGATATGGTATGAGGACAGGAAAGATTAAACATCAACGCTTTCGATTTATCGCTAGTGGTATGGTGACGTTGTTTTTAATCGCAGTGATAACGAGTGCACTTATGATGATGTCGACATCAAATGAACATTTGTTATGGGGTATTCCAGTCATTGCTGTCAGCTTGCTAGATATATATTTTCTGACTCGTAGTTTATTAAGTGGACCTCTATGGAAGGGGAAAATTCAAAGCATGAAATGACAAACTTGATAGCAACTTAGGTCCTAGGTATAAACTACTTAGGACCTATTATTTTGCCTCAAAAAGATGGGAAGCAGTGCCTATTGAACCGTCAATGCAATCTGTTATAATTGAATCAAGAAGTGACAATACATAACAAAAAAAGACAAAGAACGACAGAATAAAGAGGTAGAGGGAGGAATAGTCATGTTAACAATTCAAATGGTAAAAGCAATCCTCAGTAATGAAAAGGGACAAGGTATGGTGGAATACGGACTGATTCTAGCCCTGATTGCGGTAGCAGCAATACTTGCAATGACGGGTATCGGAACGGCTCTTGTAGCGAAGCT
Organism: uncultured bacterium; assembly: GCA_964292325.1. Lineage (GTDB taxonomy): Bacteria > Bacillota > Negativicutes > DSM-13327 > DSM-13327 > CTSoil-075. Next base: position 19,106 of record CAXYVG010000046.1, on the reverse strand, counting down.
TCAAGCGGTTACCACAGGTCTACAATGATCGATCATACCAGTGAAACTAAGGCTTATGCCTATACTAAAGACTTGGCATAAGCCAAGTCTTTTTTTAATGCTATATTATGAAGTAAAGATTGGGCAGAGGAGGTAGCAGAGATGCTTTTATTGATTAGAAAAATGATAAACAATAATCGCGGACAGGCATTAGTAGAATTTGCTCTCGTGCTACCGGTATTAATGCTATTAATAATTGGGATGATGGAGTTTGGTTTAATTATCAACCAGTATATGGTGGTAACGGAAGCTGCCCGTGAAGGGGCGCGTTCGGCAGCAGTCGGTAATAGTAATACTACGATCATTTCTGTAACTAAGATAGCAGCGAGTCAAATTGATACAAGTGAGCTAACGGTTACTATTTCGCCAGCGGATACTAGGGTTCGGGGTAACAGTGTGACGGTAACCGTTGAGAAACCTGTGGCAATTACGACACTGTTAAGTCCATTCTTTCCCGCAGGGTTTACTGTGGAAGGTATCTCGACGATGCGAGTGGAGTAGGTGAGAAGAATGCTACGGCTTTTACGTGAAGAAAAAGGATCTGCGATGGTGGTCATGGTATTAAGTATTGCGGTAATGATGGGGTTTGCTGCGTTGGTAATCGATATTGGTAACTTATATTTAAACCGAATTCGTTTAGTGAATATGGCAGATGCAGCAGCACTAGCCGGTGTGCAAGATTTGCCGAATAGTCCGGAACTTGCAGTCAATAATGCCTATCGTTATGCTGCACAAAATGGTATGAATAGTGATATAGTTGGAGTAAGTATCAGTACGAATAACACAGTTGTCACCGTGAATGTTACGCGTACCGTACCATTCTTTTTTGCAAAAATATTTGGGATGATTTCAACAGATGTAGCAGCGCGAGCTGTAGCAGGCATTAAGCCCATTACAGGCGTGAGTGATGTAGTCCCCTTTGGTGTTGTGAAGCAAGAATTTATCTATGGACAAACATATACGCTAAAAGATGGTGCAGGCAGTGGATATGATGGGAACTATGGTGCGCTGGCATTAGGTGGTAATGGGGCGAATATTTATCGGGGAAATATTGAAAATGGTTATAGCGGTCAGCTTCGTATTGGGGATTGGGTATACACCGAGCCTGGTAATATATCAGGAGCGACGAGTACTGGTGTTGAGTATCGAATTAGCCTTGATCCCACGGCAACTTTTGCAACGGTACAAGCAGGGTCACCTAGAATTCTGATTGTGCCGATCATTGATTCACTTATTGTAAATGGCCGTAGTGAAGTGCAGATTGTAGGTTTTGCTGCTTTCTTCTTAGAAGGTGTAGGCGGAGAGGGAAATAAGAATTATGTAACAGGTAGATTTTTGGAGATGGTTGTACTTGGAGATACGGGTAGTGGCGATACCAGTTATGGTTTATATGGATGTAGTTTGATAGAGTGAGAGGTGATACGATGTGTCCTTGCTAAAGCGTTTAGAAGCACAAAAAAAAATTGAGAAACCGGTCCAAGGAAAGGATAATAAACCTGTTACTTTGGCTAAGATTGACCCTTTTCAAAGTTTGAAAGGACGCATTCATAAGCGTATTGTTGATGAAATGAGTCTGGAAGAAAGCAAGGGGCTGACGGATAAAAATGTAGATAAAAAGATATTAGAAGATTTTGTCGCCCGAATTTCTAATGTCGTTATGGATGAGGAAACTTTGCCTGTGATGCGAGGCGATCGTAGTCGCGTGATTATTGAAGTAGTAGACGAAGTATTAGGATTTGGTCCAATTGATCCACTATTGAAAGATGATAGTATTTCAGAGGTTATGGTCAATAGTGCTAATCAGGTCTATGTGGAACGTAAAGGAAAACTAGTACTAACGGATGTTCGTTTTCGTGATGATGCCCATGTCATGCAGGTGATTGAAAAAATAGTAGCTCCTCTAGGGCGAAGAATCGATGAAAGTTCTCCAATGGTCGATGCTCGTTTACCTGATGGTTCAAGGGTGAATGCTATTATTCCCCCTCTTGCACTTAGAGGACCATGTATTACCATCCGTAAGTTCGCGAAAGATCCTTTGCAAATTACACAGCTAATCGAATTTGGAACATTAACCCAGGAAATGGCTGATTTTCTGAGGGCTTGTGTAGAAGGCAAGCTTAATATTGTAGTATCAGGGGGGACTGGCTCAGGTAAGACTACCACGCTTAATATACTGTCATCCTTCATCCCGGATGATGAGCGTATTGTTACGATTGAGGATGCAGCAGAGCTGCAACTTCGCCAGGAACATGTAGTAAAGCTAGAAACGCGGCCTGCAAATATTGAAGGGAAGGGCGCTATTAGTATGCGGGAGCTAGTGAAAAATTCTTTGCGGATGCGGCCGGATCGCATTGTAGTTGGTGAGGTGCGAAGTGGTGAAGCTCTTGATATGCTACAAGCCATGAATACGGGCCATGATGGATCATTGACTACAGGGCATGCCAACAGCCCACGGGATATGATTAGTCGCCTCGAAACTATGGTATTGATGGCCGGACTCGATCTTCCAGTAAGAGCCATTCGGGAACAAATTGCTTCTGCTGTCGATTTGGTTTTGCAACAGTCTCGACTGCAAGATGGTAGTCGTCGTATTACGCATTTGACAGAGGTACAAGGCATGGAAGGTGACGTGATTACGCTGCAGGATATTTTTATCTTTGAACAAAGAGGAAAAGATGAAAATAATAAAATTATTGGTAGCTTTAGGCCAACCGGTATTCGGCCGAAGTTTATTGACAAACTGATTTCCAATGGTATTCATTTATCGAATGAGATCTTTTGGTCAAAATGAGATAAACAAAGGTGGTGAATGATATGTTACATCTCATTGCTATTTTGGTATTTTTTACGGTGTTTTTATTGTTATTTATTGTCTATCAACCTACGCACGGAGACATTGAGATGAGGTTAAAGGCATTAGAAAGTAATAGGCAAGTGCGTAGCGACATCGATGAGGAACTAGCAAAACCATTTTCTAAACGGATTTTATCACCAATAACCAAGGGATTAGCTGACACCTTCAAACATTTTACACCAAAATCTCTCCGCATTATTATGGAAGAACGTATGGCGATGGCTGGTGGATTTGGCAAGTTTAATATAGATGAATTTTTACTGTTATGTGGTTTCTTAGCATTTTCTTTGCCGGCGGTCGTCGGGTTTGTGCTTGTTGTGGCAAAAGTACCGATGAATAAAGTGGTGGGGATGAGTATGATTGCCTTTGTCATTGGTTCCCTGCTACCTACGTTAATGCTGAATCAAAAAATTGCAACGCGCAAACTTAGTATTCAAAAGGATCTGCCAGATGTACTCGATTTATTAACCGTTAGCGTGGAAGCGGGTCTTGGTTTTGATGGGGCTTTAGCGAAGTTAACGGAAAAAATGAAAGGCGTGCTAGTTGAAGAATGTAATCGGATGCTGCAAGAGATGCGGATGGGTATAAGTCGCCGTGAGGCCTTAGTAGCGCTAGGAAAACGCTGTGATGTAGCGGATTTATTATTATTTACCACCGCGCTGATACAGGCTGATCAACTAGGTGTTAGTATTGGTAATGTGCTAAAGGTGCAATCGGTTAGTATGCGAGAAAAACGTAAACAACGAGCAGAGGAACAAGCGATGAAGGCACCTATCAAAATGATGTTTCCGTTGGTACTCTTTATTTTCCCGACGATTTTCATTGTGATCCTTGGACCAGCGATCATTCAAATTAGTAAGAATTTTATAACGAAGTAGGTGAGCCAATGTGCATCAGAAATAGTACGAAGGCTACGGTGGTAGCGGAGCGTGTCCAAAAAGCTACTACGTTTTGGCGACGTTTAAAAGGACTACTTGGGACCAGCTCCTTGCCTGCTCGATCGGGAATTATCATTAAGCCATGTAGTAGTGTTCATACTTTTGGTATGCGTTATCCAATTGATGTGTTATTTGTAGATCGCAATCACTATATTGTCAAGATTGTTGAAAATATGTTGCCAGGCAAGGCCAGTATGGCTAGTGGTAGTCACTATGTTGTGGAACTCCCGGTTGGTACTGTGGAGCTAACAACCTGCTCGGTAGGCGACCAATTAGAATGGCAGTAGGACGCAGGGCGTCCTTTTTCTTACGGAATCAGAAAGTATATCATTTTTAACTATAAATGGGGTATAATCAATATATAAAAACTCTTAAAGGGGGAAATGTTTTTGCGTTTTAAGCAAACAGAGACGCCTTTGCTAGCTGCCATGCAACGGTATATACAAGATGAGGCCATTCCTTTTCATACACCAGGGCATAAAATGGGTAAAGGCATACATCCTGCTTTAGGAAGTTTGATCAGTAAAGATACTTTGGCTTTAGATTTAGCATTAATTGAAGAATTAGATGATTTTCATGAACCGTATGGTTGTATTAAAGATGCGCAAGAGTTAGCGGCTGAATTATATGGTGCTGACCATAGCTTTTTTGTAATTAATGGTACGACTGGCGGCATTTATTCTATGATACTCGCGACGGCAGGCCCTGGAGAAAAGATTATCGTGCCGCGCAATGCCCACCGCTCTATTATTGGGGGTATTATTTTAAGTGGAGCCATCCCTGTATTTATACAACCGGAAATAGATTATGAATTGGGTATGGCTATGGGTGTTACGGCTGAAACTGTAGAAAATGCGATAGCGCTTCACCCTGATGCCAAGGCTGTATTGATTATTAATCCTACGTATTATGGTGTAGCGACGGATTTGAAACAAATTGTGGAGATTGTCCATGAACATCATATGGTCATGTTAGTAGATGAGGCCCATGGACCTCATCTGAAATTTAGTAGCCGTTTGCCTATTCAGGCGATGGATGCTGGCGCCGATATATGTGCGCAAAGTAGTCATAAAATTATTGGCGCGTTAACGCAAAGTTCGCTAGTTCATTGTCGTGAGGGGCGGATTCGTTTGCCTCATTTGAAAGCAATGTTACAGCTTACGCAGTCAACGAGTCCCAATTACATTATGCTTGCATCGTTAGATGTGGCACGGATGCAGATGGCTGTAGAAGGAACAGCGCTGGTAGAAAAATCCATTGATCTAGCCAATTGGGCGCGCCAGGAAATTAACAAGATTGCTGGTTTATATTGTTTTGGTGAAGAAAAACTTGGAACCCCCGGTGTTTTTCAGATGGATCCGACGAAAGTGACTGTCACAGTGAGGGACATCGGCTTAACAGGAGCTGAGGCGGAAAAAATTTTACGTCATGAATATAAAGTGCAGGCAGAATTATCCGATATTTATAATCTCCTTTTTATGATTACGCTAGGAGATGGTATGTCTGAAGTCGAAATATTAGTTGCTGCTCTTAACGATATGGCGAAAAAATATGCGAAACCTTCTGACTTTGCGCCAGTAGAGCATTTCATGAATGGTCCGTATCCATTGACTACACTGGCAATGTCGCCGAGGGATGCTTTATTTGGTAAGACTCGTATGGTTCCATTTAAGGACTCGATCGGGATGGTTTGTGCTGAAATCGTGACGTTTTACCCGCCTGGCATTCCGATACTGTGTCCAGGAGAAGTGATTACAGCGGAAATTCGAGATTGCTGCCAGCTACTTGAGCAAAGTGGAATGCATATTTCGGGGCCAGAGGATTGTACGTTACAAATAATAAAAGTAGTGGATTGATGGCAGGAAACGGAGAGAATGATGGGGAAAATATGTTGTTTAATTGGTAAAAGTAGCTCGGGTAAGGATACTATTTTAAAAAAATTGGTAGAGGACCAGGAGTTAAACCTAGTGCCAGTGATATCTTATACAACAAGGCCGATACGGCAAAATGAACAGAATGGGATTGAATATCATTTTATTGATACAAAAACCTTGGCACATTATGAAGAAATGGGAAAGATCATTGAGCGAAGAGATTATGAGACGATACATGGGCAGTGGTCTTATTGTACCATCGATGATGGACAAATGGACTTAGGTCAGCCAGTGCTGTATCTGTTAATTGCTACCTTGGAAGCATATAAAAATCTGAAAAAATATTTTGGAAATCATAATGTCATTCCTTTTTATATCACAGTGGATGATGGAATTCGATTAGAAAGAGCATTGGCGAGAGAAAAAGAACAGCAACGTCCTAATTATGATGAGTTATGTAGACGGTTTTTAGCAGATAGTATTGACTTTCATTGTGCGACACTTACCGATTGTGGCATTATAAAACAATATCCAAATGAAAGTTTAAATCAATGTATGCAGGAAATTAAAGTGGATCTATTAGCAATTAAAAATCAGGAAAAAAGAACAGAGATGGCTAAGGCAAAATAGAGGTGTAATCATATAGGTGGAGCCTATTTTCGCTTTAGAGGGGAAATATATACAAGTAGCGAATATTGCAGTTATATAAAGAATGCATACTTTTGCAAAAGTAAGCTAGAGATAAAGGGAGAATCGCACAATGCTGATGATTTTACTTGGAGCATCAGGCTCAGGCAAAACTACGATTGAAAAAAAACTTGAGGCAAATGGAATCCATAGATTGAAGTCTCATACCACGCGAGCGAAAAAGATTGGTGAGGCTGCCGATGCCTATTATTTTGTAAAAAAAGAAGAATTTAAAAAGGCTGATATCGTAGAAAGCGTTTTATATAAAAATAACTTTTTTGGGTTAAGCCGCTCTGAGGTGAAAATCGCGGAAGAACAAGATTGCGTAGTAACATTAGATTGGAATGGTGCCCAGCAAATCAAGCGTTTATTCCCTTTCGCTATTACGATCTATATTGATTGTCCGGTCTATCAGTTAGAAAAACGTCTACCATCGCAGCTTGATAGTGAACGAAAGATGAAAATATTAGAGCAAATCGAAATCGATTCAAAATGTGCACCTGAGTGTGATTACATTGTATTTAATTATGATAATCAGCTTGAACAGGCAGTTGCAGAGATTATGAAAATTTGTACAGAACATAACAATAAAGTTGTCTAAACTTTCTTGATTCTAAGTCAGAATAGCTAAGGCCTTTTTATACTTTTTACTTGTTGATGATTGAATCATCATTGCATTGGGTATGCTACAAAAAGTAGTAACATCCGCTGGGTAACATGTAACTTCTATAAAATAATAAGTTTGAAACAGCGATTTATAAAAGAATAGATTTATAAAAGCATAAATTGCTTATTTTAGTTAAAACAACTATAATTTATATAATACTCAATATGTATTATGATGATATATTAATATAGTTCGAAAGGCAGTGACAGGTATGAAAATTAATAATTGGGGACCTGCCCAATTGCCTGTACTTCCAGAACGAGAGACGGGCAGTACAGTAGATAAATCGTTAGGTCACTTTGCATCGGAATTGCTTCAAAATCAAGATGGACAATCTCGTGAGCGCATGACAGCGCTACTAACAGAGATTGATCAAAGAGGTAAACAGTTAGGTGAAACTCCAACCTATACGGAACTTAAAAAATATCGTGAGGTGATACGGCAGTTTGTTGGTGAAGCTGTAGGACGCATGTATAGTCTGAGTTCTCAACAAGGCTGGGATCGCAGTGGACGACAAAAAGTGTATACGATTATTAAGAAAGTAGATGTCACGTTGGAGAGTTTGAGTGAAGATGTAAGGCAAGGACAAGAACGCAAATTAGAAATTTTAGCGAAACATGATGCAATTCGTGGGATGCTGGTGGACTTGTATACATAGAGGTGGAATATGAAGTGGACCGATATAATTGGACATAATACTACAATACAAATGTTGCGCCATATGGAAAGTAGTAGGCATATGCCACATGCTATTTTATTTACCGGTCCAAGCGGTATTGGTAAGTTTACAGTGGCAAAGGCACTAGGGGCCGCACTTTTATGTCAAGCTTTAGAAGACAGACCTTGTGGTAGTTGTCAATCTTGTTTGCAGATGTCTTATGGTACACATCCTGATTTTAAAGTGATTGCTCCTGATGGCGTTACTATTAAGATTGAGCAAATCCGGAATTTACAGCAAGAGATCATGCTTGCACCTTATGTTAGTTCACGCCGGGTATATATTATTGATGGTGCGGAGTGCATGACAATTCAAGCCGCAAATAGTCTTTTGAAAATACTAGAAGAACCAGTAGGTGAGGTTGTATTTATTTTAGTATCAGCTAATCGGCAGATGCTACTTACTACCATTCTATCTCGTTGTATGATGCTCATCTTTCAACCGCTAATGGATGATGTGTTAGCAGAGGCTTTAGTAAATAAAGGTTTTTCGCCTGCGAAGGCGCAGGTAGCTGCAAAACTTAGCAGAGGTCGTATGGGAACAGCTCTTCTTATATTAGAACCGGATGGTCTTGCGATGCGTAACCAGGCGGCAAAGATAATAGATGATCTATTAGAAGGTAATATCACGATCGTTTGGGATACCAGCATAATACTAGAAAAAATGGATCGTAAAGATCTTTTGCAATTATTAACATATATTACATATCTGCTACGAGATATGGTGATGATTGTCACAAGGCAAGAACAATCAATGTTATTTAATATAGATATAGTAGAACAATTAGCTAGGCAAGCGGATCAATGGAGTGAAGAAGGGTTACTCAAGGCTCTTAGAGTAGTTGAGGATACTAGGAAAGCATTGAATGGAAATGCCAATGCAAGGCTTACGAGTGAAGCTTTATTGATAAAAATATATAATTTGGCTAGGGAGGTTTGAATGCAAATAGTAGTAGGAGTACGTTTTAAAAAAGCTGGTAAGATATATTATTTTGCACCAGGTGAACTTACATTAACAGCAGGTAGTTGCGTAATTGTTGAAACTGCTAGAGGACTTGAATATGGTGAGGTTGTCATTGGACCACGGGAAGTGGCGGAAGACAAAATTGTCGCACCATTAAAAACTGTGCAACGCAAGGCTACGCCGGAAGATGAGATCAAAGTCAATGAAAATAGAAATAAAGAAAAAGATGCTTTTGGTATTTGTGAACAAAAAATAAAAACTCATGGTCTTGATATGAAGCTAGTAGACGTGGAGTATACATTCGATGTGAATAAGATTATTTTTTACTTTACGGCAGAGGGCCGGATTGATTTTCGTGAGTTGGTAAAGGATTTAGCAGCGGTATTTCGTACGCGTATTGAGCTACGACAAATTGGTGTACGAGATGAAGCGAAGATGATGGGTGGAGTCGGTTGTTGCGGCAGGTCCTTATGTTGCGCTACTTTTCTGGGGGATTTTGAACCTGTATCGATTCGTATGGCAAAAGATCAGAATTTATCATTAAATCCGACTAAAATTTCGGGTATTTGTGGTCGTTTGATGTGCTGCTTGAAATATGAAAATGACTCTTATGGATCTTGTTGTAAAAAAATAGTGGCTCCTGTTGTTGGGCGTGAAGTGGTTACGATTGAAGGCGATGGTAAAGTAACATCTGTTAACCAAGCGAAAAGAACAGCAGCCGTACTTCTAAATAATAGCAATATTATTGTAATCCCATGGGAAGAAGTGGTGGAAAAATAAAAGAATGGATGATGTAAAACTACTGAGTAATGAGGAACGGATTGATGATTTGATGATTGGACAGCTTAAAATCATTCAAAATCAATCAGAATTTTGCTTCTCATTAGATGCCATATTGCTAGCTCACTTTGCTACGATTAGGCAAGGAAATAGCGTAGTGGATTTAGGGACGGGTACAGGGGTTATTGCTCTGCTACTAGCAGCAAGGGGTGCAGGTCATGTTGTTGGTTTGGAAATGAGCCAGTCCATGGCTGCAATGGCAAAACGCAGTGTTGCACTGAATGCACTACAAGATAACGTCGAAATCATCAATGGCGATTTATGTAATATAAAAGAATGGTTGCCAGCAGGCGAGTGTGATTTGGTTGTATCCAATCCACCTTATCGCCCAGTAGGTGGTGGGTATATCAGTCCGAATGAAAAAGTTGCTATGGCCAAGCATGAAGTCACTGCTACATTGCAAGATGTAGTCAATGCGGCAAAATATTTGGTCAAAACCCGTGGACGTTTTGCGATGGTGCATTTACCAGAGCGTATGTCTGAGATTCTAGTGGCTATGAGTCAGGCGGATCTTGAGCCAAAGCGACTACAATTGGTTCATTCTAGCGTTGATAAAAAACCAAAGATGTTATTAGTAGAAGGGATACGTGGGGCAAAACCTGGACTTGAGATATTACCTCCTCTTATTGTATATAAATCTGATGGTAGTTATAGTGATGAGATCCAGCAATATTATAAAGAGTATCGATAAACTAGACTTGATTCAGATGGAGTCTTAACTCCATCTGAATCTTAGTCGACGTTATCCAGGGACTTAGCCGCTCTTTACTCGCCGCCTATAGAGGCGAGAGTATTAGAACGGGTTAGTCATCGGATAAAACGATGTTGCGGTTCATCGTTCTCTTTATTTATACAGAAGAGGTGAAGTGAATTGACGCAGCAAAAAGGTATATTATATATGTGTGCTACGCCGATTGGTAATTTAGAGGATATGACCTATCGGGCGGTGCGAGTTCTGAGTGAGGTAGCAGTGATTGCGGCAGAGGATACGCGGCATACTAGAAAGCTATTGAGCCACTTTGAGATTCATACCCGTCTTATTAGTTATCATGAACACAATAAAATAGAACGAGGACCACAAATTATTGAGAGATTATTAGCTGGCGAAGATGTTGCACTCGTCAGTGATGCCGGTTTGCCAGGGATTTCCGATCCAGGGGCTGATTTAGTCGTATTAGCTGCTGAGGCTGGTATTACAGTCGTGCCACTGCCTGGTGCAAATGCGGCATTATCGGCTCTTATTTGTTCAGGTCTTGATACTTCTTTATTTACGTTTATTGGTTTTTTACCTAAAAATAAAAAGAAACGTCGTGAATTAATAGCTGGTCTGGCGAACAATCCTTATACCATGCTTTTCTATGAATCACCTCACCATATAAAAACAACATTGGCGGAATTTCGTCAGGCTTTTGGTGAGCGACCAGCGGTGGTTGCAAGAGAACTAACCAAAAAATTTGAAGAATTTATTCGTGGCACGTTAGAAAGCTTAGAAACCCATTTTTCTGAGCATGAACCTAGAGGGGAATTTACCGTTATCGTTGCGGGGCAAACGGATTGCCAGGGCAGTGAAGAATTTCCGGAAGCGGAAGGTACTTTACTAGAGGCTGTTATGTCATTAGTAGAAAAAGGATCGACGAAGAAGGATGCGATTAAGGTGATTGCTATGCAAAGAGGATTGCCAAAACGTGATGTATATCAAGCGGTAATGAAATAATGGTTAGATGGTTAAAAAATAAAAAAAGTATACCAAAGAAATATAATTTCTTTGGTATACTTTAAACGTTCGGATAAATTCGAATTAGTTTTCTTTTGTAGTCATTGCATCTAAGCATTCTTTGCAGATGTTTTTATTTTTGAAAACGATCACTTCATCTGCATTGCCACAGAATACGCAAGAACAAGCGGGCTCGTATTTGCGTAAAATGATACGATCATTGTCTACATATATTTCTAGAGCGTCTTTCTCAGCAATTGCTAGTGTTCTCCGTAATTCGATAGGAATAACGACCCTGCCTAACTCGTCCACTTTTCGCACAATACCAGTTGATTTCATGATAATAAATCCTCCTATTATTTCAACAATTTTCGACAAAAAACTATCTAGCTAAATAGTACCAAATATTCCAGAGCGTGTCAACCTGTTTCTTCCATAATAGTAATATAATATGGAGATTTTTGAATATTTTGTCAAATAGACTCGAAGAGCGCTTGCGAAAACGATTCGACATAGGTGTATATTGTTGGTAAAATAAGAAGGATGACAAAAATCTAAACTATTACTATATATGAAGTCTAAGAAAATGACAGCTGTATTGTTAGCTTGCCGCGGCTGGACTATACTTAATTGATTAAATTACACAGGGGGTATACCAAAAAATGAACAAAAAATCATTTTATATTACAACACCGATTTACTATCCAAGTGACAAGTTGCATATTGGTCATGCTTATACAACAACGATTGCTGATACAATGGCTAGATATAAGCGTTTAGCTGGATATGATGTACTATTTTTGACAGGTTCAGATGAACATGGTCAAAAAATTCAGCGTAAGGCTGCTGAACAACAGATCAGTCCGATACAATATGTGGACAAAATTGTTGCTTCATTTCAAGCGCTATGGGAAAAAATGAATATCTCTAATGATGATTTTATTCGTACAACGCAGGCTCGTCACCATGAGGTTGTACAAGCTATTTTTCAAAAGATTTATGACCAAGGTGATATTTATAAAGCATCCTATGAAGGACATTATTGTACACCTTGCGAGACTTTTTGGGTAGAACGTCAATTAGTAGATGGCAAATGTCCTGATTGTGGTCGCGCAACGGAAGTCGTCCAGGAAGAAAGTTATTTTTTCCGTATGTCGAAATATCAAGATCGGTTACTTGCGTATATTGAAGAAAATCCTGACTTTATTCAACCAAATTCGCGTCGGAATGAAATGATTAATTTTATCAAAGGCGGTCTAGAAGATTTATGTGTTTCGCGTACTACTTTTGACTGGGGAATTCCTGTACCTTTTGATACCAAGCATGTTGTATATGTATGGTTTGATGCTTTGACGAACTATATTACAGCCGCTGGCTACCTAAATGACCGAGAAAAATTCAACAAATTTTGGCCAGCTGATATCCATCTAGTTGGTAAGGAAATTGTACGTTTCCATAGTATTATTTGGCCTGTCATTTTGATGGCCTTAGATATTGAAATACCTAAAAAAGTATATGGACATGGTTGGCTCATTATGGAAGGCGATAAAATGTCCAAATCCAAGGGCAATGTCATTGATCCTCTAGCCCTCATTGAAGAATTTGGCGCCGATTCCATTCGTTACTTTTTATTACGAGAAATTAATTTGGGGATGGATGGTAATTTCTCTCGTGAGGCTTTAATTAATCGGATTAACGCTGATTTAGCAAATGATTTAGGCAACTTATTACATAGAACACTCAGTATGATTGGCCGTTTTAATAACGGTGTCATTATGCAATCTGGTGATGTAGAAGCGATTGATCAAGAATTGACACAATTAGCGCAAGATACTGTGGTGCAGTATGAGAAATTTATGGATGACATGGATATTAATTCTGCAATTAAGGTGATGTGGACGTTAATTGGTCGCACCAACAAATATATTGATGAAACAGGTCCTTGGGCTTTGGCAAAAGACGAAGCGAAGAGAGGACGACTCAATACCGTATTGTATAATTTAGCAGAAACGCTGCGAATTATTTCGATTCTAATTTCTCCATTGATGCCTGTTACAGCACCGAAGATCTGGCAACAGTTAGGTTTAGGTGAAACCTTTGCATCAGCAACTTTTACAGATGCAAAGGGATGGGGAAAGTTGCCTAGTGGCACGGTAGTAGGCAAGCCAGAACCTATTTTCCCACGAATTGAAGATAAGATAGTAGAAACTAAGGTTGAACCTGTTGTACAAGTTGAAAAAACAGTAAAAATAAACGATGATAAGAATCCAGAAAAAGAAGAAGTTACCATTGAAGAATTTGCAAAAATGGATTTGCGGGTTGTGAAAGTATTAGCGGCAGAAAAAGTGCAAAAGGCTGATAAATTGCTGAAGTTAACGGTTGATTTGGGAAATGAAGAACGTACAATTGTTTCTGGTATTGCGAAACATTATGCACCCGAAGAGTTAGTTGGTAAAAATGTAGTGATGATTATTAATTTGAAACCAGCCAAAATCCGTGGGATTGAATCTCGTGGAATGGTACTTGCTGCTTCCAATGAAGAAAAACTAACATTGGTTACCGCTGCTGATATGACTCCTGGAAGCCGGGTGAAGTAATATGCTATTTGACTCTCATGCTCATATTGATGATGAAAAATTTGATGATGATCGTAGTGATGTGATTGATAGAGCATTGCAAAACGGGGTAACTGGTATGATCAACATCGGGGCGTGTATGGCTTCTTCCGCTCGCTCCGTTGAACTTGCAACTCGATATGAAAATATCTATGCAGCAGTAGGCATTCATCCACATGAAGCGGAAACGGCGCAAGAATCTGATTATGAGAAACTAGCAGAGTGGACCAAACTTGATAAAGTCGTAGCGATTGGTGAGATTGGTCTGGATTATTATTATGATTTATCGCCACGCGAGGTCCAAAAAGCTGTATTGATAAAACAAATTGATGTGGCACGGCAAATGAAGGTACCTTTTATTATTCATGATCGAGATGCTCATGGTGATATTTTAGATATTATCAAAAGAGAAGCAAAAGGACTAGAAGGTGTATTTCACTGTTTCTCTGGTAGTTTGGAAATGGCGAAAGAAGTTCTAAAACTTGGATTTTATATATCGATTGCGGGGCCTGTTACTTTTAAAAATGCAGCAAAGTTGCCAGAGGTAATAGCGCACGTGCCACTAGATCGATTATTAGTAGAAACCGATTGTCCATATTTAACCCCTCATCCCCATAGAGGAAAACGTAATGAACCGGCTTATGTAAAGTTAGTAGCAGAGCGGGTGGCAAGTATCCGAGGGATGGATTTATCGACTTTAAGTGAGATTACTAGTAAAAATACAAAAAAAATATTTAAAATTAGCTAAAAGTGGGAATAATTTACATAGTGAGTGAATATCTTATTAAAAGGTATTTGCTCATTTTTTTTTATTCTGTATAAAGTAGGTGTTATTGGCAAAAAAATAAGGAAATAATAGAAAGATAATTTGACAATTTAAAATGGCTGTGGTATAATGTGCAAACATTTAAAAGGGAGGAATTATATGAGTGAAAAACAACTAAAAAAGCTAATTTTTAAAAAGAAATTGCTGCCTTTAATCCTAGCGTTAGTGATGGTTTTTCTGTTGGCAACAGGTTTCGTTTTTGCTAACAAAAAAGTACAAATTGCTGTTGACGGCGCTACGGTGGTTATTAGCACATTACATAGCAAGCCAGAGGAAGTTTTAGTACAAGCTGGGGTGCAGCTAAATTCGAATGACGAATATCGCATGTCGACACCTAAAATCATGAATGGTACTGTGATCTCAGTATATAGAGCAGTACCCGTTACGATTACGTATCAAGGAAAGACAGAGACGATATTGACGAGTAAACTTACAGTCGCAGAATTGGCTGAAAGTTTAGGTGTGAAGCGAGTCGATACGAAAATTGTACCTGAAGAAAGAACGAAGATTGAACCTGATATGCATATTCAGGTCATTACTGTAAGCGAAAAAGTTGTGGAACGGCAAGTGCCTGAGTTATACAGTGTGATTCGCCAACCTGATCCGACATTAGAAAAAGGCGTGGAAAGAATCGTGGAAGAGGGACAAGATGGTAGTAAGACTGTCACGATACGCCAGAATTTTGCCGATGGGGTAGAAGTAAGTTCACAGCAAATTAGTGAGATTGTTACAGAAGCGCCAAAACCGCAAATTGTGCAAGTGGGTACACGCGATACGGTGGAAACTTCCCGGGGATCGATGCGTTTTAGTCGCGTAGAAGTCATGCAGGCAAGTGCTTATCTGCCAACGGATGGTTCTGCTGCAGGCATTACTGCAACTGGTATCGAAGCACGTCGTGGTATTGTAGCGGTTGATCCTGATGTAATCCCATTGGGAACCAAGGTATATGTACAAGGCTATGGTGTAGCGCTAGCTGCTGATGTCGGTGGCGCGATTGTCGGTCAGAAAATTGATTTGTGTATGGAAGATTATAGCGAAGCCATGAGATTTGGTAGACGATCAGTCAAAGTATATGTTCTCGACTAACAGGGGTATACTCCCTGTTCTTTTTTTGATAAGATAGTGAAAAAAGGTAGAGAGTGGTAAAGAGATGATTAAAGAAGTAATCGTTGTCGAGGGTAAAAATGATGTACATGCTGTGAAGCGGGCTGTAGATGCTGATTGTCTTACGACAGGAGGTTTTGGATTGACTTCCTATAGCTTAGATAAAATCCAGCAGGCCTATACAAAACGGGGGATTATTATTTTAACTGATCCCGATAGTGCTGGTGAACGTATACGAAAATTTTTAAGTAAACGTTTCCCTGAGGCAAAACATGCTTTTGTTCCCAAAGAAGATGCTACGGCCAAAAATGATATTGGTATTGAGCAAGCCTCTGCTCAGGCTATCTGCGCTGCATTATCGAAGGTTCGGTATTTGGAGTGGCAACCGAGTGAAGAATTTAGCCAAGCGGATCTTATATATTCTGGATTAAATGGAAGTAGTGATGCAGGTGCTAAACGAGCTTTGTTAGGAGCTAAACTTGGTATTGGTTATGCCAATGCCAAAACTTTTTTGCAGCGCTTAAATCATTACGGCGTTACTCGCGTTGAATTTGATCAAGCAATAGACGAAATTGAAAACGTATCATGTTAAGGGGAAAAATAAGTTGGGGGGTCATTAGATGACACAGCCGATTATTGCGCAAAAAGAAGTGACTCTACATATCTTAAAAAGATTTGGTATACGCATGAGTAAAAAATTAGGACAAAATTTTCTAATTGATGAAAATGTAGTGAATAATATTGTTGAGGCTGCTGGTATTGCACATGGAGATGCTGTGCTAGAAATTGGCCCTGGTATTGGTACATTAACGCAAGGATTAGCAGAAGCAGGTGCAACTGTTACTGCTGTAGAAATAGACCGGAGATTACTAGATGTACTGGCAAAGACACTAGAAGGTTATGATAATGTTCGAGTGGTACATGGGGATATTCTAAAGATCGATATTTCAGAGACAGTCGGAGCGCCGAGATATAAAGTCGTTGCCAATTTACCCTATTATATTACGACACCGATTATCATGGGACTATTAGAAGCGAGAATGCCGATTGATGTATTAGTAACAATGGTGCAAAAAGAAGTGGCGCAGCGTATGGTAGCCGTTCCGGGCACAAAAGATTATGGTGCGTTATCAGTGGCTGTTCAGTATTATACGAAAGCCGAGATTATGTTTATCGTAAAGCCTGATTCGTTTATTCCGCCACCATCCGTTGATTCGGCAGTGATTCGTTGCACCGTTCGTGAAAAACCGCCCGTGCAGGTAGACGAAAAGATCTTCTTTAGGGTTGTCAAGGCTGCTTTTGCTCAAAGGCGTAAGACATTATCCAATACTCTAAAGACATCAGGTGTGCCAGCAGAAACATTGAAGGTGATTCTAGCAGCTGCTGGTATTGATGGCAATCGACGAGGCGAGACATTATCAATTGATGAATTTGCTGCTCTTTCGAATGCTTGGATACAGTAACATATAAAAATCCTGTTCACATTATCTTGTGAGCAGGATTTTTTTTATTTACGTTTTTTCACTAAAAAAATCATCTAATAAATCAAAGCGACGTTCGCTATGATAGCCAAGATAGGTTTTGTTTTGCCATTGGCGAGTACGAGGTGCATTTTGAAACACGGTGATTGCCTCTAGGCAGTCACCAACAATGGTATCAATAATTTTTACACAATGTATATGCGTTTTAAGAGAAGAACCTAATTGATAATGAGGAATCGTTGTGGCTACATCAATTTTTAGCTTATTCATTCTAGCTAAGGCCATTGATACCGGAGGAATGGCCAGCTCGCGAACGGATATGGTCTCTAGTAGTCGCCTAGAGACAGCATGGGGACCATGGGAAGGGGTTGATAAGTTGATTTTTTTTTCTAGACCAAGTTCTTTATTAAGATTTAAGCGCCATTGGAAGGTTGGGTTGTAGCGTTCAATATGTCTTGGAGGAGATGGATAACAGTTTGTTAATGCCATATCGGAATGTTTTAATAAGACTTGATCAATTAGTTGTGAGAGATTATCTGTAAATGTACCTACCATATCGCCGTCGACAAAAACGACGACATCGCTACCTAGGGCTAAAGCTACCTTAGCTCCTATAGCTCGGGGAATATCAATACCTAAACGTTCATGAAAGTAAAGAATTTGCAGTTTTGGGATGCCCAGACGTAATACTTCTCGCATTGTAGTATCGTTAGAGCCGTTAGCAACTACAATAATGTGATCGATTGCAAGTGTACTCAAATTTTGTAGTACTGTTGCAATGCGACCCGCCTCATTTTTTGCTGGAACAACCGCAGTGATCACGCGCCATCACCTCGAATATTTTCAGTGCGGTGCATGTGACCTTACGTAGTCACAAGTGTAGTACATTATATTGAAGGCTTCTGCTTTTTGCTACATATAAGGGGTCTGAAAATATATTTAGTTTTATCCTTTTGATGTACTACGTATTTTACAGTGAAGCTCTTAGCACATCATATATAGTATGTTCTGATGTGACAGTTTCTCCTTACATTACATAGTATGTAGTAAGTGAAAGAGAGGGGGGATTGAGCGTGGCTAATGTGGAGATCGGCGATTTAGTGATTCGCAAGTCTCATGGCGGTGATATTGTTTTTAAAATAACAGACATTGTTGAAAAGGATGCAGGAATCACAGATTGTGTACTCAAAGGTATGTATTTGCGCTTGATGGCCGATGCACCAATTGATGACTTAGAACTAGTTGGTGTAGCTAAATTGTGTAAAGAAATTGTAGATCTTGAATTTGTGCATAATGATGGTCTAAAACGAATTATGATGAGACGTGGCGTAGAAAGAGAAAAAACAGAAATGAATCGTTCTGAAGCATCAAAAAAGTTTGATTTTTTTGACATACCGGGCAGGGTATTACATCTTGATGGTGATGAAGAATATCTTAAAATGTGTTTAAAAACATATAGTCAGCTAAATATTGAAGCCATTGGTCGTTGTATTGATGAATCCGAGCAGGCTAAGCATGTCATTGAATTGATCGATGAATATCGTCCAGACATTCTAGTCTTAACGGGACATGATGCACTGCTGAGCGGCGGGAAAAAAGATCTAGGAGATATTAATAATTATCGCAACTCCAAATATTTCATTGAGGCCGTGAAAAATGCTAGAATCTTTGAACCTGCCCGGGATGACTTAGTTATTTTTGCTGGCGCCTGTCAATCTTGCTTTGAAGCCATTTTAGCAGCAGGAGCAAATTACGCCAGTGCACCGATGCGTGTTTTTATTCATGC
>CAXYVG010000045.1:0-30625 GCA_964292325.1 uncultured bacterium | reverse complement strand
TGAAATGATGCAAAAAATTGTGTAATAAAGTGTCCGGAAAAGTGTTGACACATCACAGGATGATGGTTCGCTGGTGCGTACTATCCCGGCTTCCCATGAAGCTGAAATAATGATGGAGATACTTAAACATGGATCACATGTTGATGTTTTGGAGCCGGAGTGGTTGAAAGAAAAGATTGTTAAGGAAATGAAGGATGCAGTGAATAAATATCACGAGTAGGTCACTAGATGGGGTAGGTTGTATGAGATTTGTATATATAAGCTTGAAATAGTCTAACATTTTATCATCTGACGCTTCGAGGTTTGCATGAATAGTTTAACTGACATTGATGGAGCGAGTATGAATAGAATTTCAACTGACCGATATTCGAATACATTCGTTGGTTATCTTAATTCGCTTCAGAGATCAAGCGGCGGTAATGAAAATGCCCTCGCTGAATCTCAAGCCTGTAACCCGTTTTTCGCACATATCCACGTATCGCATCCGTTAACAAATACCATTCTAACCGAGCTTAATAGCGATTATGGGAAGCACGTAATCCTAACGGGTCATGCAGGTGATGGTAAATCAACAATCGCTTTGGAAGTTTTTAAGTATCTTTCTGATATTCCAGCCGACCAACCTTTAACAACTCAATTAAAGCCTCGAGAGGATATTTCCGGTAAATCTGTTTCAATAATCAAAGATCTTAGCGAGCGGCACAAATCCGCGGACGACGCTCTTGTTCAGGAATTACTAAAGGGTGAAAAACGTTTTTTGCTTGTAACGAATACCGGCACATTACTTGATCTGCTTCGGAATCAATCATCATACTTAGATATTGATGCGACCAGATTGGAAAGTGATATTTTGACCGCCATCAGCGCTGAACGTGGTGAAGGTGAGTTGAAACTTGGAAACGTCGAATTTCGAGTATTTAATCTGGCTCGGATGGATAACCTACATCTTGCTCGCGAGATATTTGAGAGAATGGTAGCGCCAGAGAGATGGATTGAGTGTGTTGATCGTGAATGCCGAGCTACTTGTCCAATTTGTTTAAATATCGATGTTATCACTAACAATAAGAAAAGAGTTTTCGACCGGATATTTCTTGCGTATCGACGTATGTACGAGTACGGCACTCGACTGACGATGAGGCAGATAACGGAACATTTGGCTTATCTTGTTACTTCTGGAGTCGAAGAGACTGATCTTGAAGAAATGCGCCGCAATAATATTGTACCGCGTAAGACCGAATATATGTTTTTCAACCGATTCTTTGGCGATAATGGTTGTGTGGGGCATACCTCTGCGCAGCAGATGCAAGCGATAATTGAGATACAGCGGCAAGGATTTGGTGAACGACCATGTCCAACTTGGGAACGTCGTCTCTGGTTAAGATCTCATAATCAACAATTTCAGTTTGGAGTTGCAGACTGCGACTCTGAATTTGAATCATTAAGGGCGCACGGTTCGCGATCAGGGAACGATACTCGATTCGGTTTTACACCAGATCTTGCTCGTGAGCAGGTACGTAGATTGCTTTATTTTCTATATGACTTTAAGGAACAAGAACAATCATACCTTAGTCAGTATCTGAGCTCACCGTCCATACTTAGATGGCTGTCCTGGCAGAAGACTAATGCAAAGCTCGATCACAATGAAGAGTTTGTACTAGATCAACGTATTTTCCATGTTTTGCAGGAACACTTTACTGGTGTTCGCCTTCCTGAAGGGGCTACCCAGAACGATAGGCGACTTTATGTAACACTGAATCGCCGTCGAAGTGAAGTAAGACAGAGCGCTCAGGTCGTTTTAGCCGAGGTGGATTGGAGTACCGCAACGGATCTTATCCTTGAAGTGTCTGGTAATGCAGCTGGTGGAAGTCGAACGGATCTAATTTTAAAAGGACGCGATCGCGTTAAAGGTGCACGTTTGCAACTGACCCTTCCATTTTTAGACTATGTGGTAATGCGGCACTTTGGCGAACTAGGAGAAGTCTTACAAACAGCGTATTTAGAGCGTTTGGAAAGGTTTAAAGCTCAGATTCAGAAACTCGCAGGTACTACGGAAGATCGTATTATGCTGGTTAAATTGAATACGGATCATACTTTCCGTCGCCAACATTACTCGGTGAGCAACGGACGACTGGAGGTAAGTGATGTCCTGTGAAACGTTTCCTTCTATAGCAAAATTTGAAAAAAACCCAGCGATTCAACTCTTCGGGAACCGTTTATTCCTCGATCAAACCTCTAACGAATTTTTGGTCGAATTTTTACTATTGGTCACATCAAGTAAGAAAATTGATTCTGAAGGATTTGATACAGCTCTCCCGTCAGTTGATAATCTACTGTCATTGGGAAGCTCAGAACTCAAATATGCTCCTAAATCTCGTATCAATCTTAAATTATTTTCTTTCTTAGGTGCTTCAAGGTTGGATTCTCGGCATGTTACACATCGACAACACCATCAAGATTTGTTGAATGGGTTAAAGTCGAAGATTTCTATGTCGGGCTCTGGGAACAAAGAAGACGTGATTCGCACGTTGGAAAATTTAATGCTTGGTTTTCAAGGTGCGGGTGGTGGTCGGACTTGGTGTGCTCAGAGTTTTCTTCCCGTCTCAGCTGGATTCCTTGCTGGTGAAACTATTTGGAGAGAGTCAAAAGCTCGTTCAGGTAAACCAGAGAAATGGGATGACTTACTAGATAGCTTCGGTACATATTTTTCAATGGGTCAACATGTTTTTCTTGCTCGTGGTGGTGAAGTTCTTTATCTGCAGATTTGCAATGCTCTTCGCCAGCCTAAAGAATCAATTCAGAAATGGGTGAAAGAAAGTGGAGTCTCCTTTGATGAAGACGAGCAAGACCCATCAAAGTTACACATAGCCTTAGAGAATGAACTGAAGGGGCTTTTAGCCCGATGTCCTTCCACAGTAACTAAGATCGCCGAATTCATCGATTCAGGAATTGAGTCCGAGACTTCTGAAACAACTGATATGTCCGGAGATTCTCCTCGTTTTGTATCAGCTGGTTGGTGTCCAGCTGAAAGCTGGCAAGAAGGCTATCTTTTTGCGGTAGATCTGTTGCGGTTATGCAAAGCAAATATCGATATCATCGACAGACTCTACCTACTGGAGTCGGTATGCTCTATTCAGGTGCTTCGAAGCCTTGCAATGCAGAGTGCTCGTTATGTTGAATCCGAACACCCAACTACCTGGCCTGGCTATCGTTTGGCTATATCAGCCCCGGAAGAAAAGAGACCGGCAATTAAGAGGATTTCTCATCATTCTGCTAAGGCTGTGGAGAAACTTATATTTCAGGCTATTCGTAGTAGCAGCGTGCAACCTCAAAACGGCGATGGCGATCCTGAAAAACTGTTCAAAGAGACAGATCGGCGTTACGCTGGGAAACTTTTCGTCGGGCTGGCAAAGCGAATTGGCTTTTTAGTGCCTCGCCGAGGAGCTGGGGCTCGATTCGTATTGAATGAGCAACTTTTGCGTCTTTTGGTTGTGACTACAGTTCCGCTTGGTGGACGACTTACCTTTGATACGTTTAAGCATCAAGTCGAACTTCGTCACGGATTTGTTTTTGATGCAGATGGCTTTAATCGGGCGAGCAAGTGGGTTGATAATACCGGTGTTTACTTGCCTGTTGATACCGACTCCTGGTTACAAAACATGTTGGAAGCTGCTGGATTACTGATTCATCTATCGGATTCATGTGCGCTGGTAGTGAATCCAGCGGATAGCAACAACTGAGAGGAAGTCTATGAAATATTTTGTCAATTCCGTGTTGCACCACATCGTAAAGAAAGTAATAAAGCTGCAATTGGGCGATTCAGCTGGCCACCGCATGCTTCTTATGATCCCAGCTATGCCAGAAAAAAATCTTCTCTCTATTGCAGATGCGCTTGCTAGTTACTGTTTGGCAACTACTAATACAGTTCTTACTTTGAAGATTGCAAAGGTTTTAACGGATGGTTGGACGACTCAAGGACAGAATCGAACAGAAGATAACGGATGGCTTGACGACCGAGGGAATTTGACCTTTTACCGTAATTTACCCCCCGTAGATGGAAAATTATCTTTAGTCGTTCTTTGTGGCGCTGATCGCGTTACCGATTCAGCTGGTCTTGCTGATTTTCATACATGTGATCTTGAAACTATTTGGAATGACGAGATGTCGCGTAGCTTTCAGGGTTGGGTAAGTACAAAACTCCAAAGTATCGGCATTCATAGTGTTGAGGCTATTGAGTTATCAACTTTTGACCGACTTTTAAAGCCACTCCTTGATTATGGCCGAGGTGACATATTACAAATAAGCGACTGGCTGGAATGTCTTGATTTAGATCATGCGGTTGAAGTTACACAGGTGCAACAAGCGATTTTAACCGAGTTAGGTACCTTTGGATTACCGTCTTTCTCGGGGTTCTCCATTAAACAAAAGACAAAATCCTTAGCACCATACATCAATAAAGCTGGATCATTCTTCAACTACACACTTTTCTTAGATTCGAAAGAGCGCGAAAAGGCTAAGAAAGCAATTGAAGTACTAAATACCGCCTATCTAGCGGATGAAAACCTCGGATTTAGATTAGATGAGGAAGAGGTGTATGGTCCATATGCTTGCGTTGAAGAATTTCTAAATGGATTAAAAAATTATGTCTTAACAGACGATAAGGATGATCGTCAAAAATTACTGGGGTGCGATTTTGTAACTATTTTCGATAAAATCCTTAAATTCAAAGAACCTACTATTAGTAAGCCAAAAGGTCTCAGAAAGATCTCCGGTAGTCCCGTTGGTATGCTACTTAATGCACTGTGGCAAAGCCTACGGGATTTTTATCAGGATCGAGATACCATCAGCAATTCTCAGATCACGGAAATCGCACTAACATCTGATCTCTTTAAACACGATATTGAGGGCACAAACGACGAAGCGAACGATTCTACGATAGACAGCACTGAATTCGCTAGGGAGTATCTGTGCCGCTTGATTGGTGGGCTTGACGATATCATTACAGAACATTTGTTGCTGAACGATGTAGATGAAAACGCTATTCCGGTTAAATGTTCGTTACTGACTGAAGATATTGCATGTCGACACAGTCGCACTGCTGAACCTCAATTAGAATTTTCCGTAACTGTTTACTACGGCGATGACTCTAAATCATTTCAGCGCAAATATGCGTGGCGTCTTCCTGAAAATCATTCATACCGGTTGGCGGAGCTGATTCTATTCAAAGCAAACCAAGCTCTTACTAACCATAATGAAATATGCACACTGCCGGTTTTTCATCTTCCATACTACGATGAGTTGCTTAAAGCATCAGCGGATGATGAAATTCGACGCGCTATGTTGCATTGTACCCGCGATGCACGTTTAGAGGAGTCGTTTTTTACCAATCTATTGAGTCGAGAATGGCTAGATTCGACTGATTCGCTACTTCCTAAACTTAGGACACTTGCCGAAAAATATCATCTTTTTATCCGGGAATCGGTTAAAAAAGGATTGCTCGGCGCTCTTTTTAGTGGAACTGAATGGCATGACTTACATCGCGCTTATTCTGATGCATGTTTAGAAATTGCTGAAAACGCCGATGCACTTCAATCCCCAACCGCTGGAATGTTAATTCGCGCGTTTCTGATAATCGAACGTAGACTATCAAGCGCCGGTGTAACTTGGCATGCTGATCCGTATGAGAAATCCGGAATAATTACCGTTCTTCATCCGGCTTTGCTTGAGATGTTAAAAGCGCAGGTCTTATTCTCGGTTTCCTGCTTCAATTACGCGGTCACCCGTGAAATTAAGAGCGGTGCAAGACGTGAAGCATTTAAACCGCATATCTGGCGGACTTATTTGGACCTTTCGGAAATTCAAGCTCCGTTATCCGGCCTACTTTTCAACGAGCAACAAAATCTCGATACAAACATCCGAGGTCAAGAGCTTATTCATCGCATAGGTTCTCCATCATCCGGCGATACAACTTTATCTACACGGTTGCTCCTTAACTATAGCGATAGCGCAGATGACGATGAAATATTCTCGGATTCAGAAATGTTTCGCGAAACCAGTGAATCAAAGCTGCTTCTCCGCCTAATGCTGGATTACTTCCGTTTACATCCTCATGCAAGAGACGGATTAAGCCTTGCTGTTTTGAGGAATAAGGATATTCAGCCGATAATCGCGGCAATTCACCACTACATCATTAAACTTTCAAATCCGAAAGAACCTCGCTATTACGTTTTGCCACCAGATCGTAGACGTCCTTATGCCATCAGCGTTACTTTCTTTACAGAATCAACCGATGATGCGGATGTTTCTCACTGGATTGATCAATGGCAAGAACGTTGGGAGGCTGCTGAAACCGAAAGTAAGTATCAGCCTTACAGAGAATGCCGATTTGCCGTTGCGCATCGTCTCGTGGAAAAAGGTGGTCTAGGCTCATTTCAAAGACTAATCAAAGATAACTTTGAAGCGGATATTTCCGTTTTTTACGACTTTATCGGTGTCGGCAGCGGTGTTAATAGATTTGAAAATGTTCCGACATTCGATATAACCAGTCGAACTCTGAAATTCCCAATTCTCGAAAAAGCTTGCTGCACAATTCGTAATCCAGCTGAATTATATAAGCGAGCAAGAGTTATAAGTAACCGGCAGTTTGTTTTAGGGGCTCAGCATGCGAATGTGATGCATTGTTTAAAGAACAAGAGCAGCCAGACTGGTACGATAATCATCGGAACAGGTGATTTCGCGCCCTGGCGTCCCGTAATTGATGAATTGCATTCGAAATCTGAATGGGTCATTTGCATTGATCCAAATATGGATGAGAGACTACTCGGAAATTCATCTCTTTCCGCAAACAATGAAAGGGAGATAATCGGCTTTGGTTCTGGCGTAGGAACGCATGGTGAAGACAACTACACAATCTCGACCGAACAGTTCTCCCTAAATGATGTGCATGCTCGCCTCTGCGCATCAGTAAGGTCACTGTACGCGAAGTCTGGATGGCAAGCTGAAGATTGTCAGGAAGTGGCGACCGGACTACTTAAAGTAGCACGGCTCTTGTCCGGATTGTCTCTTGTGCGCGCGACTGGCGTAGATGATCAATATATCCGAGATTTCATGGCGTACGCATTAACCAGAAAACTTCTTGTGAACAACGAGACGGTTCTATGCGACAACTTGATTTCTTTAGACGCGTATAGGCACTGGTTCGATCTCGCGGAGGATAGTCATAGACCCGATTTAATGTGGTTAAAGGCAAAAATTGGCGAAGACAAACGGCTCAAGCTTGAAGTTCAACTTATTGAATGCAAAATGGCTCTACGCTCCGAAGAACATCTGATAAAAGCGAGATTTCAGATTAACAACGGGTTGGATGTGCTCATGTCTGCATTTACTCCAATTTCTTCTGAGCCTGGTCATGATCTCGAGGATTCTCGCCCCGATAGACGTTATTGGTGGATGCAGTTACATCGATTGATAGCAAGCAAATCCGAAATCAACCGAACGCAACATGTAGACGTTCTGGCTGCATTAGAACGGTTAGCTGAAGGCGAGTATGATATTTCTTGGAGCGCGTCAGTATTTGCTTTTTGGATAGACAGCTCAGCTTCGAGTATTGAGCAGATTGGATATTGGCAAGCAGGTAAAACGGCTGAAACTACAGCATACATCTACGCTATCGGAAGTGAGTTTGTTAAACATCTTGCATCGAGTAGTACTGATTCCTCTGGTGGAAGTATCGGTTATCAAGAACAAGCTACTATTACTGAAACCAACATCTGCGACTCTTTGGAAGACTGCGTATTACCTCCTGACTCTGATGACGACGAAGATTCTACCGAGTGGGACGAGGAGAATGAAACTGATACCGACCCGATTTCACTAGAGACTTTCGATACCTCAGAAATCCAGCTGGAGCCGATAATCGACTTTGAAAACAACCCGGAGTATGTTCAGGCTGTCGAATCAGCCGAAGATATCGTCGATAACACATCTAGTGCACCAATCATTCCTGAGATCGCCGAATTTCCGACTACCGTACAAGAAACTATGGTTAATATTCTTCCTGAGACACCAAACCAAGGGATAGCCATAAACACACCACAGATACCGGACCGAATATTACTTGGTACAACAGGTGACGGAAGTCGAAGCGTATTCTGGGAGTTCGGGAATCCAGCTCTTGCAAATAGGCACATGCTTATTTTCGGTGCTTCTGGTATGGGTAAAACATACGCGATTCAATGTATCCTTTGTGAGATGGCTAAATTAGGACAGAACAGTCTTATTGTTGATTACACGAATGGATTCCTCCCAGACCAGCTTGAAGAAACAACACGTCGAATTCTTGATCCGATGCAGCATGTTGTTCGGCAATCACCTCTACCTATTAATCCATTTCTGCCGCAATCCTCAAATAATGGTGGGATATTACTGTCCGAAAATGAAAACGCAGTCGCTAAAAGAATCGCTGGAATTTTCAATGCCGTATATCAGATTGGCGACCAACAGTTTAGCGTACTACATCGGGCAATAATGGAAGGAGTTGAAACGTACCGGGCTGATATGAGCCTCGATAAAATGCTTCAGATTCTCGACGACTATACAGATGACAAGAAAATTAAAGCTCCAGCTCAGAGCCTCCATAGCAAAATCAGACCGTTTGTGCTTGATTCTCCATTTGCCTTTGGAGCTGAAAGCATCAACTGGGATTCATTGTTTACCGATAGCGTTAAGTTTTGTCATATCTTCCAATTAGCTGGCATGGACATGCATTCAAGCCGACTAATTACGGAGTTTATTCTCTGGGATCTTTACGGTTTTTTACAGTCGAAAGGTAAAAAAACCGACCCAAAAGTAATTGTTTTAGATGAAGTTCAAAATCTCGATCATCAAGACGGTAGCCCACTGTCAAAATATCTCAGAGAAGGCCGCAAATTCGGTCTCTCCCTTATGTTAGCGACACAAACCATGAGCGGTATGAAAAAAGATGAACGTGATCGCATGTTCAATGCAGATCACAAACTCTTCTTCAAACCCGCTGACACTGAACTGAAAGCATTTGCGGAAATTGCAGCTGTTACGACAAGGCAAAGGCCGGATGATTGGATTAATAAGCTATCCGGGCTAAAAAAAGGTGAGTGTTATTCCGTAGGTCCGAGCCTTAACTTGGTTACAAATAAAATCGCTACTCTAGCTCAGAAAATTACAATCTCCTCTTTGGATCAACGGTAGATATATGGCTAAGAAGATCAAAACCAATCGATTATCTCGGAGTTTCCACAAAACTTTCAAACCTGAGCGACAGTATATTAACGCCATGCTTCGTTTCGCTGCGTCAGGTCAGGAAGGTGACCATCAGCAAATTTCTGCTGCAACTGGTATTCCTACTGGTGCTTCAAGTGGCAAGGTTCCGGCGATATTAGATTATTGTGTTGGGATGGGGCTATTACGTTTGCTGGAATCAAAACCATCCTCTGTGAAAAAACCGCAACTTACTTCGTTTGGAAGGATTGTGCTGCTCGAAGACCCTTTCCTGAAAACTGCCGTAACTCAATGGATCTGTCATTTTAATCTGTGCAGCTGCATGTATGGGGCTGATGTTTGGTATCAAACTTTTTTTGTCAGCACGCCTGCTCTAGGTATGAGTTTTACTAAACCCGCGCTTGAAGCGTATTTGGGCAATATCTACGCCATAAGTAAAGGTAACTTTGAGGTGTCCTGTCAATAGTGGACACTCGCATCTCAAGCGGCAGCCTTCTGGATGCCGAAACTTTGTGCGAACACAGCCGGCGCAATATAGCCGAGACGCGAATGGCGTCGTTGACGGTTGTAGAAGATCTCTATGTACTCACGAATGGAAGCCTCAGCCTCTGCCCGGGTTGCGTAACGGCAATGATGTACCAGTTCATTTTTGAGGCTTCCCCAAAAACTCTCCATCGGTGCGTTGTCAAAGCAGTTTCCCCTGCGTGACATAGAAGCCTTCATTCCGAACTGTTCAACAAGCTTACGGTAGTCGTGGGAGCAGTATTGGCTGCCGCGATCCGAGTGGTGGATTAGTCCATCCGCCGGCCGTTTCTGTTGTGCCGCCCGAAATAGTGCTCGACCAGTCAGGTCTTGTGTCATGCGCTCGGCCATGGCGTAGCCAACGATTTCGCAGGTGAATACGTCCTTAACACCAGCAAGGTAAAGCCACCCCTCTCCGGTAGGGATGTAGGTAATGTCGGTAACCCAGACCTCGTTAGGTGCACTGGGCGTAAAGGTTTGATTCAATAGGTTTTCCGCCACTGGCAAGTTGTGATTTGAATTTGTCGTGGCCTTGAACTTGCGTTTCTGCCGACAGCGCAACTTCAGTTCCCGGCGCAATCGGGCAATGCGGTCGCGTCCGGCGGCAAAGCCATCAGCAGCCAGTTCCGGCTGCAACCGCCGTGCACTGTATGTCTCGCGAGTGCGCTTATGAGCCGCTTTGATCGCCACCTTGAGGCGTTCATCCTCTTGGACACGTCGCGAAGGTTTGCGCCTCAACCAGGCATAAAAGCCACTACGCGATACACTGAATAGGCGACTCATAACTTCGACCGGAAAATGATGTCGCCATTGCTTCATGAACGCGTACCGGGAAGGGATTCCCTGGCGAAGTACGCGGTCGCTTTTTTTAATATGTCACGCTCCATGCGTGTCTCAGCCAGTTCTTTACGTAACCGAGTGTTCTCAGCCTCCAAGTCCGCCGCTGAACGCGCCCCAGGAGTTGATGGGCTCTTTGAAGCCTTGGCTGCTGCCATCCAGTTACCAAGGGTTCCTTTGGGAATCGCCAGTCGTTTTGCTGCTGTCTCCTGAGACAGTCCATGATCGAAAACGAGTTTCACCGCCTCGGCCCGAAACTCCGGCGTGTAACGCTGCTGCTTTTTCATTTATCACTCCTCTTGCTTGGCAGTTTACCAAGCGAGAGTGTCCATTGTCACCAGGCTACCTCACCCTTCACACATTCACATTTGAGGGAAAAGGATGTCCAACTCTCGTGTGGACTCGGTCGCGGCGGAAAACCTGCCGCGCCGGTCACACTCATAGCCGTTGATTAGGAGAAAAACAATATGAAAGAAAGTCTTACCGAAAGTGCAGTTAAACGTCTGGTCCTTGCGGCGGCACCGGAACGAGAAAGTGAGTTCGAAAATCTATGGAGCGAATTTACCCCTCAGATTGAGTTCATTCAAGATAAGGAAGGCTTTTCTCTTGAGGCTGGTGCATTTGATATAATCATCTTTAATCATAAAAGCATGTCGCACCTATGGATTCTAGGATTTGCTGCACAATACGCTCTACATGCTTATTCACCGTATTTGGTTCTTTCTCAGATTTTAAAACTTTCTATTACTTCAAAAAGCTTTACAGATCATGACGAGACAATACAAATAATTAACAAAGCAAAAGGACTGATTGGAAAAACCCTCGAATTAAATCAGCATTACTCTATTGATGATTTTCAGTGGCCAGAAGGAGTACCTGAACCTTCAGACGGGAAGCCAAGCGATGTGGACGGGAGTATGGTCTTTGACCTACTTTGTATGGGAGGAGCTTACTGTTTTCTGCACGAAATAAGGCACTTAATGCTAAAGTCAAATTCATCGGTTACCCCCCACGACGAAGAAATGGAGTGTGACTTGTTTGCACGCGAGTTCTTGTTGGCGGAAATAGATAATTACTCAAAAGCCTCAGGATTCCCGATTGATGCAGTAAAAACTAAAAGAGCAATGAGCATAGGGGTAACGGCATTGCTTCTACTTGTACTTACTCCAAAGAGAAAATGGGGTGGCTCTTTGAGTCATCCATCTATTGTCAATAGGATATCAGAGTTAACGAATTACCTGAACCTTACTGATGACAACTATTTTTGGACTTACCTTTCTTGCATTCTGCTTCTCATTTTAGATTATCAAGAAATCACGTTTTCACATCCTGCAATTTCTTCACAAAAACAGTTTTGCCTATTTTTGCTCGAAAAAATCGACGAGAGCATCAACCAGGTGGCGGCACACAGACGCTAACGCGCTGGTGCGCCCCCACGCCGTTAGGCCTGAGGAGAAACAAAGGAGAGTTCGTTGGATTTCCCTGGAATTGTAAAAGGATTGTTCAATGAGGCGTCCGCGAAAATAGAGCATCGGGCTTGTCCAGATCAGTACGTTGGGATTCTAGGGGGAGTACGAGGCAAAGACTTCCGCGAGCGGCGAAGTGCTTCATGCCGTCCACCAAATAGGCCTTGCGTCATCCTTATCCTAGAGTCACCACACACAGATGAGTTCGTGGGAGAGCCAGCTCCTGCCAAAGGAAAGACCGGAAAGCTTATCCGTGACCATATAGAGACTATGCAATGTTTCCAAAGGTACTTGGATTACGGGCTGATCTTGATGAATGCTGTTCCGTATCAATGCTCGATTGGTTATCCGACTTCCTGGTTTCGAGACGCCATTTTTAGGAAAGCGTGGGGGAGTGAGGGGTCAGAACTATTTGTGCGGCGATTGACCGCTTACATGCTCGTTGGTGATGTGGTGGCGAACTGTTGTACTAGAGGGTCTCCATCTAATGAAGAGCCGGAACTTCGAGCGCTTGTGCAGTTACGCCTAAAAGAAGCCTTTCCGGAGCTTGAGCCGATGCG
Organism: uncultured bacterium; assembly: GCA_964292325.1. GTDB lineage: Bacteria > Bacillota > Negativicutes > DSM-13327 > DSM-13327 > CTSoil-075. The sequence continues at coordinate 17,988 of CAXYVG010000045.1, read as the reverse complement.
TAGGACCCACCCATCATCCTGGTATTCAGAGAGGAATCGCAATGCAGAATGGAAGTATAAAGCCTAACAAACTCGTCTACCCAGGCAGCCTCAAGCAGTAAAACGAAGCGGCGTAGCTTTAGGCTGCCGGTTACGCGAATCGTTGACCCATAACGGCTGTGAGGAGGAGTCTTGGAAACAGAAACCGTTGAGAACCCATATGATGTTCTGATGGGAAATGCTGACTTGGTTAAACCTATCATTACTCCGATACTTTTTTACGGTGATTTGAGTGATCCGAGAAAATGGCTGAGTGGAGGTACTGGTTTTTTTGTTCATACCGACAGAAACGTTTTCATGGTCACAGCAGAGCATGTCATTGCTAAACGAGATTCAATTTCTAAAGATGGTAAAGTCATAACTTTTATAGGTGGTGATGGCTATGAGTTATTAGACATTTCAAGTTGGGAAGTTATTGATAGAAACAAGGAGGTAGATATTTGTACTATTCAGATACCTGCTTCCTTTGAACCTTCATCCATTGGGAAAGCATTCTTGTCCCCTAGAAAATGGCCGGTAGAGTGGGCCAAAAAAGAAGAACAATGCATGATCCTTGGGTATCCTGCACAACATCGCGGAGCCACACAAGATGAAGTCCTGGGGCGTATAGCGGCAATTTCAGATTTCATAACTGATGTTGGGCCACTAAAGTTTTTAATAGCAGACGAAAGGAATGAAAGGGGATTACAAATTCTTGAAGACGGACTTTTTGAACCAGACCATTTTGGGGGAATGAGTGGTTCCCCTATCCTTGTTCATCGTGATGTTGACTGGCTTGAGCTCGTCGGAGTATTTGTCGAGGGAGGTGGCATCGTTAATGGAATGAGATCCCCATTTTTTGGCGCTCATATTGGTTTTGTGGATCCACAGGGCTCAATCTTAACTGAATTGATACCTCCAAGATTCTGATCAAAAACTCACGGAGAGATTTTGAGAAAAAGCAGCTTTAAGAAAAGAATTGATAGCATATCCAAAGAGTTTGATTTTACATCCCGGTGCGAAGACGACATTATCCACCTTTCTTCATCCAACGCACCGTTAACTGTAAATTTCGATCTCACAGGTGAAGCTGACGCATTTGTATATCTGTTATTACGGTTTGGATCATGGGATGCCCCAGGAGAGAGAACCGACCTCAATGAATTCTATACCATTTTTTTCTCTTCTTTCTTCAGGGTGTTAGGGGATTTTTCATGCGCGATAATTGATGTCGAGCATCCAGCTGCTTGTGTACCTGATACAGAAGTCTATGGCAGGTACATGACGCTAAACCAACCTCATAATTCAGCTTACCCCTACACAGAAGCAGGACTTGAACTCGTGAAAGCGCTACTGGCAAAGATTTGGTTTTTTAATCATATAATGCCTGAAGCTCTTGATTGGTCGGTTGAGCACAAAAATGGTGCCCCACACGCAGAACCTGGGTACAGTTGGGATGACGTGACGCCTTGGGCTGAAAATATTGCCAAAATTATAAACGAACCACTTAACGATTCAGTTCAGTTTGCCTCAAGAAAAAACCCCACATGGAAACACTACAGAAGTATTGCAACCTCAATCACCTTATTCGAAGCCCCCAATCCGGCACATAAGCTCACAAACCTAATCAATGGTGAAGAAAGGTGGAAGATACTAGATGGTCCCACAGGGAAAATCTTTTTGTCTAGCTCTATAAATAATTATGCTTCCAATGAATCTATTGAGAAGCTTAGGCACGTTTTAAGTAGTATTGACACATCCTCAAACATATTATTTGTGCCAATTGAGAACTTTTTAGTAGGGATCACATGCAGACACATCGCTTGTGTTGCAACTGAATGCGGGATCAAGGAATTCGAACTGGAACGTGAAAAAATTCGTAGACGCCACGAAACTGAAGGGAAATATCTTTTTTCTGCAAAGAACTTCAAATGGAGTAATCAGATAGATGATGACAGATTCGAGCTTTTTGTCTTAGATCTGTTGAAGAGAGAGCATGGCGTTATGTGGGCAAGAAAAGTCAGTTTCAGTAATGAGAGGGATGGCGGCCGAGATGTAATATCGGAATGGAAGTTGCCTGCGTTTGATCCAACTGTGCCGGAGGGCGTCACTCCCTCGGAAATCATAAGAGTTATAGTTCAAGCCAAAGCTTTTTCGCGTCCTGTCGGGAAAGGTAGCGTTACAGACATTCGTGACACCGTAGAACACTTTGAAGCTCAAGGGTATCTCCTCGTTACTTCACATTTCTTAACAACGACGTTAACCGATCATTTAGAACATGAGAGGCGTAAGAAAAAAATCCACATTGACTGGTGGACACGAAGCGAAATCGAAGACAGATTACGCCGCGATGGAAACTCCGACTTGTTAAAGATGTACCCCGATATCGTAACTTCTGTGACAACTTGAATGGCCAATCGGGTAAGCGTGGCAGACGGTCTCCGCTTCGCTACACCGCTGCACTCTCACACGTTAACGCCGTCAGTATATTACCGCTCGCTCTTTTGGTGGTTGTTCTGTGAATAAAGGAAGTGTCTCTCCATTACTTATGGCAAGCTAAACAGACTTTAGCTTGCCCGTAGAGCTCATCAATGTCCAAGGGGTCACCATCGGGTCGCAGAGGGTTAAGCGGCTTGTTTGCGGCCATCCTGGCTACTCTCTTCGCGTGATCTTCTTTTATTCGGGTAATTCTATCTTGATCGATCAGCTGATCCAAAGATTCACCTTCACTCCAGGTGAATGGAGAACCATTTTCTACTGCGGTCTTCTCATAATCTCGCGCTTCGAAATAAGCTTCAGTGTGACGTTCGTATAAGCGAATCCATTCTATTTTTTGCTGGAAGAAGCAGAAAGTGCAACCACTGCGCGATCTCCATTCATAGTAACGAGGAAGCCCTAAACCTGCCGAATCTAAGATCTCAATTACACCAGCTTTGTCTATTCCATCTTCTTTAAACGGTAACTTTACTGACAAGTTAGCGTTTTTAGAATTGTAACCTTCCCGATATTCTTCATCCGACCGAATTGCAACGTAGCTGATTACCTTAGTTCCGGCGTCAAGCATTGGCTTTAGCCATTGTTCAAAAGGTCGAAGCTTCAACTGACGCGTACACCATCGATTCTGTGGGGAAGGCAGAAAATTGTTAAATCGCTTCTTTAACCAATAATCAAAATCTCGATCAGGATTTAGCCTCAGAATCGTTTTTCCTAGAAAACCTTCAAGTCGAAAGAGGTATTCGTATACTTCCGGTAATTCTTTCCCGGTATCAGTAAAAAAATAGTCTATATCCAACTCTGGGTGGTGCTGTCGCATATATACCGCAAGCGATGCGCTGTCGCGCCCACCTGACAAACCAAGAACATGTTTTATCTGCTCAGACATGGATTACTCCGCTTTCATATAACTAGCTGATAGCTCCGCTAAAGCGGCTAGGATGATATTATCTTGCCGTTGACCGCTTTGCTTTATTACATTTTGAAGCTGGCGAAGAACCGTCGATACCGCTTTTTTGTCGGAATCCGTGATATGGAACTCTTTACGGACCGGCGTAGGTCTTCCGTCCATCCCAATGATTACAGCTATGGCATGTCGTTTATCTTGCCGGCCTTTCACTCGCGCGAATGATTCTGCGCGAATAAATCTTTGAGCTAAATCTGCAAGCTCCAGAGTCGCTCGATCGATATCCGAATCTATCCAGTCTCGTGCCAGCTTATTAAAAGTTATACTTGCAACGCTTTCGATATCCTCATCAGTCCCGGTGAAGCGAGACAGTCGAACTATGAGTGATTCAAGGCTATTATCACCTGTTACTTGTTTGATATTCTCTGCCCGGTCTCTCAACTCCTCGAGTGCACTTGGTGAAGCATTTGGGACCTGTAACTCCGCGAACAATGTATCTCTTAATTTATGCAGTAAGGCCGGGAAAGCTTGAACAAGCTCTTCGAGCCCTTCTCGGATATTTGTGATCACACCACTTAAATCGGCAGAGGATAACTCTCCCGACTGAATGCCGAACATTCCGGGAATATCGTCGAAAAGAAACTTATTCGGGTCATTCGCATGATTAAACAGCGTACGAATCCGGATTGCATTTTTCGAAAGTCTTTGCGTTCTCTTAACCCATGGTTGAAGATTTACGAACACGGCGATAAGACCACGTGCGACATCAATCGGCTCCAAGTTAATCAGCTCTTTAGTACAATCAAGCTGTCTAACGATGTCCGCCATCTCGGATAATAATCGCCTGGACATGTCGGACAAATTCATCCATCGCAGCTGAATATCCGAGGCGTCATTCGCAAGATACTCAACATCAAGGTCCTTGAATTTCGGTTGGAAGATACCTTCGCGGTAAAATGCTAGATTTGATCTTTCCGACAAAATGAATGCAACGGCAAGAACAGGTAGCAGGCCGTTTTTAATACCGTAACTTCCGTTACTCCATGCCTCAAACAGTTCCGAAACAGGTACCGAGCGATGCGAGTTGTCTGTAAGAATTTCACGAGCTTTTTCCCACATCGGGAATAAATTATGCGCATTTTGAGCATCTGGAGACACAAATTTCCAGCCTTGATCTGTATGCTGATATAGCTCCGTTGCTTCTAACAGAGATGCGAATAATCCCCCTTCAGCGGGGTACCCCTGAATTCCGAGGCGGTCTTTTCCTTCATTCAACACCATACATCGCAATAGCGCGTTCTGAGCGGACACTGCGCTTCCTGAAGGTTTAATTCGGTTCAAGAGCTCGTTATGAATTATCGGAGAATTATGGAAGCGCTTGTCCGCCAATCCTGAAGCAATCAGGTTTAGTTCGGCATAGCATTGTTCTTTAGCCTCGTGATCCTTCAAATACCAAGTTGCTTTTGTAAACGCGAGATTCAATTCCGCTTCAAGCATCCCCTGTAAGGAAGCTAATCGAGCACTTACTTCTCGTCGAGCAACCGCATCTCCAGCGAGCTCAACTCGTTCGTTCAATACTTTCTCAGTGGCTAATAACTCTTGTGCGAGTGAGGTAATCCCCCAAGTTCGTGGGGATATTCCGACAATAACATCCCATTTGTGGTCTCTGTGAGCGGCGTCATGACAAAGCTTTTCGGCCACTTGTTTTGTTTCACCTTCCGTGGGGATCGCCAGTAAAAATTGCCCGATAGTTCCTGGTCGGGGCTCATATCCTGAAGTCGCTTGCATGAGATCTTTTACAGGGACGACTTCAACATCAAACCACCAAAGAGCGCCGGTCTTATGATAATAACGTTTAGCCAGAATCGGCTGTATCCCGGCGAGAGTCCGTAAGGCGTTGAAATCAACTTCTTTTGTATGTTCAAGTGATTCTTCAACCGCCTGATCGATATCGAAATCACTTCCTGCATAGATTGAGAACGAATTATCAAACTTCTTGTAGAGTATGAACGACCATGCCTTTAGCTGCTTAATGCTCTGCGGAATCTCTTTTTGAGCTGTGTCTTTAAAGCAGCTATTCAATAACTCAATACTCGCCGACAATCCTGAGCGCTCTTTGAATAGATCGATAAGCGCGATCGTCTTCAACAGTCTCAGGTCTGTGACGCTTCCGCCTATTACTTCGCAGCGTTCAATCGCCTCTGCTGCTATTGCCCATCTGTGACCGTCCGGAGACGCGAGAATTGTTGGTTCCAGATTTATCCGAAGGTAGTCCCAAAGCTTATATGGTTCGTAGAGTTTGCTTTCTGGTGCGTTTCTGATGAAATCTTGAAAGCCCTGCGGTTCGGCTGAGTTTAAAAAACCAAAAATGCTCCGTTGATTTTGACCGAAGCGTCGTCTTGAAATAGGTCCAAGAAGACATGCAACGACAGGGTGCAACGGCCAGCACTCTTCAAGAGTTCGTGCAATCTGCATAGAAACTGCAGGTTTATTATGAAGTATCAGATTTGCAATTTTAGTTGCTTGTGGTTTTAACTCATCATGAGCACAATCGCTTTCAATGGCTCTTGATATAAGCTCTATTTGCTCTTCTCCCGCACTATTTATGGGTAGATCCGCAAACCTCCCTTGAATCTTTGACCACTCGTCTCTCATCTCACGAGACAATCTCGCCCCATACTCGGCAAAAGATTGATGAAGAATCCCGACGATGATAAGTCGTTTATTACTACGAGATGCGGATTCTGCTAAATCCTGGAAAAAGTTGATATCCGTGTTTTCATACGACGCACCCTCTAATAATTTACCCATCTCATCAATGAATACGATTAGCCCACCGAACTCGTTTGGTTTTTCTTGAGCGATCTCTTTTACTGTTTTAAGTACTTCTGTGTCAGTCCAATGAGTTAGCGCGGCTTTTGCTACAAAACCGGAATGATTTAATGACTCACCGAATAGATGTGCTGGTTGCTCACGTCTGCCGACTATTGGAAGAATACGCCAGCCTTTGTTGCCGAGAGGAAGTGTTTCAGAAATGCTCGAAACCACCTTTTTCCCGACAATTACCGAGGCGATCTTTCGTAGTTTTTCATCACTTCCGAGTAGAGCGCTCAATGCAACAGCGAGACTTGATTTGCCGCACCCGTACGGACCGGTCCAAGTAAATGCCCCTTGTTTGTTTTCCTTTATATGATTCGCCATCGACAGCAATACTTCGGCTGAAGAAGACGTACAAATGAAACCGTCGAGAGCTTCAAATGCGCCTAAATCGCTATCAATACGGATTGAGCGCTGAAATCTACGGGCTATGTGAACGTGATCAGAAAGAGCCATGCTTATAACCCCTGAGTAAGGTAATCTGTTTTAAGGTAGTCAAATAGGTCATTAGGTTCAGACTTTTTGTGTCTGAGAACTTGCTTTAATCCGGCGGTTTCAGACCATTTGTAGGCATCGTTCGTGAGGTCGCTTATTTCGACAAGATACTCGAATAGATCATCTTCTTTGAGTAGAAATACCCTCCCAGGTGATCCGGGTTCATGTGCAATCGCTTCGAATGAAAGGGTATTGGCGTTTGGTGAAAAACGCTCCCAAAAATCGATAAGCGCATACAAAAATATTCCGGTACCGAGAGATGATTTTGTCCCTCGAACCAGCCTGAATCCGTCGCGTTTACCTACGGGCTTAATCAAGCCGAGCTCAGCTAAAGGTGATTCTAACGCATCCTCATAAATGGCTTTAGTTGAAGGTGCTTTAGCGGCGTATGTTCGAACAAAGCACTCGACATCGCGTCTGACTGTCGCCGAAGCTACTTTATTCCATTTTCGGTCTAGCGCCAGCTTTTCAAGGCCGTTAACCAGATGATCGCGTTCGAATGATTCACCGTAAAAGTAGTTAAACACCCAGAACCACGTTGTTTTTTCAGGGTGTCCACTTAGGTGCCAATGGATAAGCCATAGCGTGGAAGGATGCTCGAGATAAGGATCAAGGCCGTCCGAACCTAACATCAGTTTCCCGAGTTCCGTTGTTTGAACCCCGGTCTTTTGAATAAACCCCACAGCCGTAGCCCAATGACGCATTGACGCGACCATGTTTTTACCGACACCGAATTGTGCTATTGAGTTATCATCTAAAAAAACTGATTTATTGGCAGGATTAGTTTCGGCTGCTGCAACGGCGTCAAACGCTTTCTTAAGCCATCCGTATCTAAGTGGAAAGGTTTCATGTCCTGAAAACTGCGGCGTATAGTTTGATTCTGATTCATATAGAGGCCCACGTGCCATAAATCCTCCCTGGAAGTTCCATCCAGATCGACATTATCGAAAAATGATGTTATTGTCAATCAACCTGGAACTTCGCTCCAGCTACAGATGCTTATTTTTACTTCAGTAGTTACAACAGGACATTTAGCTCATGAGAATAGGTAACACGATCTACCTTGATTATCAGGCAACTACCCCCGTTGATCCGCTTGTGTTTGAAGTGATGATGCCGCATTTTTTGACACAATTCGGTAATCCGCATTCATCCGAGCATATTATGGGTTGGAAAGCAGATGAATCAGTTCAAAATGCGAAGGCAAAGATATCAGGTTTGATTGGAGCGGATTCGGATGAGATCATATTTACATCTGGTGCGACAGAGTCTAATAATCTCGCATTGTTTGGTCTTGCAGGTCGATGTACAAGTAGAAGAAACAAAGTCATGTTAAGCTCTATAGAGCACAAAAGTGTTTTGGCAGTTGCTTCTCAGCTACATAAAAAATTTGATATTGAATGTATTACAATTCCGGTTAACCGTGAAGGAATTGTCGATACTGACTTTATCGCGGATAATTTAGATGACTCAGTTATGGTTATTTCGGTAGTCGGCGTAAACAATGAAATCGGTACAATTCAGCCACTAGCCGATATAGGGGCGTTAGCGCATAATCACGGCGCACTATTCCACTGCGATGCGGCACAGGCTCCGTGCGCTATAGACATTAATATTTTTGATTTGAATATCGATCTACTTAGTTTGTCGGCACACAAAATTTACGGACCAAAAGGCATTGGCGCGCTTTACATAAAACGGGAATATCTCGATAAAATAGAGCCTCAAATATACGGCGGCGGTCAACAAAACTCGATTCGTTCTGGAACACTTCCTGTGCCCTTATGTGTTGGCTTCGGAAAGGCGGCTGAAATACTCTCGGGTGAAAATACCGGGTATGAGCGTAAACGTATTGCGATGCTAAGAGATCGGTTTGTTGATTCTTTGGTTAAGTCGGACTGGCAGATATCAAGCAACGGTCCTGGTAGCCGTACTCGCCATCCGGGCAATGCGAATCTTATTTTTAAAGGATTCTCGGCTCCAGATATTCTGTCTGCCTTACAGCCTAATATTGCTGCTTCCACGGGTTCAGCCTGCACTTCTGGAACCACTGAACCGTCGTACGTGCTTCGAGCTACTGGGTTATCAGCTGACGAAGCAAACTCGTCTATCCGATTTAGTTTTGGGCGCTTTACCACTGAGAATGATATTGATGATACTGTGACGAAGATAAATGAAACACTCTCCGAGCTAAATGAAGACCGATTTTAATCTGATGAACGTCAATTACTTTTCCCGATCGTATTGCCTCACTAGCAATTCTTACCCTGTGGAGATAGTTGCCTCATTTTAAATCTTACTGAGTACACTTTTCCAATCATCTTTTCATACTATCCCGGTCTTCACATCATAAATCAGAAAGCGTACTCCTTGGTTGTCTGACGGATTGAGCCAAAGCATACGGTTGAATATTTGTCTGGCCTCTTCGAAACGTTTGAGATGACGTGGTCAAGTAATAATGGACATTTTGTTAAGTCACTTTTCTCTGATGATATATATCCTCATATTCTCTTGGGTTGATATACCCCAAATATGAATGCCGCCTTCTGCTGTTTCAAAACATTTCTATGTAGTCAACTATATCCTTTTTAGCTTTATCTCTGGTTTTGTACGTTACAAAAAAAACTCGCTCAGTTTTCAAACTACCGAAGAAGCTTTCTGCTACGGCATTATACCAGCAATTTCCTTTACGGCTCATACTGCAAATAATATCAAATGTATTATGGTGTGGCTTTATGCATCTGCATATCTTTTCCAGTCTCGCCATTGCCGGAAATACGGATAAAGAGGTTTGCTGGATATGATAAATCTACGTACACATTGTTTTGCTTTTATAATACAGTGGTGCTATACAATTCTTAACAACGCCTGCCACCTTCCTCTGGGAACGTCGGTGGGCTTTTTATGTTAAGCATTATACCTAGTTTTCTCCGTATTTGTATCGCCGGCAATTACTGACAGTGGCGTTTTTGGCGGTAGGCAATTAGATTGATCCACAATTTTCGACTTCCAGATATGGATCCGGCGTGTGTCCGGAAATCTACTGCCCTACAATGGCTGATCACATGATAATTTTCTTTACCAGCCACTATAAAGGTAAGCTTCAAGATAACTTCTAACCTTAACAATACCGTTAAGATTTTTCTTCATTACCTCAATCGGCAACTGATCATCGAATTCACTGTTCTTTGCGGTTATCCAACGATAAACAAGATCTTCGTTTTGCGGATATAAGATTTTCAGACTTTTATGAATACTTAAAAAGCTTCCTATCCGATCAAGCATGTCTTTGTCGTCGGGTAAACATTGTCCCTTGCGATATCGACGGATTGTGCTGAGTGAACGATTGAGCAGGACTGCCTGGTCGGCAATAGTAATTTGCCAAAGGTAGAAAAGGCGCATCACCATTTTGGTGAGAGATGCTCTGCTTTCTTTGCTGCGAAGATCTATATGCTTTAGTTGATCTTTCATGGTTTCCTCAAACGTGGATACAATCAGTAATGCAGGGATTGCTATATTCTGCCGCTCCTGTAAATACTCGCAGATTAGACAAGATTTCAGTATAGCCTCCGCTGTGAGTGTGCCCACAATAAACAACCATAGAGACGTTTGGATGTGCCTGCATTGCGGTCTTTAAAACATCTCCAGTGGCCTTGCAGGCAAAATGCGGAAGAAAGTTGTCGTCAGTAAGTTTGCCAAGATGCCAGCATGCCTCATAAAATGGCGGAACATGCAGGGCAACAATGATATTATTGTACCGATTAATTGCTTCGTTCAGTCGTGTTTCAATGTGTCTGGCTGCAGCGTCACCAAGTTCATTCTGAATCTTTAAACGAAGCTCTTTGGTCGGTTGGTGTAATTCTTTGATGAGATGATAATCATTCAGTACCACCTGAGACCCCAACGGATCACCAAGGCGACCATCAGCAAACCCCTCGTGACCAATAAGGCATGTGTCAGGTGAAAGTTCGATTACACCTGATTGAGATAGCCAGACCAAGTGATTATTTTGTTCCACTACCTTGGCTACTTCGCTATTTACCCTCTCAATCGAGCTGCCATAGTAATCATGATTGCCAAGCACAAAATAGATTGGTTTCTGTATTTGTTTCGCCAAAAATTCCAGGTGCTGGCAAAGGTTTGCAGACGCGGCTATATCGCCAGTAATCAGTACTGCATCAGCTCTTGATCGATGTATTTCATAGCATAGCACTTCTTTGACTTCGATTTGCCTTATGAAATTTAGATGTATGTCTGTGAGCCAGGCTAATTTCATGATCAAGTTCCGTTTTTTTGGGCTGTGCTGATCTAAATGTGTCGACTGCATCTTTCATGATCCCCTCAAAACAAGAAAAACCCCTGTGACAGGACACCGTTAATTGGTGCGCGAAGCTTCAGGGGCTGCTAGTTGTTGATGGTTTATAAAAGATCAATTATGTATTTAAGTTAGCTCAACTCATAAGGAAACTTTTGTAAGACAGGAAACCACAAATTCACGAACTTCCTGACTAGGCAGTGCACGAAAACCTTTAATCAGCTCAAGCTCTTGCGGGGAAAGCAGTCGTTCATTGCAACTTTCAACATCAAAAATAGCTGAAATCGGAATATCTAGAGCATGGGCAATAATTTGAATTTTATCGGAGTTCAACCTTGTAGATCCATTCTCATATTTCTGAATCTGCTGAAAAGTCACATCCACCAATTCGGCCAACTGTTCCTGTGTCAATCCCCGTCTTTTGCGAAATTCACGCAGTCTCTCCCCAATTTCGCGACTTGCTATATTTCTCATAGTATGCACCCTTTATGGGCACATTACAACTATGGGTTGCATTGTTACACTCAATCAAGCTAGAATTTGCATTGAGCTATTCTATTGATAGTTGTATTGTTCGCCTATGCTTTGAGAGCACCTAACAACAGGTACATTTTGAGCACATATTATGAAAGCTAACAAAAATATCAATATGTCTGAATCAATTATAAAGTTCGATTATACTCGTTTTCGCGAGCTATTTGATATAACAGAATTTGCGGTTGAGCACGCGAGATCAAGCAATATGCTATTTCATTTAATGCATCTTTCAGCCCTGCGGCCAGATGGAACTGAGATTTTTTCTTGCGATAGAGATCGCTTGGTATGGTTGTCAGCAATAATCAGCAACGCAAAACCCCATGAAGTAATGCCCTTTATAAAACGCCGGGAGTGTTTGAACCAACTATTGGAAGAACATTTCGATAACATAGGAACGGAGTTTGTCCGTCGTATAGAAGGCGGTTTTGCGATGCATCCTGCAATTTATTATGCTACCGGCAAGACAGAGGTTATTCTTAATGTAGATGATGTACATTTTGATATTGAGATGTTCAGGGTGTCTATATCAGAGTGGGTGAAAAAACATGGTGATTAAGCTGCCAATATCAAGCAAGTTTAGTTTGGCCACGATTTACTGGAGGTATCGGACGATCTAGGAATATGTGATCTAATCCACGAGTGTGTGCGTTGTACGCCCATAGTACAAACTGTTCCAGCAGACGATTGTTTTCAGATTCAAGCCGTCTGTTTTCAGTTTCCAGTCTTGCTATACGTTCTAACGCCATTTGTAATTCTGGTGAGGATACTTGACGAACTGAAACTTCATCAGATTTTTTGATCAGATCAAAAGCATGACGAATACGCTCATGCTTGGATAATGCTTGCCGAGTGTATCTGTTATGCATGCGGAGTTGGATCGCATCAATCAACAACTCCCAGGTCAATTTTCCCGACCAACCATCAAGGATTTCAACAATCAGCTTAATATCGGCGTCACCGAGATTCTTTGCACGTTTTTGTGCCATATCATAGCTCCGTAGAATTTATTTCAGTCGTAAGTGCCAAGCGATCAATCTTCTTGCTCTCAATATTCATCGGTGGGGCCAACTGAATAATTGAGCCTTGCGGCACATCAGGATTGCTCATGATTGAACAGAGCTGTGACAAACGCTCTACAGCAGATTTATGGTGAACCAGCCAGCGATCACTACCAGCATATCCCTCCTCTACAGCATTTTCAGCTTTTTCCATTAGAGCTCGCGCCTCTTTAAGACGTAGCTGTAGCCTCTCAGCCTTTTCATGATCACCTTTAACACACACCAAGTCTTCGCAATGGATACAATCCATATGCAACTGGCAAGGCGACATGGTGTAATCGTGAATGCAGAATCCTAGGTCTGTTGTGTGTGCAGTAGGGACCATAAGCCTCGCAAACTCATCCCGAGGAATAAGAACTCGCTTTGGCATCTCAGCAAGTGGGCCGAACATCTTATTACTATCGCCTACGGCATCACGAATTTTCAAGAGCATTTGATCGGGAGTAACATGATCGTAAGCGGCATTCTGATGAATATCTTTGCGACCGGACCATTTGGCAATATCTAGCTGGCTCATGCCTCCAGCCTGGGCAAGAGTATTTAGATAGTGCCGAAATTGATGTGTGGTCACCTTAATTGCAGTACCATCTTCGGCAACAAGACCTAAACGGCAAAAAATTGAATCAAAACCATGTTTAAATCTACTACCTAAACCACTGTTGATTTGCCCAATCGTAACAGCCTCAATCATGCTGTTGTATGTTCCACGTTGATTGCCTAGCTCATTACGCCGAACAACTAGAAGTGCTTCGCTGAATTTGAGACCAGTTTCTTTGTTGATAACCGGAAATCCATGCGGCAACATCCTGAGCATCGCTGTTTCCACATCACAGAAACGAATACAAACTTGGTTGCCTTCACGATAGGTCCTTAAGCTAACAGTTTTACACCACATATATGGTTGTGTACCAAGGATTTTGGCCAATTCGTCCATGCAAATCCATTCTTTGTCCCTGAGGTATTCTATGTCCTCTGGCAGATAGATTTTATGAGGATTGTTTTCATACCACTTGGCAACAATTCGAGCCGGTGCTGTTGCGAGACGAATTTTTGCGATAGCATCTTGTACAACCCCGGCCATGGATGGCACCACCCACTTAATCATAGGGTCAGCATCTTTAGCAGGCCACCACCGAAGACCATATGCTTCATCTTTGCCTTTTCGAGGTTGATGAACTTCGCAGTTCTCAGGCAACATCAATACTTCACTGATGCGATCAGGTGATGCGCACATAAGAGCAGCAACAGAACTGACAATAATATCTACCGGAAGCGTAGCCAAACGGAATGCCTTGGGCAGTGCATCCAACGCGGCTTCGGATGGCATCTTTGCCTCTCGTCGATCATCAAAATCCTTACCAACTCGTACAGAGTCACCAGGGCGTTTCAGATTATTTCTCCAACGCACAGGAACAACAGTTAAATGATTATCACTGAGAAAATTGGCCACCATTTCAAGCTGACCACCTGTTCGATAGGCAACTCCATCACTGTAATGCTCCGCTATAAGTTGCGTCGCACGATTAAGAATGGACGAATCTGTATTGATCGGATCTGAAATAATTCCATTTTCAGAAAGTGCTGTTTCCAATGCTCTTAATGCTGCCAATCGAAAACCAGTGATTTTTGTTGGTCTTAATCTATGCATATAACGTAAATATGCTTTTGCGAATGACAGAAATGGCTCCGACATAGGCTCTGGATTTGCATCGTTTACTGTGGACATAGTGCTAAAAACCAGACGATGGCGCTTGTTCCCGTGCCCTTTCAAGTGCAAGAATTCGGTTATATCCCACACGTTTTCATCAAAGGGTAATTCAGGGCCAAATACAGTTAAATCTTTCTTGCAAGAGTCTACAAATCCTCTGAGATTCTCCGCGGCATCTAATTCAGCCTTCGGACTAAAAACGATTATATCAGCCATGGCAGCCCTCTTCAGTGTCACAACGCATTTCTGCACATCTTCTGACAACTTCTGCAACTGCAAGTATAGTTCGGTCATTAATGGAGGCAATGCGGGAGTCACAGTCAACCATTAGACGTTCTCGTTCTGCAATCAGATAATCAAGTACTGCCGCATGTGGGGCATCCAGCCAAGGCTGGAAGCTTCGACAAGTGTAACAGGCTATCGGAGACAATGAACCGCAAAAACCATGTTTACCGCAGTTCCCAATTGGTTTCATTGACGGGTTAATACGCGGATCACACACACGACTTGCTGGGTCACCACCTCTTGTTGCTCTAGACTCATCAGTGATGATCACACCTGCGAAGGCTTGAGCGAGCGGAGCCAAGTGCATAGCAACGGCCCGGTCAATCCGCTCAATGATTTCTGGTACTGCTTGAACATAAACGCCAACATTCTGAGTATCCGTATGATCGAGAAGTTCTGCGATAACCAGTTCGCCATGACCTTCCATGGCGGCCCTTGTCCCAACTGTTCGGCGGAAACGGGTTGAAGTTATATGTAGTTGTTTACCAGTGCGCTCTGAAACAACTGACAGCGAATTAATGGATCTTTCTAAGGTATCTGCCAATGATTGCGCTGTGCGATGATACTCGAAACCTTTCGGCTCATTTTTACGGGACTGCTTTGCTGGAAACAGGGGAGCTTGCTCGGGGTCTTCAAGAATATTCCTGAATTTATATCGGACATCATCAACATGCTGTACTAGTTTTTCACCAATCTGCGGAATCAACACCCGATTGCTAAACTTCCCCCTTGATAATTGCCCGCGTTGCTTCGCCCGTGGTAGCCGAAGAGTGTAAACGGAATCCCCCGCACTTAGATTACTCACACCCACATCGCAAATTTTGAGCGCCGTATATTGTATTGAACGCTGCCCAAGAGCCATAAATAGCCAAACAAGGACGTAGTCGGCAAGGCTAATAGCGCCGTCAGCATATCCGGAATCCAAGGCAACTTGCATAGACTGAGTTTCTATGTCGGTAAACGGACCATGTTCCGGGTCCATTGTTAATACTGCCTCGCCTTTCTGGTTGCCCTTGATGCGTAACTGTTTCAGAAACGCCACCGCATCGTCAGTGACTCCAGGTATGGACAATTGATGCCACTTTTTTAGTAGCCCAGATAAAGCGCCGAGGTACCAATCATTTTTATATGTTAGCAAGGCCTTGTAATTTATCAGGTCGTTAGTTGTAATTATTGTCAAAACACCTGCTTTATTATTGGTTACATTACGAAAAAAATGTTCGAGTCTTTCAAACATGTTCTCCAAATGACTTGAGGATTTATTCTCTGCGTACCAAACTAGTACTCTTTTTACTGAAAAAACAAGGTTCTCTGAAGCTTGAAAACTGGTGAAATCCAAATTGATGTTTACGACAGAATCCCTGTAAACCCACTTATCAGACCTTGGATCAAATTGAGCACCATTTGGCGTTCTAGCGATCTCAGGCAGACATCCATTAGCGGTTGCTGGGCTATTAACCAAAATGATCTCATTCATCAACGTGTCCCTCCCCCACCATCACCTGCTGCATCTCCAATGAGGCCTTTTGAGCCTTCATACGAATATGGCGCCGAGTATAAGTTGCAGCCGTGCCGGATGTTTCAGACCACCCCATCAAATACGACCGAGTCTTCTTTTCCGTTTCCTCTGAAACTTGTTTTTTGTCCATCTCCTCGGAATATCGTTCATTCCAAGTGTGGCGCAATACATGCGCTGAAAGGCTTTTGGGCAGATCAGGGCATTTAGTTCGGAGTACATCAAAAATTTTGACCAATGAGGATATTGATAGCGGCACCCCGGTATCCGAAGAAACAAATAGGAAATTGTGCTTTCTCGCACCTTTAAATACAGCACGTTTACTCATAATGTAATCTTCCGTCACGCTCAGAAGTCCCGAAGAAAGCGGAATTTCCCTCGCTCTGGTCTTAACATTAGGCTGATGCTTTCTTGGGTCGTCTGGATCATCAGCTCGTCGTGCAACAATAACAGTGCCTTTTCTGAAATCGATATCCGAGATGCGGATATTAAGTAACTCACCACGCCTTAGACCAAGAAAGTATAGCCACTGAATAATCAAAGCATTTCGATAACGGGAATGCTCATCAGACCAAGGGTTTTCTGATGATAACGGGTCAATCAACTTCAAAAGCATTGCAGCAGATTCTTGGCCAAGCCCTTCACGTTGATTAAGCACACCACGACTATCCCCAGATGGAAGGCGAGCATCGATAGAATTAACCCAGAAGTTACGTGATGAATCCAATGCTGATCGATAGGTCGCATCCACTCCATGTTTTGAGAGACGTCCATTAACCATCCAGACTATATAATCACGAATATACCTCAAGCGTGTTGCTGCAGAAGCTGGTATAATCTCATGTTCGGTAATTGAACGTAACCTGGATCTGTGCTTCTCAATTGAAGTCACACTGACTTGAACATGCTTGGTATTTGCCGTATCAATCATCTCATTCAGACGTGCTATTGGAAGCCGGCAAATCCGAACCAAATCCTCAATCTCTCCAAGAGATAAAATTTGACCTGAGCCTAATCGTTCATTCAATGGTATCTTCCTTAAATCTAGAAACATAAAAAATACCGAGATAGATCTTAAGGCACTTGCAATTGTGTTTGAAGCTCGGTTTCTGCCTCGTATTTCAGTTAAGGAGTAAACTGTAGGTTCAAATAGTGGTTGACCCGACGAATCTAAAATCACTGGAAGTCGTTCACCAGAAGAGAGCATCAGAGTTTTAATTCGATATCTACCGCTCATTGTTTACACTCCTTTAAGGTGAACTTTACTACAAACATAATTATCATTTATTTACACTATGTCAACAACAAAAAGCCCCGTCAGGACTGTGTCTGATGGGGCTTAGTTTACACTTTAAAGCAAGGTATATTCTAGAAAGGGATGTCCTCGGAATAATCTATCTCTGGCTCAAGAAAGGTTGTCTTTCCGTCGAGAACGTCACGGATAAACTCAATGTCATTGTCATCAAGAGCAAACCACTCACCCCTCAACCACTTTCCCTGATAATGGTCGTGAATTCGCTTTTCTAATTCTCGTGATGCTTCAACCTGTTTTAGTATAAGTACTTCCAATTTTACAGGAGCATTGCCAACTACTTGTAATGGTCTTGAATCGGGACGGGTGGTACGTCCAATTTTGCAGCCAAAAGGGGCTCTCGTTACATAGATGTACTCACGAGTAGGTACAGGTTGATTTATCAGGCCGCCGTATATCTTGTAAAGTCTGTCTAGGAGTCTGTCGGACTTTGCCGACATAGCCTGATGTGTTATACTCGTTCATCT
>CAXYVG010000044.1:0-30645 GCA_964292325.1 uncultured bacterium | reverse complement strand
TGAAAATTCTCCCACTCATCTTTACCTATCATTTCCAATGCCATTTTACTCTCTATCATTTTCCCATCACGCAGATATTCAAGATAGCTACTATACGGATACTCTTCGATATTTTTTATCAATCCTGCTTGGACTGGATTTTGATGTATATATCTTATTAGTTGCATAAAATACTCATCCACTTCTACCGGTCTGCTTTTATAACGATTAGAAATCAGTACACCACTTCGACAATATTTCTGATTAAAATACATCGCATACTTAACCAATAACCGCTGCATAACTCGAGATATATCACCAGACTGATTTTCCCGTATCAATAAATGTACATGATTACTCATCAAGCAATAGGCATGTATTTCAAATCGCATTTCATCTTTCAATTTTGCCAAATCCCAGAGAAACTCCTCATAGTCACTGTCTTCTTCAAATAAATGCTGATAATTTACACCCCGAAACATCACATGATAAAATCCCGAACTACTTATCGTTCTTGCTTGCCTACCCATAATATCACCTCTAGTATGAGTATGGCATACTTTTCTATATATTATGTGCCAAAAAAGTGCCGTCCCTCTGTCACCCTACACTATTTTTAGAATCATTTCAACAAAAACAAAGGGGCAGGTGCATTGTTTGCAAAGCAGCGCACCTGTCCCTTGTTTTCTCAAATGTATCTTTATAGGGAACCACATTAATTTTACGTTATTCTGAGGTGCTTACCTCAAAATATTGTTTGAACGCCAAAGCAAAGTGTTTGCTACACTAAGTAGTCACACTATCTGCCCATGGTATTCCATTTTATATTTATAGCTTAAACTTAGTTACCTCTGTCTGCAAATCCTGGGCTAACTTAGCAAGAGCATGGCTCGATGAGGCAATTTCCTCCATAGAAGCCAGTTGCTCTTCAGCAGCAGCCGAAACGCTCTGAGACTCATCCGCCGATTTTTTGCCAAGACTGTCAATCTTTTTCACCGAACCTACGATTTGTTCGCTGCCTGCCGCCATTTGTTGCATTGTAGCAGAAATTTCTGTCACCTGACTCGATACCTCTGTCACCAGACCCGCAATTTCCCTAAAGACCGCACCAGCATGATTGACAACCTCGGCTCCTGTCTTGACTTCTTTCGTACCATTTTCCATGGCTACAACGGCCTTGTCGGTATCTCCCTGAATTTCGCCAATGAGTTCGGCAATTCTTTTTGCTGCATCCTGTGACTGTTCAGCTAACTTGCGTACTTCGTCAGCTACTACGGCAAAACCCCTACCCTGTTCTCCCGCACGTGCAGCCTCAATGGCCGCATTTAATGCCAAAAGGTTGGTCTGTCCTGCAATGCCAGAAATAGTATCGACTATTTGTCCAATTTCTTTGGAGCGTTCACCTAATTTTGCTACAACACTAGCTGAAGCTGTAACCGTCGTTTGGATTTGCCCCATCTGCACCACTGCTTGTTCTAGGGCTTTATCACCAGTTTTTGCCTTTTCAGCCGCCTGGGATGAACAATCAGCCAATTGATTGGCACTAGCGGCCATTTGCTGAATACTGGACGACATCTGCTGCACAACAGCAGTTGTATCGTTGGCTACATCCATCTGCTCACTGGCGCCTGCAGCCACATCAGTAATTGACGTAGCAATCTGGTTGGCGGCCTGTGCCGATTGTTCCGAAGTTGCTGTCAATTCCTGCGAGGAAGCTGCTACCTGCTCAGTAGCCCCATGAATTTTTTGAATGAGATTGCGTAGATTTTGCACCATTTGTTCAAAACTCTGTCCTAAACGCCCAATCTCGTCATTAGAGACAATTTCCAGTTTTGTCTGTGAAATGTCACCCTCAGCAATACGATTGGCCGCCGTCTCCAATGCCTGAATAGGTTTTGCAATACGGCGCGCAATCCAAACAATCACCAGTGCGGTAAGAACTAAAACCACAATAATTGTCGTTATTGAGATCGTAGTTAAGGCTGATACCGCTCCGGATATTTCTGCTGTTGGCACATTAATAGCCAAAAACCATTTGACCCCTGGTACCGGTGCAAAGGCCACCATTTTATTTGTGTTTGCATAATCATAATTACCTAACCCTATCTCACCCTTTACAATGCGTTCATTAACAGAACGGAGCGCTTGCGGAAGTTTTTCGTCTTTGATGGCGTTAGCCTTCATAGCTATTTCCTTATCAGGGTGAATAATAATCAAGCCATCTGCCTGCAAGACATAAGCATATCCCGTCTGCCCTACTTTTATATCTAATACTTTCTTACTGAGCCCTTCCATATTAATTGACCCGTAAATCACACCACTAACTTTACCATCTTTTTTTACAGGAATAGCCACCACCGTTATCGGTCTACCAGTAGTTTTTGATATCACTGGGTCGGAAATTACTGTCTCCCCTTTAATTGCTCGCCGAAAGTATTCCCGCTCAGACAAGCTACCTTGTGACCCCAATGAATTAATATATGTTCCATCAGGTTTAATATATCCAATGCTGTCGTACACTTTATTCGTCTGAGCAACATTTAACAAAAAAGGAGCAATCACTTCAAAGTTTCCGCTCTGAACCAAAGGATCTGCCGCCATTATCAACATCTCTGCTTTACGAGCCTCCAACCAGTCACAGATATTGCCTGATGAATTTTTTACCTTTTCAGCAATATCACTGCTCATGTTGTCAATAATGATTGATCGCGCCTTCCAGTAGTTCAGTCCGCCCAAAGTCCCCATCGCCACCAAGAAGATAAGTAAAATAAATACCGTCAATTTTGTCTGAATGCTTCTCACTGAGTACCCCTCCTATTTATATTTTGATATATATATATTCGTCATATTAAGACAGCTAACCTCTTTTACTAAATATTTTGTCAAATACAAAAGAACGGTTCTTGAAGGTTCAATCAGAAGTTCTGCGCACAAAAAAAAGATAACCTCACAGCAGAATCTGCACGATTATCCTCCAAGTTATCTACGCAAATTTTTGATTGTACTAGACTGCCTCGCAGTGGCTCTCCAACTTCAAAAAGTGCTTCGACCCATATTTTCACGGACCGGAGCACTTTAAAACTTTTCCAAATATTAAACTATCATACGCATCAAAATTAACTCATGTAACCTGGATTCCCGCCAACACCTAACTATGCCGGAGGGATGACCTCTAATGATTTGTAAATTTGTCGTTGCTTTGTTAAAACCTCGCCGACTCTAAGGCCATAGCCTGGGTTCTCAAAGCACTCTATGATATCAAGTTTATCTAGGAGCGTTTGAGTGGTGTAGTTCTGGAACATGCCAGAGTCCTGCATATGTTTTTTGATATATGATAAATATATGAGTGCAATAAACGAAACAAAAAGTTTCCCATCCAGACTCTTCTCGGATGATACAAGTAGCCGGCGAAGGTTCAAACGATCCTTGATGTTGCCGAAAGCCTTTTCAATCAAATCCTTGTTTCGGTATAGCTGCAGTGCCGTCATGGCATCCATTTTTTCGTTGGATAATAAGGTGAAATATCCGTAGTAACGTTTGGTTTTCCTCACAGCATCCCCTTTTACATAGACTTGAATGCCACGGACTGGTGTCTCTTTAATCTCGAAATACTGTTTATAGAAGTTTTCATGTTCTGGAATGCGTTTGCCGCTTAAAATCTCCTTGCGCATCGCCATGAGCTTTCTATCGAATTTGGTTTCATCTTCGGCAAACTTATCAATATTGAAGTAAATGTGCAGGTAGACTCTCTTTTTTTCTGTTATGACATCTTTCTTGTAGGGGCGATTTTGCTGATAATCCCACTCCGTCATAACGGTTGTGGAATACAGCTCATGCTGCTCGTCGAAGTTCTCAAAAGAACGGATGGAATCATAAACTTTGTCGATCTCTTTGCGTGTAAAAAAAAGCTTGCTTTGAACGGCAACGATGAATTTTAGATGTTCTTTGATAAGTCCGTTGACATTTGCTTCGCTGTAGAATCCTCGATCCATGACTAGTTTCACTTTATTAACCCCAAGTACTTGGAAATCAACAAGCAGATTTTTAACTGTGCTGACATCAGGTATGTTTCCAGCCAGTTTCCGGTAATAAAACGGAAGGCCTGATTTCTCGCCAAACACTAGTGCAAGGTTAAGCTGGGGCAATCTATCATCTTCTTTATTCTTGCCGTATTGTACTTGGCGAAGAGTTTGTGAGTAACTGGATAATGATGTTGTATCATACGCCCAGTATTCATCTTCATGACGGCGTCTTTCCTGAAGTCTGAAAAATTTATTTTTTACTTCTTCATTGATGTCGGCAAAAATTTCGCTACTGCGTTGTGAAGGAATATCCTTGCCGTATGGATGTTTATGAAGCGCACTCCATTTTTCGAAACGGAAGAGCGGTGAGTCGCTTTCCAGTATCAAGTAGTATGCAATGGACTGGATTTGCTTATAAGTGCCAGGAAAACAATGCTTGAGGTCTTCCGTCAATCCAAGTTTGTTGCCGATTTCATCTAGAAGATAGGTGGCGCCATAAAACCTACGGGCAGTCATATCAATCGCCATTGGTCCAGGTTTTATCAACTGGACAACATCCTGATTCTCCTTGTTTTTTCTGCCACGGCCGTCAGTCGGAATTATTTCGCCAGTATTTGCATCTCGTTTGCCGATAAGTTTGCGTTTGGCTCGTGGTTGTTGTTTTTCCTTATCCCAATAAGATATGGATTCGTAAACATATGTAATACCACTTCTTTTATCAAACTGATTTATGATTGCCATTACTCCACCTCCTAGTTATGTATATTATAATACATAACTAGGTAAAATTCAACATAAAAATACATGTCAGAGCAGTAATCTCAAGACTTTATACTGGTTTTCTAGTCATAACATAGTTATGAGTGATGGGAATCTAGGATGTAAGCTATGTTCGCATAGACTTAGGCAGAAGTTTAGCCTACCTTTCAAAATACAACTCGTACACCTAACAAAATCAACACTTTCAACCCAAATAATCAAAACAAGCAAAGTCCGAGCATTTATCGTAATTTCATTGCAAAACTTACACAAAATTTTCCGCACTTTCGATAAATGCATATCAGATGCTTCACCAAATTCAGGCACTTGTTTTTTTTAAGAAACATGACGAGTTAGAATCATGGATTTATGAAGCTGAGAAGTTGAAATTAATCAACTGAAATGGGCAAGAACTTAATTGACGCTTACGACGAAAAAACCACGAAATTCGTGGTTTCATATACATTTAGAATATAATTGGTTTATGGGATTACTGCAACTCGTTTATTGCTTCTTCTTCTGTATCAAAAATATTAAAAAGCTGACTAAATCCAGCCATATCAAACACTTCTTTCACATAAGGATTAAACGTGCATAAAGCAATTTTCCCACCTGACCGTTGCAACGATTTTAATATCGTTAAAAACACTCTCAAGCCAGCACTAGAGATATATTCATTTTGTGAAAAGTTACAGATTATTTTTTTTGTACCACTATTGATTAATTCCACAAGCTTTGCTTCTACCCCTTTTGCGTTGGAAGCATCAACCCTTGCTATAATAAGTGGTATTTTTATTTCACCAACTGTCTTTATTTCCATATCTAACCCTCTCCCCTATACTTTGTATATTATACATTTTCTATTATTTACTATATCATGATTGTTAGCAGAACTCAATCAGACAATGATCTGCAAGCATCATTCTCCTTGCCTTAATGATCAAAGTGGAACTGAATGTGACAAGCATTATTATGATGATCTGCCTTCAACCAGTCAACATGCTTCTTGATTAGAAAGCCTGATAATTTTATAAATGCTGTTTCATCCTCCAACAGTTCTGCTTCGGTTGGTTTTATATTAGGAAACTCCATCAACATACCCTCGTAATACATATCGATATCTAGGTTAAACTCTTCAAAGCTAGCATCTACCTTGACTGTCCCTTCTGCTAGGCCCAGCTCTGCCGCTGATTCCATAAATTCATTGATAGATATTGCAGCACGATGAATAATCTCTCTGCGCGCCCCCCAAGCTGCTCCATTAGTTTCCATAAACTCATCTATATCTTCCGATGAAATCGCCCCTGGCTTCATCTCTACCACTTGATGTTTGGCAATGCCAATACGAAAAAGCAGACTGAGAAAAATAGCCGACACCGCCGCAGCCGACAGCGAGGATTTTAATAAAGGCTGTAAATATAAGGGTAAGGATGATTCAATGCCTGGGAACATCTCTACAGACAAGCCAATCGTAAAAGCTAAACCCAAGACGAAAGTTCTGCGGGCATCTAGCATCCGGGAAGTACAAATCTGCATCCCCGTTGGAGTGACAAACACGATTGCCAGCATCAAAATAGATGCCATAACTGGCTCGGGCATGATGGCAAAAACAGCTGAAAGTTTGGGAAGAAATGCCAACAATATAAACATAATGCCCACACAATATCCAAGATAACGGCTGACAACCCCTGTCGCAACGGAAAGACCCATACTGCTGGAACTAGTAGTTTGTCCCATGGAGCCCAAAAAGCCACTAAGCATTGTGCCTAGCCCTTCAGCAAGCAGACCACCGCTGATGGATTTCATATCTGGCCTTGTCCAATTCACGTCATTTACTTTCTGACAAGCAGAAATATTACCAATGGTTTTTACACTAGAGCAGAGTGCCACAAGCAAAAAAGGAAATAACAGGTTCATATCAAAAGACCAGCCAACATGCCCCATACTGGGAAAGGCGATAATAGGAGCATCTGTAATTTTTTGTAGCTGTTCATTGGTAAGAATTCCAGTACCGTAAGAAACCAGGAATCCAACAATAATTCCAATAACGATCGAATACTGTCGTATAATTTTTTTCCCCCATACATGTATAACCATGATGACAAGCAACGTGGTACATGCTACCCATGCTTTAGGACCTCCCCCCACAAAACTAAATATGCTATATTTTATTAAAGAAATAGGTACCATAATAATAATGAGTCCCATAATTTCTACTGGAAATAGCACTCTCATTTTGTGTATCACCCTGCTGAGCAGCACCTGGCATATGCCTGCCAACACCGTCATCCCCAGCATTAGGTGAAAACCACCGCTCTGTGCTGCCAAAACAGAAATGGGGAAAAATAAAGCATTGGTTTCATGGGCACAAAAATAACCAGACCCAATCGCTCCCTTATTGTAAGACTGGACGATTGTCCCAATTCCCATAGTTATCATCATAAGACTAACAAAGCTTTGGGCAAGTTCTGTTGTTCCACCAATGGCGCTAACAATGAGCACTGGGAACATTAAATCAACAGACAGTGTGATAATTTGTTGTAGCACTAGAGGTATCAACGCCTGAAACGGAGGCTTATCATCCACGTCATAGATGATATTTGTAGGTTTTTTGCGTTTTATATCGCGCACAAGTATTCTCCTTTTGAAAAGTATTAATGTTCAAAACTAAGCTGCAACGTACAAGTTTCTCCTACAATAGTGGATGTCATCTTATTTGAGTACTTGCGCATCAAAAAACCAGACAATTTGATGAATGCATCATCATCATTAAGCAATTCTTGCTCCGTTGGACGTTTTTCAGGAAATTCCATCAACACCCC
Source organism: uncultured bacterium (assembly GCA_964292325.1). Classification (GTDB taxonomy): domain Bacteria; phylum Bacillota; class Negativicutes; order DSM-13327; family DSM-13327; genus CTSoil-075. The sequence goes on along the minus strand of CAXYVG010000044.1, from coordinate 23,063 downwards.
ATTATAAATGATCTTGACATTTAAATTATACTCATCAAAGCTTATATCTAGCTTCACTTTTCCCTCACTAGTTAGTTCCAGTTCCATTGCTGTTTCAATGAATTCTACAATGGCGGATGAAGCTCGGTGGATGACTTCTCCCCGCGCCCCCCACTTTGCCCCGTTGTCCGCCATGAATGCAATAACCGTTTCAGCGGAATCTGATCCCAATATCAGTTCTATCATCTGGTTCTGCTTTATACCGATACGAAACAGCAGATTTAAAAAAATAGCCGTCAACGAAACTACCGTAAGAGAAGATTTAAATATAGGCTGCAGTTGTTCTGGAAGCTGAACATATATATTCGGCAGCAAATCAACACTCAACCCAAAAACCAACGATAAGCCCACTACAAATATTTTCCGATCATCCAACATCCGTGAAGTAATGATACGAAACCCCTCAATAATAAAGTATCCGAGATTCACCACCAGCACTGCTCCCATAACGGGTGCGGGCATAATCGCCAACAAAGCAGCCACTTTAGGAAAAAAAGCCATCGTAATAAACACACCACTAACCAGATATGCTAGTCGTCGGCTAGTGACTCCCGTTGTAATGCTCAGCCCTACACTGCTGGAACTACTATTGAGACCCAAACAGCCAATCATCCCGCAACAGGATGTCCCAATTCCTTCCGCCAATATCCCTTTCCTCACGTTTTGTAGATCAACACGTTTCCAGTTTGCATCATTGGCTTTTTGACATATCACTAAGTTACCCATTGTTTTGAGTGACGAACAAACCACCGCAGTCAGAAATGGAAACAGTAATCGCGGGTCAAAAGACCACCCTAAATGAATGGAGGGGATGGCAACAAGGGGTGCCTGAAATAATGGCTGCATCTCGCTTATAGTAAGAATGCCACAGAAATAGGAAAATACATACCCTAGTACCATTCCAGCTAATATGGAATATTGCCGCATAATGGTATTTCCCCAAACGTTGAAAGAAACCATGACCGCCAAAATGGATAAGCTAATTAATGTTGATGTAATATCCAGTGCGGTTTTCCCATCACTAGTGCCAACCATCGCCATAACTCCAGGAGCAATACCAGCAATACCAGTCATCGCTACCATTAAACCCGCCACTTCTGTAGGAAATAAAAACCTCACCGGCTGGATTATTTTACTGATTAGCATCTGACTGAAACCAGCAATAGTGGTCATGCCAAATAATAATGACAAACCGCCAGTCTGTACCGCCAAAGCAGAAGCCTGAAAATATAGAAATCCAGTCTCCTCAGCGCAGAAATACCCTGACCCTACAGCCCCTTTACGTGAGACTTGCAAAATCGTCCCAACACCAATTCCGATCATCATCATACTTACAAAATTTTGTGCTGTTACCTGGGATCCCCCCATCATACTGACAATGAGAACAGGCAGTACCAAATCCATAGACAATACTACAATTTGCTGAATCACCAGGGGAATGGCCACTTTATTCGGAAGAGTATCCGAAGCCCCGTAGGTTATATTTACTGGTTTTTTTTCACTGTTGGTCACGTTATTTTATCCTTTCACAAGCCTGGTATCAATGGGGCTCGACGAAATTAATTTGCTAGTTTTTCATATAGCTTTCTGCATCGACAAAACATTTCGTCCTTCATGCCACTGGTATTCTACCACCTCCATGACCTTGAGAACAAAATGAATACCCAAACCGCCAATTTCCCTATCGTCAAGAGACTTATTTAAGTCGGGTGGCGATAGTTCAAGAGGATTGAACGGCAAGCCATCGTCAATCACTGTAATTATCCATTTTTTTTCATTTAAGGTAAATGTAAGCAGTATCTCATGTTCAAGACCATCCGAGTAACCATAAGAAATTATGTTAGTTACAATTTCATCCAGTGCCAAATTAGTTTTAAATAACACCTCATTGCCAATCCCATTTTCTTCGCAATATTCTTCTAAGAATTGGCTTAATTTTTCCAGCTCGGTAATGTCATTTTTCAATAGTAGGGTCATGCTCTCCATAATACTAGCAACCCCTTTTTTTCCCAAATAAAACACCTTTCTCTTTCTGGACTTTACTACACTGAAATCCATAATAACCTTGCTGCAATAATTCTGTCTGGCGCAAATAATCCTGACTCGGAACAAATATCGCATTTTCAGTGGACAGTGCGGAATCATTCAATATATCTTTGCAAAATATATACCTCAAAAACTTACCATATTTGATTTTCAGTTCCGCGACCCACATTCCAAACGCAAATTTTTCCTTCATACTAGGATAGTTTTTCGGCGATACATTGGAACATAAATAGCGAAACTCCCTAGTTTGTTTGGCAATTCTCACTGCATGGGCTGTCATGTGCTTTTGTAATGAATTCCCAGTAAAATCTGGGTGAACATTGGATAGTGGCAAATGTGCGACTTTTCCCATTTCAGAATGATCTAACCCAATATCAAATCCTGGATTTTCTGCCTCTAGCCCTGGAAAGTATAATACCCGAAAACCAACTAACCTTTTTCCTACAAATACACCAACCGTAATCGCCTGGTCTCCTAAATACCGTTCTATGTAATCTACCGGAAAACGCCAACACAAGTCGGGATCTACTAAAGCATCAATTACCTCATTATGAAATTCGACAACCTGAGCTAAATGATCCTTGTTTAACTGTTCCATTTTATACGGATACAACTTCGAATCAAACTTATTTTTAATAAAACCCGTTTCAATGCTTGCCAAAATCTCTTCTTCTTTTCTCATACAAAACCTCCACAGTAAAATTCTAATAAAAACTCCTACTATCATTCTTTTTTTAGGACTACATCTTTTTCCCCCTGCCTTGTTGCCAATAAAAATAAGAGGATGACGAAAAAGTATGCCGCACCAATCCAGCCTATATTCCCCTCGGCTCCCACTCCTGTTGCCCCTGCAAAAACTAGTGGGCCAAGCATCTGTCCAAGCTTTTTCGTCATACTAAAAAAGCCAAGTGCTTTTCCTTCTCCAAAAGCTTTTGTGACAGATAGATTTAGCAAAAATGTATTCTGCGCTATAAAGCCGATACTATCAGCTACTCCAAATAGGAAAACGGCCACAAGTGCAGCGATAATTCCGCCTCTCAAGGAAAACAACAATAGTGCTATTACACCGATACAACTGGCACAAACAACTAATTTCTTTAGGTTCTGGCTTTTGGAAATATATTTTCCAAAAAAAGGTCCTAAATATATAATACATATCCCATAAATCATAAATGCGCGTCCCGTATTAGCTGGGGAAATACCAATCTGATTTGAGTATATTGGAAAAAAGTAATTAAGGAACCCTGTTAAACATAAGGCAGAAGGAACCGTGATTAGCAGCATTAATCCTATTACACTAGCATCGCCAAAAAATCTATTCCACTTAGTCTTTGTAAGCTTTATCTTAGACTCCGCCTTAACTGCTGTACCAGTAGGATCTTTTACTAGCGTCGCAGCAAAAGCAGCTGTTAATAGTACAATGGCTACCGCAATAAAAAACACACCTGCATAACCCATCCTTTCTGCTAGCATAGCCCCTAATGCACACGCACAAATATTTCCTGCATAAATACCAGCGTTAAGTTGTGAGAACCCCTTTGCCCTGCTAGCTGAAGATGGATTTGCTGCAACATATCCCCGCATGGCCATCCAGGCGAAACCAAAACCAGTACCGACTATTCCTCTCGCGATAATAAATACCAGTGCACTCCAGGCTAAACCAGACAAAAGCACTCCAACAAACAAAATCGATAAACCGATAAAAAAAGGAAACCGCCAGCCTTTCTTATCAAGAATAAATCCTGTCGAAATAGCTGTTAGACTTGCACATAACATTTCTACTGAAATCGGTAGTCCCATCACGGTATTTTGTGATAAACCAAATAACGGTTCATATAAATTTTTCATTTGCATCGGAATAAACGAAATCGACATATCAGTAGCAATAAAAAACAAAAAAGCTAACGGACGAATAATTCCAATTGTAACCGTTTCATCCTCTTCTCCACCATACTTAACAGCTTTTAAATTAATAAATAACAAAACAAATAATACGAATTCGATCATGAAGAAAAATGAAATTAGCGATACTGTCAGCGCATCGATTAAAATGTCATTTACTTTATTATCCACATAGGATTGGGAAAGAACAATATGCAAAGTAGCACTAACACCAGTTTGATCTGAAATAAGTGGCATACTATAGTGCAAATTTGACATCTCAATCGGTTGATTTACCTTGTTTGCTACTGGCGCAGCATGTAGTATCGTATCTTGTGAATCGGTTATATAGATACTCTCAATCTCAGGAACAGAGTTGATAATCCGCTGTAACCATCCCTCCATATCGGCCAAACGATGATAGGGTACGCCTAGCTGTACTACTCTATTAATATCTTTTTCAATGATTGTCGCTGCCAATAATGTGTTTTTCTGAGCAATGTTAACATATACTGATTTAAAATTACTAGTATTGGTCACAACGAAAGCTAACTGCGCTATACCTAATACAAGCACAAAAATAGTCAAGATACGCTTTTTCCGAATTTGCCCAGATGTATCCAAAATGGGAATTAGCCAGAAAAAAACGACTAAACAAAAGCTAGCTAGGGCTGCAATCAGCAGCATCACTTCGATAATAGGCCATACGTAGGCATTAACCTCCCGATTAACAACAGCTTCATCAAATACCATATCAATAGAGGCTATCCAAGTATTTTGCTTATCTCTTATGGGAATAAATGCATGATATTTCCCTTCACTCAAAGCAAGGTCATAGGGATGGTTCGGCCGATCAACACCAAAATCCACTTTACTAGCTAATTCACGTGGAAGAACGCTGCCGACTTCCCCCTCTTGTAAAGCATACATAACCAATGCATCAGGTCGAAGGATTCGTACATTCTCTATAGCACCCTCACTATACGTATTAATTTCCCCTAATAATTCTTGCACCGCATAAAAATTAGTTAACGGCTTCCCATAGCGCACGGCATATTCAATTTTTCGCCGAGCCTCACCACCAGCAACTGTATAACTAGTAACTAGCGAGGTTACATAATTTTTTTTAAAGGTCACGATGTTTAACCATCCACTAAACCCAAGAACGATAATAATCAAGAGGAGGGATACCGTCGTAAAAATGACAACCATCCTATTGCGCAAAATCGAAATCCCCCCCTATCCAAACAATGCTATATTATTTTCCTTCCTCAATGAACGGATAGATTTCATCTGCAACTAACAATGTCTCAAAAGTAGGTACATAGCCTATTTTTTCAGCTACTTCCATATTGAGTACGATATTCGGAGTATTTTCATAAGTTTGCGGCAACTGGCGTGGTAATACACCATGTAAAACTTGGGCAATGGTTTCTGCACCAAAACGTCCTATGCCACGAAAATCGGCTCTCGCTACACTGATCAAAGCACCATTCCGAACTTCAACAGACCCCTGCTGGGCAAAAACCGGAATTTTATTTTCATAGAAAGGTGCAAATAATTGGGGAAGTTCTGTTACATCACGATCAAAATAAAGTGTACTATAAAAAGCATCCACTCCTTGCTCCACCAATTTACGGTGAGCCGCTAACATATCCTGACGATATAACTCCTTATCATGTTGCCTGTCTTTTACAAAGTAGCGGACAATAGTAAATCCACGTTCCTTGGCAACAGCCTCAACATCTTCTAGCGCCGCATAAGACTTTCCATCCACAGAATCCTCATACACTATACCAAGCTTTTTAAACGCAAACAAATCATGAAACACTTCTAGCTGCCGACGATATCGACCTGAATCCATATGCCCCCATACATGATCTAAACCAGAATCTGTCGCTGAACTAAGAATTCCAGTCTGAACAGCATTACTGGTAGAAAACGCCAACGTGGGCACATGATGCAAACTGTTCGATAATCGTTGCCCTGCCTGGGTGCCCATTACAATCATTAAATCAATATCTCCCCCGTTTAGTCTCTGAATAATTTGTTCCCTAAGCTTTAGCTGTTTCCCTTGATCCATGTGACCAAAACTATAATAAGCATCCCCAACAAACTCGATGTATGGACCAAGAGGCTGAGAGGCCAGCCATTTCCACATAATCCGAGTATCTTGTTGCTCATTAACATAGGGCAGATTTTCTACCCCGCTGATCCACCCCAGCTCTGCAAGGCCGCTAAGTAAACCATTTAACGTACTGGCATAATTGGAAAACTCTCCAGACTCGCAGTAACCAATCCGCCAAGCTCTATCGTGGTTAGTTTGGGGTAATTGATTTCCAGCCATGTTATGAAGAGCCACAGACGTAACTAAAAAACCACTACCTGCATAACATAACAAAATAAGGCCAACTATCCAAATTATTTTTTTCAAAAAAAATCACTCCTAACCGACCTTACCAGCAAATTAGCTACGCTCTTGCTCTCCCCCGAGATAAGTCAACACAAGTACCGTAATATCATCAAATTGTTCAGCCCCTGCCGCGAAACTCCCGACTCCCTCAACAATGTTTTGCACAATTGCTTTCGGCATATTACTGGGAGATTTTCCAATAGCTTGTTCTAACCGCTGTTCTGTAAACATTTCGGTGGTTACGGATAGGGCCTCAGTAACACCATCTGTATATAATACAAGGGCATCCCCTTTATTCATAACAAGCTTTTCTTTGGTAAATGTAAAATCCTCCATAATCCCAAGTGCTATGCCCGGTTTGCAAGAAAGGGCTTTAATCGTTCCATTCGACTGATATAAATATGGTAGATTATGACCGCCATTACTATATATAACCTCACCTGTGCGGATATCCAGTATTCCACAAAAAGTAGTGACAAACATAGTTTCATCATTTCCTCGGCAAAGTTCATTATTGGCTTTAAACAAAATTTCATCACTATCAACACCTATAGTTGCCTTAGCTTCAATTAAAGTTTTGGCAACAGCCATAAACAAAGACGCTGGTACTCCTTTTCCAGAAACATCACCTATCACAAAACAAAAATGGTACTCATCAACAAAAAAGAAATCGTACAAATCACCCCCAACTTCTTTGGCAGGTGCTAAAGAAGCGTGAACATCCACTTCCGTTATTTCAGGAAATGCGGGGAATATTTTCGGCACCATGCTCATCTGAATACTACGAGCAACATTTAATTCGCTTTCAATGCGCTCTTTTGTCTCGCGAGTTTTTCTTTCTTCGATTAAATTTTTTGTAATAAATATAAAAATGGCTACGGCAATGCAATTCCCTACAATCATAGGTATTCGAATACCTTGTTCTATCCTTAACGCTGTCCCAAAATCAGGCACTAGCAAAAAAGTCAGCCCAGAAGCAAACACTTCATATAAAGCCATAAAACAAATGGCTTCCTTCACTTTTACCAAATCACCTTGTTTTCGCCATTGGTAATATAAACCCGAAAACAATCCAGATAATACGGTAGCTAAAACAGCCGATTTCCATGATATTCCACCTTGTATAACACGGTCAACAGCGCCAATCACACCAGCAACTAATCCTACCCATGGTCCCCCCAGAAATCCTGCAATAATAGGTCCGGTAGGTCGCAAACTAATTAATCCCCCATTAAACGGAATAGCATTTAATGCGCCATACAAGGAGAACACACCAAATATGATCATTAAAAATATCCGATTCCGTGGATTTTGCTTTTTCTCTAATATATCAGAATAAAACTGAGTACGGGTCAAAATATACGCAAAAACACCCATTACACAAGCGGTGTGAAGCAACATTAGTGGTATTTGAAACATGACAGAGACTCACCTTCCTCTACTAAATAATTCCAACTCCCATTGTTTTCAACTAAGGATATATTTACCTATATTCCAACAAAAAATTTAATTTCCTGCCAAATTTTAAGGATTTAGTAATATTTTCGCATAATATTCCCACATTTACTATTAGAAAACCCAGTCAATGCCGAGCTTCCAGCGACAGCAATAGCCGTTGGTTGCACGTATCCAGAGAAAGTGATACTTTCTTTCTGGACAAAAAAATAGTGACATTGCTATCACTATTTTTTCTCCGCAGACAACTACAGAACACGCAGAGAAATTAAGATTTATAACTATCAGCCTTTTCTAACGGTTTGGTTGGATATGGAGAAAATTCAATATGAAAATTTGGTGTTTCATCAAGATTAATTTCAGCATCAGTTATCACTGCATCAAGTACATGACCACCCTTTTGACAGTCGTCAGAAAGAAAGTGTAAATGATAACCAGCGGCATTGGTATTACCCATATATGCTGGCAGCCAAAAACCTACTAATCTACCAGATATCTCAGAATAATCAAACTCTCTCTGTTCCTTTACCGCCTCTGAAAGCAGCGGATATGGAGGTTCGTAAGGACCAACACTGCGCACTTTGATTGCTTTGAATTTACCCTTAATGATAATTGCATACGGCAAATCATTACGTGTACGAAGTTGATCAAGCTCCTTTTTTAATGAATCAAGTGTAAGATCAGTATCTTTGATTTGTTTGGTTATGTCCACATCAAAATAGGTAATTGCATAAAAAGGACTTTGCACATTGTCATTCTGAACAGTCACTTTACCGTCTTTAGCTGCCCTATAGACTTTTCCATCTAGTACAATCATTTCACCATCAAGCCCAGCAAAAGTCCCCAGTCCCATGTTACCCTGTGACTTTATTTTTTTAACAGTAGCTACACCATCATAATTTCCTGCCAAAAGTGCCTCAATGGTTGAGCCTTGATAGAGAGTCTCCTTATCTATCACAGGACTTGCAAAAACTGATGAAACAATTGACACTATGAAGCATAACATTACTAAGGTTTTTTTCATTAACAAAACTCCTTTATATATGTTTTATTTACATTATAACACTTTTATCCAATTAACAATTTAAAGATTACTTAAAGAAATATAACAAAGACTCAACTTGCATTACTAGCCTGTTTGTTGAGTCTTTTGTCTACATCGGTTGTGAGTTATTTCGTGATCATAGTGAAATTGTCCATTTACTTGTTGTTATTTCTGCATAAATCCCCCAATAAAATTAAGGGCTACGCCAATTCCTGCCAAGACCACTACACTAGCGTTACCCATTTTCCCTTGCCCAAATCCGGTAGTAAAAGCAGCCTGATCACTACAACCAAGAGCTACAGCTAATCCTAATGTCATACCACCGACAATGCCAACGACCATGAGCATAGCACCTAATTTAGATATAGATGATGGTTTTTCAATGTACTCTTCATCAACAATATCCGTCCATAATAAATCCCATTTTTTGATACGTGGATAGAGGATCAGCATTAAAGGAATTCCCAGAACAACTGCTGGAATCGAGTTATTTACACTAATAATTGTACCCAAAGCAGCAAAAGGAACTAATTGCAACACCTCCAGACCCCAGGCAATAATTAATGCACAGGAAACTGATCCCAAGATAGCTACAACAGCATAGTTAATTATTTTGGGAGTACTATTGAGCATTAATGAATCTTCATCACTTTTATTAACCATTCCCATTTTATTCCATAATTTATAAGGGACATAAGCAAAGAAAAAGTTACCAATAAAGCCAAAAACACTACCAATGCCTAATGAACCAAAAAAATCTCCAATTAAATTGCCAATTGCTGCCCCCCAAGCACCTGCAGGCCCAAACAATAGCCCAAATACAATAGGAAAAGCACTTGCTGGACGCACCTCAGTAATCCCTGGAACCAGTACTAGTGCTTTAAACGGAATAAGCAATGCAGCATAAATAGCGGCACTCAATGCAACCAATACCACCATTTTCGTATACTTCCACATACCAAATACTTCTTGCATTTGTCCACCCCTTTGTAATATTTACATTATATGACCTTTATTTTCAAGTACACACTTACTAACAATAACAATAAAGTACTAATTAACAACACTATATCATTTGTTTTATACCCAATTTGCAAATAACTACTACGCTGATTACTATATCCAAATCCCTTGGATTCCAGAGCCATGGCAAACACATTGGTTCCTCTGATAACCGAGATGAAGACTGGAATGAGTAGCGGAATATATTTTTTTATCCTTGTTAGCATATTACCAGAATCCAAGTCCAACCCCCTTGATTTTTGTGCCTGCATAATAATATAGGTCGTGCTAACAATCATTGGCACCAGTCTAATCGCAGTGGAAAAAGCAAACGCTACGCGATAAGGAATTCTCAATTTTTGTAGTGCCAGTGATAGTTCTTCAATCTTGGTTGAACTCAAAAAATTCATACCAGCAATAATCATGACATTGAGTTTAATACCCATCGCAATACCGTAGATAAGACCTTCCTGCGTGATCATGCCAACAATTTTAGTACTTCCCTTGCCCATTACTGACCAAATTATAACAGAAAACAGACTGATCATAATGAGCACTAGTTTTATACGGTTCAGATTACTTAAGATCCTCCCTGATGCACCATAGCCAATCACCAGCGTTGCTAGTGCCAACAGTACTGGAATCGACTCAAACAGTAATGCGATACAAAACGTAGCAATCATTACAAAAATCTTAGAACGGGGATCTAAACGGTGCATATAGGTATCTTTATCCAAATACAAAAACATTTCCATTTATATTTCACCCACCCTTGCTGTGCAATATAACATCTCTTCTACTGACAATAAGGTGTTACCAATCTTATTACTCAAATTTACAATCTGTGGTGTTTTCAAATACGATTGCGCTAAGTCAGATTCTTGACTGAATACCTCTCTGGTCCTGCCATACATAGCCATAACGCCATCCCGAATAACGGCAACTTTATGGGCATATTCGGCTACAACCCACATGGTATGAGTCACTATAATAATGGTATGTCCACTCTCATTCAGGCGTTTGATTAACTCCATCATTTTATACTGTTCTTTAAAATCAAGCCCTGTTGTTGGTTCATCTAAAATGATAATTTTAGGCTGTGCGGAAAGCACCGAAGCAACTGCGATTCTTTGTCGTTCACCTTTAGTTAGGGAAAAAGGATCTTCCCCCTCATATCCTTCCATTTCAACAGCTTTTAAAGCCTCTTTAACTAAGCTATCAATTTGACTTTTTGCAAAACCACGCATCCTAGGACTAAAGGCAACCTCATCATATACTGTGTCAGAAAATATTTGATGGTCAGGATTTTGGAATACATAACCAATTTCCTTACCAATTTCAAAAATAGCACTCTGACTCGTATCCTTGCCATTCACCAGTACTTGTCCAGCCGTTGGCTTCAAAAGCCCGTTAAAGTGTTTAACAAGTGTTGTTTTACCACTGCCATTATGCCCAAGGATTGCAATAAATTCACCTTCTTTGATCTCAAGGTCGATTCCTTTTAACACTTTATTTCCCGTACTATACTTATACTCAAGCCCACTTACTTTAAGTATAGTGTGCTTGTATTGATTTTCCTGCCGGTCTTCCTTCATAATCAATTCCTGATAACGTTTTTCATCCATTCGTAAACCATGTTCCAAGAATGCAGCCATACCTTCTTCAGGCGTCAGTGGCAACAATTCCCTAGCTATACCTAATTTTGCAAAATACTCAGGGACCTGCAAAGGCATAATTCCCAAAGTACGAAAAAAATCCACTTGACGTAATATTGTAGTTGGTTTACCATCAGCAAGGATTTTTCCTTTATCCATGATAACAATGCGATCAGCCATTAACGTTTCCTCTGTTTCATGCTCAATAATAATCAGCGTTAACTCCTTATACTGATGTAGTTCACGAGCAATCTGAAAAATGCCCAGCTTGCCCAAGGGATCCAAATCAGTAGTAGGCTCATCCATACACATAATACGGGGCGCAATGGCAAGAACAGAGCCGATGGCTAAACGTTGTTTCTGACCTCCTGACAGAGTGGACGGATGCCTATTTTCTAGACCCGATAGTTTTACAATTTTAAGCATCTGATCAATCGTCTCATTCATTTGCCCAGTATCCATATTAAAATTTTCGGGACCAAAGGCAATTTCCAATTTGGTATTCGTAGAAAAAATCTGTGACTCAAAATCCTGAAAAACTAGTCCAATATCTTTCGCCATTGCTCCCACTTTTTCTTTAGCAGGGTTACGCCCCAGCACTTCTACAATACCACTGTATTTCCCCTTCACAAAATTAGGAATCAGGCCATTTAAGCAATTAGCCAACGTAGACTTTCCTGCACCGCTTGGTCCCATAATAACCACAAACTCACCGTATTTAATATCAATCCGTATATTGTCTAGTGCCTTTTCTTCTTGTTGTGTTTTATAGCTAAATGATAAATTTTCAATTTTAATTGCTTTATCCGAACATGATTGTTCAATAATCGGCATCTGTTTTATCGTCAACTGACACTCCTCCTCATTATGCTAGAAAGCGGTCGGCTTAATGCGGTAATACAAGTGGAAACATAACCTTTGCAGGTGGTATATCTTCTAATCTATATTCTAAATCCGTCGGATTTTTTCGAATACGCTTTTTCTCCATATAACTATTCCTCCTAAAAATAGAGACACAGACTCACAATTGTGGTCTAAATAAAATTCAACCTCTGTACTACCAGACAATGTTATTATACAATGAGAACATACTTGTAGAAGGAGGAAAAGACTATGGATATAAATACCAATTCATTCTCGTCAACCTTAATTCTGCCAACCCGGCTTGACCATCTTCATCCGCTCCTTGCTTATACTCAGAAACTAGCAGAAATCGTCGGTTTTTCACATAAAGAACAACAGCAATTAGAGTTGGCGGTTGAAGAAATCTTTACTAATATTATTCAGCATGGCTTTGAAAATAACAGCCAAGAAACATTTCAAGTCAATTTCGAAATAACCTCCACTAAGATTGTGGTGAAATTTTCAGAAAAGGGGTTGCCTTTTGACCCGGCAGCATTGCCACATTACTCACCTGAACGGGCTACTGATGATACGAAGGGACTGGGCATCTATTTGGCCCGAAAATTTGCGTACGACATCACTTTCCGTTATCTGGGGCGGCATGGCAAGGAAACAATTTTGACTAAGCGTTTACGACAACAAGAGATGCTGTTTCAAAATGCAGTTGCTGAAGCACCTGTTACCAAAGTCGAAAATAATGTAAAATATCAGATAAGGCGTTTTCAGCCTGAAGATGCCATGCCAGTAGCTCGTTGCGCCTACCGCACTTACGGCTACTCGTACGACGAGGATTATGTCTATGATCCTGCCCAACTGATAGAACAAAATAAGAATGGCTCCCTGATCTCACTCGTCGCCAAGGCCGAAGATGGCGAAGAGATACTAGGCTATATCGACCTGCGGCTCTATGGCCAAATTGCCGATATAGAATCAATGTTTATCTCTCCCGAATATCGTGGCACGCGACTTTTTTACAAACTTTCCCTCGCCATCGTAGAGGAAAGTCGCCGTCTCGATCTTTTTGGGCATTTCTGCCTGTCAGTGACCAGCCATATTATCACGCAAAAAGGTGCCCGCTTCGTAGGGCTCAGTGACTGTGGCATTCTCCTCGGCTTCATACTCGAAACCGACTTTAAATCCATGTCTATTCAAACTCACCACCGGGTTAGTTTAGTCATGCAGTTTGGCGTACTTAAAGACAGAATGCCTGCCACCATTTACCCTCCTGCCAACCACCGTGCGATGATTACAAAGATCTATACTACATTGAAAGTACCATTTTCCATCGACGATTGCGCAAAAAGCGCCCCAGCACTCCAGGAATCCACTATTTATAACCTGGAACTTCAATCAGACATGAATTATGTCATCCTCCGTTTCTCATCTTATGGCCCTGACGCAACTGCCATTATAAAAGAACAGACCGCCCAGTGCTGCCGCCAAACAATTGACGTCATCTACCTTTATCTTGATTTACAACATCCAGCTATAACCGATATAGCCGTCGAAGCAGAAAAGATCGGATTCTTTTTTTCTGGTGTTTTGCCAGCTGGACTTGAAGGTCACGATGCACTCATATTACAATATCTGAATGCCCCTCTGGATTGGGACGAGATTAAACTAGCAACGCCATTTGCTCATGAACTACTCGCCTATGTACGTCAAGAATCCGATCGTATTGGTCATTAGCCCTGCGCAACCAACCGCCATTGAAGTTTATTCAGGCGCACGGAAGCTTCAGACAACATACCAAGAGCTATATCAGGATAGGAATACAACAATCGTTTAAGTCCCGCCCCGTCAATCGCTAGTACCGTTGCATCCCCCATAATAACTTGAGCCGTAATGACTGACGGCGAATCTGACAATATACCATCTTCGCCAAAACACTCATTTGCCTTGAGAACACTGATTGTACTTTCGTGTCCCCCAATTATTGTTCCACCGATCTCTATATAACCATCAACAACCACGTACATACAGGAAACCTGTTTACCTGCACTAATAATAACGGTTTGATCAGCGTAACGTTCTAACCTGGCAATATTGGCAATCCGACTGATTTCATCCAGAGTAAGTCCTTTGAATGGTGGCGCCTGCCTCAATAGGACAAGCTTCTCGATCTCTCCCCCATACTCTTCTTTCCTCACATCTTCACCCTTTTCTACATTATAAGTTCTGGCGTCCAAAATTTTCTTAATCCAGCCATCATTCCAGACTGCCAAGCGCAATATATCATTTGCATTTATGCCCTGCTTGGGCTCATAATCGTTAGCCTGATCAACAATCTGTAATATTGCCTGACTTAGCTGACGGCATCCTAAGCCCTCCGCCAGAATATCAAGCCCAGCTTCTCGCTTTTCGGCATCCCTACTATAAACTGCATTTTTAACACTCTGAACTGTATTGTGATCGGTAAATACGCCTAATACAGCCCAGGCTCCCTCGCAGATATCACAACTTATCTCACTGAATCGCATGTCAGCAAGGGCAGCCAGCTTTGGCTGTCCTATTTCATGTAAAGCCCATATCATCTCATTACCTTTAGTGATGTTTTCTAATTGTTTCATACATGATTCCACAACAAATTCCGCAGTTTGAGTACTACTCTCTATTTCAGCAAGTACCGTTACGGCTGTCTGCCAAATTTTCACTTCAGGATGATCCAAAGCTTGCTTGATGAATGGCACAGCCGCAACACCAATTTCCATTAGTGACTGAGTCGCCACTTTGCCATATTCAGGGCCTCTATGGGGTAGTTCGCTCAAAATATCAGGCACAGCAGTAACCCAGCCTAGCTTACCCAAACATTGTACAGCAGCTAGGAAAATCGCTGGATGATCGCTACTTTTCATGATTTTATGAACTTTCGTTCCATATTCTTCTGCGCCTATATCTCCGACTACTTCACAAGCATAAATGGTTCTTTCACCACCATCAGTTAACATTGCCCGGAGCAGCAGATCCCTACTATCTGCTGTAACAACGTCGTTGGCTCGCCCTAATACCTTAACTGCTTCCGCTACAATTCGAATATCGTTGTCCTGCAAGGCCTGACGGAAATTTATCAAACCTTCATTATTGCAATCTGGCTCAAATGCCCGAAGTGCCAGCAGACGAATTTCTGCATCCTCATGTACTAAAAACGGCTTTATATGAATCGCTAATTCAGTTATATGCAGAGAACCATATATTTCAAGACCAAGTTTTATCTTACTCTTGTCTCCGCTGAGGAGTGCTGTCACTGGCGCTAATTCCAGAGCACTTAGTTTTTGTCCAGCCAAACTAAATGGCATATCCTGAATCGATATGAAGCGGTCTCGAACATTATTAATCAGCTGAATAAAATATAGCCGTTTCTGCTTTATAGCTAGCACTAACATGCATACTGTAAGTATCAATCCTAGCATAGATAAAGTGGTTAGGTTAATAAGACCTAACGAATGTAATGCCGCTACTGCTGAACAAAGTAACTTACCGCCAGCGAATAGTGCTCCACCGAACACCAGTCTTACACCTGTCCGTTGACTTGTCGGAATGGTCTTGAAAAATAATTGATAGGTTGGATCAGCAATCGTGTACATCACGATATACATCATCACCCCACCAATAAACACGGCCGTTAGTGTCCATGAGCTAGCGATCAATAGTGTCAGCTCAGAAAAAGCCAGCACTGAAAGACCAGCTATCATGACGACTACGGTTCCGATACCAAACCGTTCCAGTAATGGGCCTAAAAAAACGCCACCCACAACTAAGCCAGACGTGTAATAGATAGCTAAAAATAATCCCCAGAACGCCGTTAACTCCTCCTCATTACTATATATAGCCTTGCTTACCGTCGTCAGCTCGTATTCCATTAGAAAAGCAACACCGTATAATAGCACCATAACCATAAGAGCAACGCGCAGAAAAGCTGATTTATGAATGATCCGAATACTGCTAAGCATATCGGAACTTTGTTCATTTTCAGTCAATATGCTCATCGGTTCTATGTAACGTACAACCACCTGCCACCAAGCTTTTCCAACCAAAACCATCATGCATGGCCAGATAAAATAGATAAATTCTGGGCTTATACCGCCGCTTCCAGAATTGGTGTGATTGATAAAAAATCCGGTAAGTATGCTACCAAGAGTATAGCAACCAATCAAGACAGGAAATATCCGCTTGGCTTGCCTTGTCGTGCACATATCCTCTGCCAGCAGCCACATCAATGTTACAAATCCTCTTTCAGCAATATTAGATGTAAGAAACAATACTGGATAGAACCAAGATGCCTGAATACTAAAATACTGAATACTAATTAATGCTAGGCCATTGAGTAAAACAACTGCCGTTAAGCAGCCATAAACCACCTTTAGGAAATTAGCTTTGCCGTATAGATCAGCCAATTTGACAAAGGCCCATATTTCCAAAGGAATAACCACAACTTCGATCAAATACATCATTGGCAAATATTCCACACCAAATCGCAGGCTAAACAAGGATTGAGCGCTTGTTTCAGCGGCAATTTGACCAACAGCTACGGCGAAGGCAATGATAGCGACCCGAACGACTTTAGGAATATCCCCAGGCAACAAATTGAATACTTTCATATTATTCTAGCCCCATCTATATAATGGTGCTAACCTCTCTTTCCACCGCCTTTAAAATCGACAAATCCCCTTGACACATTTCAAAAACACTGCTTCCTTATAAAACTATATTTACCATATCATCTTAAACTCCTGCCAAAATCCCACAGAATAACCTACAATTATTACAGGATAAACCAAGTTTCTTGATAAAAACCCCAATTATTGAGATACAAAAGATTCAACAAGAAGTACTGTGCTGCTTGTTGAGTCTTTTGTCTGACTACATTTATGATCTACGCCAAATCAAAGGAACATCACGTAATACCTTACATCCGACCGTTCTATAACCGGCCGGATGTAAGCTACGTTGTTTTGTATGTACGTCAGTGCGTCTAAGTACTCCACGTTTTGCCAATCGGCATAGGTAAGCACCCTTCCTTGTGTCCTCCTGCAACGGCATCTAACTCCTCGTCCGTCAAATCGTCACTGCTTTGCCCCATTTCCTCCGCGGTAAAATAATTTAAAAATTTCTTTATAAAGGCTATCCTCACTCTACTTAGGCGTGACTATAATTTGATTCTTGCCACTCACAAATGAATATTCACTATTTTTCGCTATCCCGGTTACTAAACGTAGCGATAGATTGTCGGTGTCGGCAGCAATAAAAGGATTGCTTGGAGATCCTTCATAGTCAAAAATAACGCGGAATTCATCCTTCTTTTCGGCATATTCGATTGTTAAGTCAATTTCTGGTTGGCGATTTTCAATTGGTATTAGCATATTGATTACCATCTCCTCAACCAATAACAGAATATTGCTCACAACTCTTTTATCAACTGTATACTTTGCACAGAACATTTCAATATTGGCATTTAACTTGTATAAATCAAATTCCTTACTCGTAATTTTTTCTTTGAAGTTACGAATCCTTTGAATAAATGCCCTTGTTTTTTCCTTTTTAGGGTTCTCAAAAATTTCATTAGGGCTACCCTCTTCATAAACAATCCCCTCGTCCATATAAAACACCCTTGTAGAAACACTTTTGGCAAAATCCATCTCATGGGTAACAATCGCCATGGTCATACCTTCTTTGGCAAGGCGGCGAATGACTGCTAAAACCTCGCTAACCATCGTAGGATCAAGTGCTGAAGTCGGCTCATCAAATAAAATGATTTCGGGATTCATGGCCAGGCATCTTGCAATAGCCACTCTTTGCTTTTGCCCACCTGAAAGTTCATCAGGAAAGTTTCCTGCTTTTTCCGAAAGCCCTACAGCTTTAAGCAGCTCACTGGACTGTTCTTCCGCTTCCTGTTTTGTTTTATGAAGTAGTTTTAGCGGTCCAATTGTTAAATTTTCCATAACCGTCAAATGTGCATATAAGTTAAAGGACTGAAATACCATTCCCATTTTTTGTCTCAATTTCGGCACATTTGTCCCTTTGTTTAAAATATCAACACCGTCAATTTCAATACTGCCGCTACTTGGCATCTCAAGTAAATTAAGACAACGTAACAATGTACTTTTGCCCGTTCCAGAAGGACCGATTATGGAGATAACCTCACCCTTCTTTATTTGGGTATTAATATCTTTTAGCACCATCAGATCGCCAAAGGTTTTAGAAAGGTGTTTTACTGTAATCATTACTTCTTCCTCCTTACCAATGCCGATATATCATTCTTCAAATACGGGATAGCTGACTCTCGCCTTCTTTGTTTGGGGTCGGTTTTTCGCTCCACAATGTCAAGCAGCAATACAAGTAGCCATGAAATGGCAAAATACAATACTGCCGTCATAATCAGTGGGAAAAAGGCATCAAAGGTACGGCTTCGTATAATATCACTGGCCTTGGTCAAATCCTGTACCGCAACATACCCCACTATTGAGGTCATTTTGACCAGGGAGATCAGTTCTCCTGTATAAACAGGTATCACTTGCCTGATTGCCTGTGGCATAACAATATACATAAATGTCTGTACTCTAGTAAATCCTCCAGCTATGCCAGCTTCATTCTGACCTTTATCAATGCTTTCAATTGCTGTTCGAAACATTTCCGACACATACGCGGCAAAATTCATCCCAAAGGCAACAACTGCAACAAAAATGGGAGATATATTTGTTTTTGCAAATATAATATAATAAGTAACCATTAACAGAACTAATACAGGGACACCACGTAAAATGGCGATATATAGTTGGGCAAATAAAGTTAATACTTTTCGTTTTGACATCCGCATATAGCAAATTAAAGCCCCAAGCAACGTACCCAGCAATATGGAAAACACCGAAATGATACCTGTTGTCTGTAATCCATCAATAACAAGTAAATACCGCTTTTCATGTATAAGATTGCTATAAAAACTATCACTAACCCCCTTAATAAATGAAGGTGTTTGTTCTTTTCTTTCATCTTTCTGTACCGTATTGGCAATGTTCTTTTTTAGCGCAAGAATAGCCGACTTGTCCTCCATATAAGGCTCAGAAAAATCAACCTGTTTTTGGCGTTCTGAGGTAATCGCAATACAATCGGCAATCATATCCATTTTCCCCGCTGCTAGGGAAGCAATCAATCCTCCAAACTCGGAAGATATAATTTCAAGATTCATATTTTCCTTTTGGGCAAAAGCTTGGACTAACTCGATATCAAGACCAACATACTTGCCATTTACATACCCGACACTTGGCAAATCCCCCACTGCAACCCCTAGCACCACTTTCTCACCTGTCAGATTTGGTTGAAAATCTGGCATCTTGATGGTTTCAATATCATTTTCAAACCATTTTTTATAGATTAGATTCGCGGAGCCGTCTACTTGGCTTGCTTTTAAGAAATTATTAAATTTTTCCCGCAAAACAGGGTTGTTCTTGTTAAAACCAATACCAACGGGAAAATTCAAGACATCATCTGTTAAAATGCCAACATCATCATTTGTTTTCATCATATCTTTTGCCGCATAAAGATTGGTGATTACTACATCCACTTTGCCACTTTTTAATGCAAGTATCAGGTCAGCCTGCCCATTGTATTGCATAACGGTTGCAGACGGAAATCGCTGTACTGCAAACTTGTCATAAATAGTCCCGGTATAAACACCTATACGTTTATTTGCCACATCGTTAATGGTTGCCATTTGGGCAGTATCCTGTTTAGCGCACCCACTCACTAACAAAAGCGACATGATTAGCATGACTATATAACTTATTTTTTTCACTATAGTGTCCTCCCTGTATTATTAATGATTTATCTCCAATATAGCACCTTTATTCCATTATTTATTTAAAGATTACTTAAAGATTGATCCTGAGATCTTCCCACCTCTATAACTATTTCGTGAGTCATTTAGTGTTCACAGTTACAATCTATAATGGAACCTTCATAATCAATAACTACATCTAAGTTAAATTCATCAAACGTAACGAAGAAACCCTGATCCAAATGATCCTTTTTTCATTGCTTGCAGGATGGCTCCTATCTTATATCCTTTTAGACAATATAAAAAGGACAGTCAAAGTGATTCTTTTGACCGCTAATTATTCTAGATGATTAGCATTATTCGCCAAATTTTATGTAAATCCTACCTAAAGAATTAACCTTTATAAATTATTCTCATAAATTTTACAGAAGCTGAGAAGTTACTGTTTTTTGCACGTAGATATAGCAAAGACTCAACCTGCAGCCTGCTTGGCTCTGGTGCAAAAAATTTATAGAGTAAAAAATATCCTATCGTTTACTCGGCATTAAGCTGATATTTTCATAATTTTATTTAAAAACTTAACCTCAGACAGAGCACATTGAATTTCTTCAACCTGCCCTTTTCGAATCATATTCATAATTTCTATCCCACAAATTGTTTTCTCAGCAGTCCCAAAACTATCAAATCCCAGCATTGGTTTGATCTTGCGTTTGATAAATCGGTGGTCTTGTTCAATAATGTTATTCAAGTATTTGTTTTTTCGTAACGTCGTCTTAACGGAAATGGTTCCATTATAAATCATTTCATGAATAGCAACTTCTGTTGCAGCATACTTGTCGGTTGTTATTACTCTTGGTTGCTGATTATGCGTGGCTTTTAAAGCTTTCTTAAAGAACTTCTTCGCGGCATCTTTATCACGATATTCAGATACAAAAAAGTCGATAGTCTTTCCTTCAGAATCGACTGCTCGATATAAATAGGCATTTCTACCCTTGATTTTCAGATAGGTTTCATCCATTCGCCACGAATCATTCGTTGGTTTAAAATGCTTTCGGACCTTTTCGCTAATAATTGGAGAATATTGATGGACCCATCTCATAATTGTTGTATGAGTTAGGTTTAATCCTCGTTCTTGCATCATCTCCACAAGCATCCGGTAACTGAGCGGATATTTCAGGTACCAGCGAATACATAATATTATAATTTCGGATTCGAAATGTTTCCACTTAAACAAATGCTGTGACATTATTTTTACCTCAACTTTTAAGTTTAGGGTAATGATTATATCACGGCATTATTTTTTGCACCAGAACCTTCCCAAGGGGGGGCATTCACTATGGAAACAGTAACGAGACGAAAACACAAAAATTTTTCTGCCGCAGAAAAAGCATTACTGGTGAACACTTACAAAACTAGCGGGTTATCTTGCAAGCAGTGGTGTACAGAAAATCACATCGGCCTGAGTACCTTGCAACGATGGATGCGGGAGGAACGGGAACAAAAAACTTCTCAACCCCAGCAAACCTGGATACCCGTCGTTACTGTAACAGAAAAAGCAGAAACACTTTCTGTACAGGCGGGTGTATTCACCATCCCGGTTGCAGTTAATACCGATATGAAAATATTAGCGAACGTACTCGGGGTGATACGGGAACTATGTTAAAAAATTTTGAACCGATGCCGGTGTTCCTAGCCTGTGGTCATACAGATATGCGTAAATCTATCAATGGATTAAGCGCTCTCATGCAAAACAGTTTTAACCTAGATCCTTTCGAGAAGGCCCTATTTGTTTTTTGCAATCGGCAGCGCAATCGACTCAAGGTTTTGACCTGGGAAGACAACGGCTTCTGGCTACACTTTAAACGGTTAGAACGTGGTCATTTTAAATGGCCGACAACTGGAGAAAATCATACAATGACACTGAGCACAGAGGAACTTTGGAACCTCATTCAAAGTCCGGGGCTCGAACAAAAAATACATCGCACGGAGGTGCTGAAAAGCCAGTAAACATAAGTGTTTTAGTGGCTTTTTCCCCCTGTTGCAGCATACTTGTCAGTTGTTATTACTCTTGGTTGCTGATTATATATGGCTTTTAGAGCCTTTTTGAAGAACTTCTTCGCGGCATCTTTATCACGATGTTCAGATACAAAAAAGTCTATCGTTTTTCCTTCAGAATCTACGGCTCGATATAAATAGGCGTTTTTACCCTTGATTTTGAGATATGTCTCATCCATTCTCCATGAATCATTAGTTGGCTTAAGGTGTTTCCGTATTCTTTCATCCATGATGGGAGAATATTGGTAAACCCATCTCATTATGGTCGTGTGGGTTAGGTTTAATCCTCGTTCTTGCATCATCTCCACAAGCATACGGTAACTGAGTGGATATTTCAGGTACCAGCGAACACATAATATTATAATTTCGGACTCGAAATGTTTCCACTTAAACAAATGCTGTGACATTTTTTTTACCTCTACTTTTAAGTTTAGGGTAATGATTATATCACGGCGTTATTTTTTGCACCAGAACCCATTATTATCACTCCTTTGAATTTGCCCTATTTCATCTAGTTCTGTTACCAGTAATAACGTACCATTACCGCTGCATTTACCGATTTGCTGTGCTTACCCATCTCATGATCTAATTGCAGATCAATCTTCCAGTTCGTAGCGATTTCTGTTTCTCCATTGATTCCTACTACAAAATATTCTTTGTCTTGTTCATTTCCACTACTTTTAAATTTTTCGTTTGGAGCGCCGCAATATGCAATAGTCATGGCTGGGTTATTTCCCGTGAACGCTTTTTTATAGCCAACAGACATTGCATATTTGCCTTTTGCTATTTTTCTGCCCA
>CAXYVG010000043.1:0-30782 GCA_964292325.1 uncultured bacterium | reverse complement strand
AAGCCTGTAGTGGACTTTCACCACCAAGTTATCGCCCATTCGGGGCAAACTAAATAAAGAGACTTACCAATGCCTTCGCACTTAGTAAGCCTCTTTGCTTATCTACTCTTATTTTTATTCCATTAAAACCAGAACCTTCCAGTTATCTGTTTTGTTTAATTGTATTTAGTTTGGTTCTGTTGATCTAGTTTAATCTTAATCGTTTTATAATGGTTTGTCAACATTTTTTTGCATTATAAAACAAACTAAATCAAATTAAACATAATAATCTATTGAGAAACCACGCAAGATACAGTATGATATAAGTACACTTATCTTGTGGAGGTAATCTTACATGTCAGATGAACTTTTATATACACCCGAAGAAGTAGCGAAAGTATTAAAAATATCGCGTTATACCGTTTATGAGTTAATCAAACGTGGCGATTTAGTTGCTTACCGGATCGGAAGAAGTATGCGAATTGAAAGTAAAGACTTTGAAGAGTATAAACGTAAAGCCAGAAGTGGCGATACCGCACTACCTTGCTTAGTAGAAACTCAACCTGATCACCATCTGGATCAGCACACTGAACTAGTGATTTGCGGACAAGATGTCATCTTAGATGCACTTGCTTATCATTTAGAAAAGCGAACACGAAACATACGAGTGTTACGTCGCCATATTGAAAGCATCAGTGGCTTAACCGCTTTATATAATCACGCTGCCGATATCACCACAGCCCATCTATGGGATGGAGACAACGACGAATACAATACACCTTATGTACGTTGCTATTTACCAGGCCAAAAAGTTTCGATTATTAATATGGCGTACCGTATTGAAGGATTTTATGTAGCGCCCGGTAATCCCAAAAACATTCACGACTGGTCTGATTTAACCCGCCCTGATGTACACTTCGTCAATCGCGAACGTAGTACAGGAACAAGAGTTTTATTAGATGAAAAGCTACGCAGGTTAGATATAAATCCCGAACAGATACAAGGATATGACCGGGAAGAAAGAAACCACTTAGCTGTTGCTAGTTGCGTCGCACGCGGCGAAGCCGATGTAGGTCTTGGAATAGAAAAGGCAGCAATGCAAGTACAATATGTAGAGTTCATTCCGCTACATAAAGAACAATTTGATTTAGTTGCATTAACGAAAAATATGGAGCAACCACACTTTCAATCTCTACTTGCTATTTTACGATGTCCAAAATTCCAGAAAGAAGTAGTCAACTTAGGTGGTTATGATATCTCCAATATGGGCACCATCGTAGCAGAAATTTAAGGTAAAATAAAACCTCCTAGAGTAAACACGGTTTAAGAACTGTATTTCTCTAGGAGGTTTTTTTATTATATAAGCACTTATTGACCACAATCACCACAAGTTGCACTAATCCAATCAAAATTTGATTTTTTTATAACCGGCACCGCATAAGAAGCAGGTTTTGTTGTTTTATTTTCCAACAGTTTTATATACTCATCTGGTAACCCTTGCTCTTTGGCTCCTTGTAAAATAAAATTCAAATATTCCGTACTAGGCGGTTTGGCTTCTCCCAATGTATCTTTTTTATAAATCATCGCATCAATGATTTTTCGTTCTCCATCAATTACATCTACTGGATAGTGAAAATACGCCCCCGTCCCATCAAGACGTGCATCTTCATATGCATCTAATTGATCACAATCATAAAATTGCAGTTCATATAATACACCCCAAACGTCGGATCCAACTTCCGGAATCACGGTTTCTTGGGCTCCATCCCAAACCTTAGAATATCCATAAAATTCAACTCTGTGATTAGGTAAACGAGCAATACCAAGCACCTTAGCACTCGAACATCTTTCATCCATTTGCACTAGATTCATATTGGAACCATAGGCAAAATAATGTCGAAACTCTTTCTTCATGATATATTTCCCCTTTTCCCAATTCCTACATTATCATTCGACAGTTTTCACCAACTACAGGCCGATAAGGAAATAATGGTCTATCACTTGCCTGCGCAACTAAATCTGCTAATGCATTTAATTTACTAAAATCAACTCCACAATGATATCTATAAATTTTTTCTAAAGAAGCTACCACTTCTTCCAAGGATGCATTTCCCGCTCTTTCACCAATCCCCGCTAAGGTAACACTTGCAAAAGCAACCCCAGCTTGAAAGGCCGCTAACGTATTAGCTGTAGCCAAACCAAAATCATTATGACCATGAAATTCAATTGGCAAGGGACACCGCCGTACTAAGTCTTGCAGACGATCAAATGTTGTAAGCGGATCTAGACAACCTACTGTATCAGCAAACCGAATTCTCATAACCCCAAACTGAGCAGCAACCTCGGCAAATTGCAGAAAAAATTCAGGATCAGCTCGCGAAGTATCTTCTGCTCCTACCGTAATAGAACAACCATAACTTTGAGCAAATTGCAATGCCAGTTTCAAGCGTTTTAGAATCCATTCTCGATCCTTTTTTAATTTTTGCGAAATATGCAAATCCGATACAGGTAATGAGATATGAATGCACGAAAAACCACAAGATATAGATGTACGAATGTCTTCCAGTTCTGCTCGATTCCAAGCAATCAACGTCGCTCGTAACGGTAACCCTAACAGTGTTCGTAGCGTTTCTTGTTCTTCGATGCCCATTGCTGGTATACCTGCCTCAATCCAAGCAACACCAGCACGATCAAGAGCCGTTGCCATTTTGATTTTTTCTTCTGCAGAAAAAACAACTCCCGCTGACTGTTCGCCGTCCCGAAAGGTAGTATCAATGATTTGGAATCCATTCTTACGACCCACGATAAATCCCCTCCTATGTTCCTGATCACTACCCAATTTGGTTTTCATTGATTTGATTTCTCGTCCAATACAGTTGATGCAATTGCAAATCAGATAGCGAACTTTTTTGTAAAGATGCAATTTTCCTCACTTTTTCGAGCATCCCTGTCGCTTCTTCTTGCGATAACTCTAGATTCCATTGCAAAAATTTCACTTTAAGAGAAGCAGTTCCAGAATGCTTGCCAATCACCAATTGCCTTCTTTGCCCGACTTCTTCAGGCTGAATCACTTCATAAATTAACGGATTTTTAGTAACACCATCCACATGTATGCCAGATTCATGGGCGAATACACCGCGTCCAATAAGAGCCTTATCGATCGGTAAGCTGATCCCCATATGTGATAATATCTCCATACAATCTGCCGTCAACGAGCTTCCTGATACCACTTGGTCTTGCTTCCACAAATGTTTTACCGCCATCAAAACTTCTTCCATGGCTGCATGATTTGGCACTCCAATTCCACTCACTGCAGTTGCTACATAGGAGGCACCCGATCTCAGCGCAGCCAAACTATTGGCTGTAGCCAATCCATAGGCATTATGTCCATGAAATTCTATAGGACAAGGTACGCTTCGGCGCAGCGTATCCATATTTTGACAAACAGTAAATGGCTCTATACTACTCGCTTTATCTTGATAAATAAATCGCTTCACTTTATAACGACGTAACAATGTCCAATAGCAAGCTAGCTCAGCAACAGAAAAGTCAGAGGCATTTATAATACACAGGTAACTCTCTTGCGCAAATTTTTGAACTTCAGCTAATACATCTGCCAACTGATCCAATGATGAATTTTGTGACTGATGATACCAAGTAACTACTACTCTTGAGAATCCCATCTGTTTGACTTGCGCTACTTCTTCAAGAGAAGATCGAATTTTACAACGCAATAACGGCAATGCAAAAGCTCGGCTTAAACTACCACCATATTTTTGCAAATGACGTAGCGATACATCAACGGTTTCAATTGAATATTTTTTCAAAAAAGGTATCATCATTTTAATAGTCTCAATAGACATGCCTAAGCGCAATGCTTCGTTTACTGTCTGATCGACCACCATTACCATTTGTTTCATCTCTGTCACTCTCCCTTCTATTTTTCACCATATGTTACATAAGCTGCTGTTGCACAAATTTCAAACCTTGCTCAACTGTATAACAATATTCCACACTCACAATATCACGTTCAAGTAGCTTTTTCTCAGCATGGTAACCAATCCTCATCGTAAGCAATGCATCACAATCCGCAATCACATCAATCAACTTATCTCGACGAGAGTCCTCTTCATCACACTCTTCATTTCCCAAGCAATATTGATCAGCCGATCGAGTTTCTAAAAAGGAAGTTTCTGTCCCTGCTATTTCATAAATCAAAAATTCCTTCGCATGACCAAAATGTAAATTCACTAATTTCCCTTGTTTCGAAGTAACAGCAACTTTAATTTTTTTTAGTTGTTCTTCTTGTTTAGTATTGGGTAATGTTTCTACCTGCAGTTGCTTATCTCGAAATTCTGGCGATCGATCTTCGTCTAGTAATCCAATGGCATCTGCACGACATTGCTTACAGTGACGCATTTGCATAACATCAACCTCACATAAATTTCGCATCTCATTCACATCTTTCATTGCTGTTTGCGGAAAATTTTCAAAAACACTGCCCGAAGCCGGGATCAATGGCATAATATTGGTAATATAAACGCCAAGTTCTTTTGCTTTTTTCACAACTTCCGGGATATGATGATCATTAATGCCATTTAGCATCACAATATTAACTTTTACAACAATCCCTTGAGCTGTCAATAAGGCAATGCCAGCTAACTGATTTTCTATTAAAATCTTTACACCATCTTCCCCTTCGTAATGATGCCCCTTATAATTAATATGTTTATAAATTTTTGCTCCAATGGCACTATCTAGACAATTTACAGTAACCGTTACATGAGTTACGCCTAAGTCTATAATTTCTTGTGCATATTCCGGTAACAATAATCCATTTGTCGATAAGCAAAATACCATTTGCGGATCAATTTCACGAATTAACCGGATTGTTTCTCGTGTATTTTCCCAATCCGCTAAAGCATCACCAGGTCCTGCAATCCCCACTACACTAAGTTGACCAATTTGTTCTTTAACACGTATAAATTTATCCTTTGCAGCTTGCGGTGTAAGTATTTCACTTGTGACACCTGGGCGGCTCTCATTGACGCAATCAAATTTTCGGTTACAATAATTGCAACTAATATTACAATACGGAGCAACCGGTAAATGCATCCTCGCAAATTTTTGATGAGCATCAAAAGAATAACATGGATGCTTCTGCGTTTTTTCCAACATCGCAGCAGTCATTGTTTCTGTTTTTTCAGCTACTAAACCTGGACATTTCATATTGCTTCACCTCAAACTTCTTATATCATTATCATGTACACGATTCCCAATTAATTTGTTTCGAACGAAATGCCGTTTCCCAATCATTAGCGACCGTTTCTAAAATATTAAGCATTCCTTCATAACCAAAATACGCTCGATCTAGATACGCTTCCCGATTCGTAGGGCTCAGTACATCAAAAGCAAGCTGTATTTCTAGCTCTTCTGCAATATACTTTTCCCATGCAGAACCAAGTACTGCATTGATCTCCACTTCTTTTAGTGCTTGCTTCACTTGATAGCCATCAGCGGCAAAAACCACTCTTGGAGAAATCCCCAGATCATCCAGTTCTTTTTGTAAAAGATTACGCAATTGCGGACTATCTGATCGAAACATGAGTAACTCTGGAATCATTTCTAATTCTTCAAATAACATCCGGACCATTCCAACTCCCATAGTCCCATCACCAGACACCGCTATTTTACAATTACGATATCGAGGAATAATCATTAAACCACGTCGTCGTAAAATATCTACCACCAATTCTTCACCCGCTACGATGAGCTCTTCCACCTTATCCTCAACCTTAAAATAAACACCGAGAGCTCTTAGCCAAGTTGCTGTATTTTTAAGACCAATCGGCAAGGGGATTCCATCTAGAATCAGTGGTATATCATGGATTTGCTGCATTTGTCCTACAAATTCATGCCCAACATCGTGACTTAATAAAATATTTGCGGATGCTTTACTCGCATCTGCCAACTCTTTCAACGAAGTATGATTTGGTAACACAGCCTGTATTTTAATCCCCAAGAAAGCAAGAGTATCCGTCACCCACTTTAGATCGGCCCACCACGTAGGATTCAAATTCGCTTGCGGGGCAATAATATTCACACTATTAGGGATCTTATCCTTATTTTTTTCAACAAATGGCAACAAGGCTCTCAGCCCTATATCAATGCCATCATAACTAGTACCACGAAAACCACCCGCAGTAACCGGAATCAGTTTTGCTTTTACCTGAGATTGCATATTTCTGCAAATTCCCTCAATGTCTTCACCAATAATATCCGCCGCACAAGTACCAACGACAAACATCACTGCCGTTCCAAAAGTGCTATCAGCTTCTTTAATCATATCCTTTAGTTTTTGCGATGCTCCCATAATGATATCGGATTCAAAAAGACGGGTGCATCCAATTTTACGACGAGTAAAATCAATCTCATGAATATCATATGCATTGCCAACAGTTGCTGCACAACCTTGTGGCGAATGAATGACAACACTCACATCATCAATACCTGCAATCACACTAGCGACTCCTTCAAGAGCACATCCTACAATCGGGTCTTTACTATGATTACATTCTTCAAACTTCAGTTCATCATACATAATCCTTCCTCCTTTGGGCATCATACTATACAGCGATTTTATTCATTGAAACATCTTCCTCGCCTTTTGCTAGCGTATACTGTACAGTCAGGTAAATCCTGAGATAATTTTGGAGTTAAAGATTGTGCCGAAGATAACCCACCTGCATTTTTAGGAAATACAATCCGTTTTGACAAGGGACTACGAGGACGAAATCCATATTGCAGTGCTGTTTTAATGCATTTAGCTACTTTCAATGCACCTCGATAACCAAAACGGGGTCGATTTAATATCGCATTTAAGTCAACAACTGGTATCTTAGGAAAGCTTAGAGAAGATCCAAAATAAACTGCCGAATCGGGACTCAAGTTGCCAACAAACTCCAGTAATTCTTTTTCCGTTTGTTGCATTGATTCATATTTACCAAATGCTAACGTCCCTTTTGTAATTAATATTTCTGGGTCCATTCCCGTTTCCAGCAGATAATCAATACTCGTATCGCGCGCTTCTGTACTCCATGGATGGAAATTATAAATTACAGCACGCATTCCAAAATCGCATTCTAGCATATGAGCAATAGATAGAGATTTAATAGCATCATGTCCTTCGACAATCGCCAGTTTACCTTCTAGATATTTTTTGGTTTCTTCAAATTCGACCTTAATATGATTGTACTCTTTTTCAATTAAAGCCTCTGCTTCAGCTTCCATACCCAAATGCTTTGCAGCACCCTTGAGCCATTTTTCTGTTGCACGAATTCCGTAAGGAAGAATCGTAGAATTCAGTGGCGTATCATACCGCTCTAACATTTCTTTCCCCATCGTGTAACCAAGATCCAAACACAAAGTACAATTTACAGCAACACTTGGTGCACGTTTCAGTTCTTCCAAACTACAGTTGCCCGCAATAACCGCATTCACTGTTGCTCCCATACCTTCTACCAAACGTATAAGTTCTTTTACATCGGTATCTACTTCAGTACGTTCTGGTCCCATTTTACCACCTACGATATTTACGGAATGAGCAAGTTCCGCCTTTCGTTTGGGCGTGGGCGCTTCCATGAAATTTACAATTTGCCGAAAAACTAAATCAAAACCACTTCGATATTCTCCTGCAAATCCTTCGCAATGAATGGTCATAATTTCAGCATCAATTTTTTTTTCAATCTTTTGCACCACAGCATCGATATTGTCACCAATAATTCCTGAAGCACAACTGGTTGCTACTACGATAATGTCTGGATGATATTTGGCACTTACTTCTAAGATGGCACCTTTTAGTTCTTTTTCTCCACCATAAATCACAGTCTTTTGATCCATATTCGTACTAACAACCGACTCATAAGGAGAACCACTATTACGACAATTAGTCAATTTATAAGCTTGCTTTACGCCATATGCACAACCACTCGGCCCATGAGCAATAACAATGGCATTTTTAATACCGCTCAGCACCTTCATTGCTGTCCAAAATTTACAGGGACGAGTATGACTTCCTTGCAAAGTAGTTTTAATCTTTCCTTCTTTAGCAAGGCGATATAATTCACTCAAATGCCCATGGAATATGACGCTATCGGAAAACTTTTTATCACCAGACACAATACTCCTCCTCTCTATATCCCATACAGCAGCAAGGAAGAATCGAAACTGTTATCATAATATATCGTTCTATCCTTGCTACTCTACGGCATGGGAAACATTATATTTTACCAGTACCAAGAATGAAACATTTCTAAACCACTATCTGTTAAATCAGGAAGAGTATCAACAGATACAGCTTCCATGATAAAACTGAAAATGACTTGTAAGCATCTCACCATTATTTTTTTAGCTGTATCCATCTTATTCATCCTCCTACCAAACGTTTAATATCCACTCTTTATTATGTTTATTTTCCATATCTACAAATAAAGTATTAGCAATGGTTTCTGCTAGCCACTCTGCACCTTTATAACTGATGATAGGATTTTTCCAAAGACCAGCGCGATCAAAAGTAGGGAAGCCGACTCGGACCATAGGGATATTGTTATCAATCGCAACATATCGACCTTTTGAGTGACCCATAATCAAATCTAATTTCAAGCCTTCTTCTTTAATGCGATGTTCTAACTCCCACAAATCTGCGTTCCACACCACTTCAATCTCGCAATTTGCTTTTTCTTTCAGATCATCAAACCTAGGATCCTTTTGATATGCAATATTATCATCACCAAGCAAGAGTAGCACAGGTTCTAACTCACATTCCAAACAAAACTGAGCCAATCCAATGACCAAATCAGGATCACCATAAATAGCCACTTTCTTATTGGCAAAAAACATATGTGCAAGATCCGCCATAGCATCTATCGCTCTCCCACGTTCCCGCACTAAGGATTCTGGTATTGCCTTACCAGTCAACTTACTAATATTTTTCAAAAAGAGATCCGTATTTTTAATACCAATTGGTGTTGGGTCAACAATTGCCGGAACATTGAATTTTTCTTGCAAATATGCCGCAGCACTACCACCTTGATATGTGCATAATGCAATCGTACCAACCGCATTGGCGGAATTGGCAATATCTTCTATTGTTGTATTCCCAAAAGCAAAGCCTTCTTTATCTGGCATCGTAGGAGCATCAAAAGTTTCCGTATCAATTAGGATATTTCCGTCAACTCCCATCTCTGCTAAGAGATGTTTTATTTCTACCACGTCTCCAGGATTGACCCAACCAGTAATAATATTTAATTTACCAGTAGGTTCTCCTTTTTTTGCTAAACCAGATACAAGAGAATGAATCGCCGTATTATAACCAGTCACATGACTACCGCTGTAGCTAGGGGTGTGCACAGGAATGAGGGCTACTTCACGATCAGGAAAGTCATTTTTCAATTTTTTATTTATTTTTCTTATTACACCTTCAATATCGTCACCAATTGTTTCGGTTGAACAGGTAGTAATAATCGGAACCACTTTTAAATCTGGATAACGTTTTACAAGGTTATCAATGGATATTTCGACTTGCTTCACGGCACCAAAGACAGCTGCACCTTCATTGACCGAAGAAGAAGCGATATCAAAATTTTCTTTAAAGTGTTGAGCAAATAACAAACGAACAAACATGCTACAACCCTGACCTCCATGCACCAAAGGAATACAATCTTTTACGCCAATAGCCGCAAACTGTGCACCGCAAGGTTGACAGTTATACATTGGATTTATTATACCTGTCCGTTCTTTTTCTTTTATTGTCAAAGACATAATCTCACTTCTCCAATCATTCCTAAATAATTATTCTGTTTTTGCGCCCATTAGCAAACTGATTTTCTAGTTTTTAATACTCCTTCAAATTCAGTTCACAATTTTTTGATTTCGTAATGGTTATTTCTGTTAGTCTTGCTTTAACACCAGCGATCATTTCCATTACTTGATCTTTTTCCATGCCAACTAACCAAGAAAATTTATTTTTAATTTCCGATACTAAAATTTTGGCATCAGCATAAAAATATTTTTCTGCAGGTGTTTCTGTCACAACCTGTTTATCTGTTAAAATTTCTGCCGTTTTATTTAAAATGCCTTCAATGTTTTCTTCCCTATCCCATGTCCGTGAAAAAAACTGCCACAAACAACGTTCTTGAATATACGAAGTCAATTCCTCAATCTTATCTTCCATGATTATCATCCCTCTCTTACATCTTCGCTCGCTAATTTCCAGAGTGGTGAATGAATTGCATTATACAGATCTCTGGCCATATTGACAGCACCTTCAAATCCCATATATGGACCATTGTGATAAGCATGGCCATTCACATAAGGAATGTGTAACTTTTTGACTAATGTACCTACACGAGGTCCAGTGAGTATAACATCCGGCTTAACCATCTCTAATACTTCAAAAAATTCAAGTTCATTACCATCATCAATATAGATCGTTCCTGTATTACCCCGTGCAATTACTTTTTCAAAATCTTCTTGATGACCAAACTTAGAGGACATCGCCACTACTTGCATGCCCAAATCATCTTCTAACGCCTTTGTCCAATGCCAAAGTCTAGGTCCACCTGTCCAGATACATACTTTTTTACCAACTAAACGTTCTTTATACCAGTCTAATTTTGCTTTGTATTTGGCAATTTCTTGGGCAATCACTTCTTCCGCTTTATCTTCTAAACCAAAGAAAGCACCGACTTTACGTACCCCCTCTTGCACATAGCTAAAGCCCCAAGAATCAATATCCATACGAGGAATTCCAAATCTTTGCTTTAACTCATTCGCAATATAACCCGCTGATCTAGCGCAGTTAACAACATTAAGCTGAGCTCTATGCATACCGCGCAGTTGATCATAAGTTGCATTTCCAGTAAAATGTGCTATAATCTGAATCCCCATCTGCTGGAAGTATTTTTCTAACACCATCGTATCGCCTTGAATATTATAGTCACCGATAAAATTCATGGTATAAGGACTAGTAATCTCCGGTTCCACTGTCCCTACTTTTTCATTCATCCAAGCCATATTCAATACATGATGTCCTCGTGATTGGCTAACTCCGGCAAAACCTGGGCATTCTACAACAAAAATATCTACATCGCCTAATTGCTTTTCAACGTCTTTCGCAACAGCCTTTGGATCATCACCAATTAATGCAGTAGAACATGTTGTGTAAACAAACATTCTTTTAATATGAGGCATGGCTTCAAAAGCTTCTAGCATACTTTGTTTTAATTGTTTTTCACCGCCAAATACAATATGCTTTTCTTTTATACTAGATGACCAAACATATTTTAATTGAAAATTATCATTATCACTTGGATAACGTTTTGTATGCCAGGTATCATACGCACATCCAACTGGTCCATGAATCATTTGAATACAATCCTTAATTACGCCACCAATTACCAGCTTTGCACCACAATAGGCACATCCACGTTCTGATAATGACCCGGGAATTGTTTCCGAATTAGAAATAGGCAAATACTGGGTAGTATCTTCCCCATCTTCTTTTATATAAACGTGTTGTTCACGTTCTGGAATTGCTTCATCACATTTTAGTAATTTCAATGCCATT
The DNA here is from genome assembly GCA_964292325.1 of uncultured bacterium. GTDB lineage: Bacteria > Bacillota > Negativicutes > DSM-13327 > DSM-13327 > CTSoil-075. The sequence continues at coordinate 19,177 of CAXYVG010000043.1, read as the reverse complement.
ATTTACACCCCCATGATTATTCTGTACAGTACTTCAATTCCCACCAAACAGTTCTAGTCTTCTGAGTCGGCATCCGAATTTGCAATCCATAATTGCAAATTCCCGGATGCCTTTTCCCAAATGTTACATAACATTTTCTGCTGCCAACACCCCATTGTATTAACAGTTATACCTCTTCTATATAATTTGCTTGCCGCATTATACAGCCGCGTCGCCTGTTTCACCAGTTCTAACGCGTACTGCTTCTATTACTGGCAATACAAATATTTTCCCATCACCAACACGTAACTCCGTTCGATTTATACCGATAATGACATCTACGATTTTCTCAACATCTTCATCACGGGCCAAAATAGTAAATAACCGTCTTGGAAATAAGCTAGTACCATCTAAAAATTCAGTTACTCGTCTTTCTGTATCTGGATCATATTTCCCACTAAGAGCCAACAAATGTCTTTTCCGTTCTTCTATAATAGTAGGGTCAGTAACCAATTTCCCACGACCCATAACTTTAAAAGCAGTAAAGCCAACAACCCCTGTTTCTACCAAAGCCCGCCTAGTGGCACCGCTCTTATTCATCCTAATTACGGCGAAAATTTCTTTCACAAGTACAACCTCCTTCCTTTATAGCCCTTGCGCACCGCTAGAAACAGTATAGGCTGTATCTACAGGACTTATAAATATCTTGCCATCACCATACGCACCCTCTGTATCTGTTCTTGCATATTTAAGAATAATTTGGACAAATTCTTCTTTATCTTCATTTTCAATCGCAATCATTAGCAACGTTTTAGGAATTTCATCATAGACAATATTACCAATTTTTATCCCTTTTTGTTTACCGCGACCTACAACATCCACTACAGTTGCAGCATGAAATCCAGCATTCGAAAGTTCCTCGAGAACCAATTCTTTTTTCTCTGGTCTAATAATTACTCTAGCCATTAACATATCTTCATCGACTCCTCTATTTTTCAATATGCAGCAGTAATCCATCAACTTTCTTTAAAGAAATTAGTCCATCAAACCATATTTAAGAACCATTTCTTCCAACTCATCCATCGTCAAAGGTGTTGGAATAACCAGCTTCTTATTTTCAATAATCTTACGAGCCAATTCTCCATATTCATGTGCTTGATTGCTTTCAGAATCAAATTCCATGACTGTTTTCTTATTAAACTCTGCTCTTTGAACAATATTATCCCGTGGTACATAGTGAATCATATGTGTTCCCAGCGCTGCACAAAATTCTTCCATAAGTTCTAGTTCTTTATCAACTTTACGACTATTGCAGATGATACCACCTAAACGCACACCACTTTGTTCTGCATATTTGAGTAGTCCACGCGCTATATTATTTGCTGCATAAATCGCCATCATCTCACCCGATGCAACAATATATACTTCTTCTGCTTTCCCTTCACGAAGAGGCATTGCAAAACCACCACAAACAACGTCACCTAATACATCAAAAAATACAAAATCAAGATCTTCCGTATAAGCTCCCAAATCTTCCATTAGATTAATTGCTGTAATAACACCACGCCCTGCACAACCAACGCCAGGTTCAGGACCACCAGATTCAACACACTTAATACCCATGAAACCTGTTTTTACAATTTTATCAATTGTAATAGCACTTTCGCCTTCTTCTCGTAACATATCCATTAACGTATCTTGTGGTTTTCCTCCAAGAATGGAACGTGTAGAATCGGCTTTAGGATCACATCCGTGAATAAAAACTTTTTTATTATAAAAATGCGCCATTGCTGCTGCCGTATTTTGTTGTGTAGTAGATTTTCCAATTCCGCCTTTTCCATAAATAGCTATTTTTCTTGTCATTTTAAAAACCACCTTTAGTTTATTTTTAGTACTCTATCATCCGGTTCTCTTTTTTACTGATTTGCCTACTAAACCCAGCCAATCCAACATTCAATTCTATTTTTCTAATATTGAAAAAAGAGAACCTTTATGTTATAATATAAAATGGGTAAATTGAATGAACCTAGTGCCACTGGGATTAATAGATTTGCCTGACTTCATGAGTACCACGAATACTCATGAAGTATTTCTTTATCTTCACCTATAAAATCACCCCCCTTCATATCATGAAACCTTACGATACCATTAAAAATGGGTAAACTAAATAGACCTAGTGCCACTGGATTTTCAAATTTCATTTCACCTCATAAGTACCACGAATACTTATGAGGTTTTTTATTTCACTTTTCAGGTACCACGAATACCCAAATTATGATTGCTTATACATTTGTAATCTTAATTGCATTGAACTTTTAAATATACCTTATCAATACTATCAATATCATCCTTGTATCCAAAAAGATCACGTCGTTCCTCAAAATCACAAGTAGTATTATATTGTATCATCCATCGTTCAAAAGCTGGTTGAATCATCGGAAGCGGTATATCAAATATCTCTGCATTATTGAAAAATGGATCTAAAAAATCACGTTGAAAACGTTGTATAATACCAAATTCATGCTCTGGCTCTAGCCACTCAATACCCATTGCCAACACACTTGCGCGGATTTTAGATTCCTCTGCTTTCCATTGATCACGAGTAGATTTAATCGAATGTACAATGGTATTAACCCGATAACCCCTACCATGATAAAAAGAAACAATTTTTTCTTGCAATAATTTTAGTCCAACATCTCCTGAACAATGACGATTGACTCTGCCAAAAACATAACCATTAAATAAGTCAAATACTAAATGAAGATAAAACATTTTATTTAACCGTCTGAAAAAAATGCATTCATACGCAAGTACTTCTCCAGGTCTACTTCCTAAAAAATCTCGGTCACGAAAAGCGGGATTTACTCTTTCGATGAACTGCACTTGTCTTTTTCCTAATTCTATTTCATGATTAGAATAAAGTCGCATCAGTTCTAGACAAACATCTTCCTTTGTTTCCATGTCACACTCACTACGAAGATTCTTCAATTCTTCCATCGTCATCGAAATACCACGCTTATTAAAATAGTCTAATACTCGAAAATCATTCCAGAAAGGATACTTCAAACAGATGGCCATCAGCAAATTCGTAAGTTTTTCGCTACAAAGTGCATCTTCATTACTTACTATAGGAGGAATAGTTGCAGAAATAAAACTTGTTCGCTTCTTCTTATTCCATGAGTTTTCAGCAACCTCAATTGGTTGATCCATCCATGGTGCATCAACTTCAACATCACCCAATATCATTACTTGTAACCCTGTCAAAATGGATTTTTTCTCTGTTGATAAAACAACCGTACTATTCTCTGGCACTATACTCACCCCCTGATAAAAATAATAGCCGGTCGGAACGCACACGCGTATCCGACCGGCACTCCATTGTACTCTAGCCCAACACTACTATAATCTTCAATGCTTTAGCCTAGATTTATTAACTCAACTTAACTTAACTAAACTTAACTTAATTAGATTATACATCATCTTCCTGTTCATTGCAATACATTTATGTTTGTTTTATTATTTTTTTAAGATACAATTCTATACTATTTACTTAGAGATACTCTTTTAGGCTTTAAATACTTACAAAAAAAACAGTTGATATACTAGGAAAATAGCGTATTCAAGCTCTCAGTAAAAGCGTTCAATGTGAGTTTAATATTCTAATAATAACACCTCCAAAAAAAAATTATAGCCGATCAAAACGCATAAGCGTATTTGATCGGCACTTCATTATACTTAAAATTAACCTAACTTAACCATCACTAAACAAACTATACGAATTTTCTATTCCTACTCATACATACATGATTTGACTAGTTGACCCTACCACTGGGCGATAGGGGAACAAAGGTCGATTGCTGGCTTTTGTAACCAACTCTGTTAATGAACCTAACTCACTACATTGAACTCCGCAATGATATCCATAAATTTTTGCTAAAGCAACCACCACTTCTTCTAGTGATGCATTTCCAGCCCTTTCACCGATACCAGCTATCGTAACACTTGCGAAACTAACCCCAGCCTGAAAAGCAGCTAATGTATTGGCAGTCGCCATTCCAAAGTCATTATGACCATGAAACTCAATCGGTAGTGAACATCGCTTGACTAAATCTTGTAAACGATTAAATGTTATAAATGGATCTAAACAACCTACTGTATCAGCAAAACGAATTCTCATGGCTCCATACTCAGCGGCAACATCAGCAAATCGCAGAAAAAATTCAGGATCAGCACGTGAAGTATCTTCCGCACCAACACTTATGTCAACACCATAACTCTGCAGTAACTGCAATACCTTTTTTAATCTTTTAAGAATCCATTCTCGATCTTTTTTTAATTTTTGATAAATATGCAAATCGGATACCGGAAGTGAAACATGTATACAAGAAAATCCACAAGCAAGTGATGCGCGGATATCTGCAATTTCAGCTCGATTCCAAGCCATAAGCGTAGCTCGTAGTGGCAGGGCTAACAACGTCCGCAATGTTTCTTGTTCTTGCGCTCCCATTGCCGGTGTACCAGCCTCGATCCACCTAATACCTGCTTGATCAAGAGCCATCGCCATATTTATTTTTTCTTCCGTAGAAAAAACAACTCCAGCTGACTGTTCACCATCCCGAAAGGTAGTATCGACAAGCTGAAACTCCAAATTACGCTCCATTAGAACTCTCCTCCTTTTTAGCAACATGATCCACTCTGTCTAACCCATTTCATTTCTCCGCCAATACAATTGTTGTAATTGCAAATCGGATAATGATCTTTTTTGACTGATTGCTATTTTCCTTACTTTTTCTAACATCGTTACCGCTTCTGCCTGATCTAATTCTAGGTGCCACTGTGAAAATTTCATCTTCAAAGAGACCGTTCCCGAATGTTTACCGATAATCAGCTGTCTTTTTTGTCCTACTTCTTCCGGTTGAATGACTTCATAAAGCAATGGATTTTTAGTAATACCATCCACATGAATTCCTGACTCATGAGCAAAGACATTACGTCCAATCAGAGCTTTATCAACAGGCAAACTGATTCCTAACGAGGATACTATTTGCATACAATCATCTGCCAAGGAACTTCCTGATGGTAATTTTTCTTGCTTCCAGAGCAGTTTTACCGCCATTAATACTTCTTCCATCGCAGCATGATTGGGTAATCCGATTCCACTCACTGCCATTGCAACATAGGAAACCCCTGATCGAATTGCCGCTAAACTATTAGCTGTAGCAAGGCCATAGGTATTATGCGCATGAAATTCGATCGGACAGGGTAATAACGGTTTCAATAACTTTAGATCTTGGCAAATACGAAAAGGTTCCATTGTGCCGCCTTGATCGTGATAAATGAATCGTTTGACTTTATAATCAGTCAAAATGGAGTAATAGCAAGCAAATTCCGAAAGAGAACGATCAGAAACATTTTCAATACACAAATAAATTTCTTGGGCAAATTCGCTAGTAGCACTGAATGCCGCTGTCAATTGATCCAAGGAAGGATTCTCAGACTGATGAAACCAGCGAATGACCACTTTTGAAAATCCCATTTGCCTGACTTGAGATATTTCATCAAGGGAAGGATTGATGATACAACGCATGAAGGGTAATAAGCCAGTCTGCTCTATACTAACACCATATCGTTTCAAATTTCTTAATGACACATCAACGCTGTCTATTGAATACTTGTTCAAAAAAGGCACCATCGCCTTAATCGTCGCAGTAGATGCACCTAAACGCAGCGCCTCATCGATTGTCTGATCAACTACCATTACCATCTACTTTGCACCTCCCCCATGTGCTTATATTTTTATGCTCCCTAAAAAAAGTAATAGCCGATCAGAACGCATACGCGTATCTGACCGGCACTCCATTGTACTCTAAGGCAATATAAAAATCATATTACACTTCACTTATTTCGTCTATTATTTAGATTATACATCATGTTTGGCACATTGCAATATGTTTATCAAAACGAAATATAAAAATTTGCGAATACCGATTACCATCATGATTCATATCTCGCATATAACCAATCTGTTTCCCATCTGAAGAATATACTACGGAATACGGCAAAATAACATTCCCATCTACTGTCTTGGGAGTGAGCCGAATGCTCTTTCCAGTTGCAACATTGGTTACAAACAAGCTATCATCTGCTGCATACGCAATATATTGACCATCGGGGCTCCATGAGAATGAACTTTGAATGGGAAATAGATTGTGGGTTACTTGCATTAGTTGATTACCCAGAGGAGAAATCGTCCATATTTGCACAATACCATGATCATCCTTCGCCATGAATGCAATTTTTGACCCATCAAAGTTGGTGCGCAGCCAATGACGAGGTCCCTGAATTCCAGGGTAATCCCAGTCTGCAGTATATGTCAATCGCCTCTGCGTGACTCCTTTAGGAGGTGCTGGACGTCTACATTCTGTACCCTCTAGCGGACCATCTGAACTAGCAACTGTCAAATCATCTGGCAAATCTATGATATATACTTCTGACACCTGATTGCCTTGTTTATCAATGACAATTCCCTGAAAAACCAGGGCTTTTTCTTGTTGGACTCCCTCTGCATTTATATAACCATTTTCTCCAACCCAGCCCTCTTCGATAGCCTTAACGATCTCATTAGAACCTAGCCTCGCATTTGCCGTTGTCCGCGAAACCAGCACTGTAAAATTCCCATCAACGTTTCTTTCCCCCAAATGAACTGGAACGGATTTACCGATGATCGTAATACCAATATTTCTAATATTCATCTCTTGCTCGAAGGTTTCTTGTTTTCTATATGAAAGCACTTCATCTTCGTAAGTAAAACTCACCATACTACCATCAAAATGCCAAGAATGAGCATGGGTCCCACCGCGTAATGCTCCAGCAGTAAATGGTACGGTTACATCACGGGCATCTAATTGCCTACCCGTTAAAGGTTCTTTTTCATCTACCACTACGCCATAGCGTCGCCAACTATTATAGCTGTATTCGACAGTCGGAAATTCCGGTCCATGAATAAATACGACCTTATTTTCAAAAGGATGGTAACTAACCACTCCCACTCTTGCGTTATTCGTAGCTTCATATAAGACCACAACTTCTTTCGTCTCAATATTTACTTTTTCAATACGCTTGCCATCAAAAATATCATCTTGTGGCCTTACATCATAAACAATCCATTGATTATCTGGTGAAAAGATATTACGAGTAAATAGAATATGTCCATTAAGAGTATCTGTAAGCTGAACTTCTTTTCCTGATAACACTGCTTGCTGTACCATGCCTTATCATCCCTTTCACTAAGCACATAACTTACCATTATTATAACGTCAGATTTGTATCACATCAAACTTTCCAATAGGAAAGTGTTACATTGTCTGATTCAGTAAAAAACACTTATACTGACAAGTAACTGTCAGACTTGACAGAAAATTAAAAAAGCGGTAAAATCCCAAGGTAAAGAAGATATTTATGCATACTATGTAAACAAAGGAGTTGGAGGAATATCATGAAGTTAGTTAATTTTAAAGTCGGAGAAAAAATCCACTTAGGAATTAAGCTTGAGCAGGGGATCATCGATGTAGAAAAGGTTGCTGCTAACCATTCTCTTGAGGCACCGAGCACGATAGAACAAGTGATTCATGGTGGCGAAAAAGCTATCAGCCAATTACTGGATTTGATAAAAAAAAGATTTTCAGATCATACCAGAAGAAAATATTACATATGCTCCTAGTGTGCTGAATCCTGAAAAAATTATTTGTATAGGCTTTAATTACATGACGCATAGCGAAGAATGTAAGCTCGAAATTCCTACTTCACCAATTGTATTCAGCAAATTTAATAATGCCCTGGCTGCTCATAATCAAACTATCGCTTTACCAACGTCTGCAAAAAAAGTCGATTATGAAGCTGAATTAGTAGTTGTCATTGGAAAAGAAGCGATCAATGTTTCAAAAGAAGATGCTCTTTCTTATGTATTTGGTTATACCATAGGCAATGACCTCTCAGCCCGTGATCTTCAATTCCGCACAGGACAGTGGCTACTCGGCAAAACTTGTGATCATTTTGCTCCTATTGGTCCCTATGTAGTAACAGCTGATGAAATAGATCCCAATAATCTAAACATACAATGTAAAGTCAATGGAATGATCCGTCAATCTGGCAATACGCGTGAGATGATTTTCGATTGTGCAACACTTGTTAGTTACCTATCCCACCATATGACATTAAAACCAGGGGATATCATTTTCTCAGGAACACCTGGTGGAGTCATTTTAGGTTATCCTGAGAACGAACAAAAATGGCTGCAAAGTGGCGATCAAGTTACTATTTCGATTGGAAAAATCGGTAGTTTATCGAATGTATTAGAGTAAATATATTCCACAAACTACTAAATAAAAGAAATCAAGCCTTCCCGCAAACTAGCTGGAAGGCTTGATTTCTTTATTCACTGCACCAGATAGAACTTATATTTGAAATTTTCGTAGAGCACCCTGTAGTTCTTCCGCGAGCTTAGATAACGCCTGACTCGATGCAGCAATTTGTTCCATAGACGCAGCCTGCTCTTCTGTAGCAGCTGATACCGTCTGGCTCTGATCGGCAATATTTTGGCTAATATGATCAATATTTTGCACTGAACTGACGATTTGTTCACTACCGGAAGCCATTTGCTGAATTCCCGCTGATGTTTCTTCTACCTGCGAAGACATCTGATCAATCATTCCATAAATTTCTTTAAATGATTGGCCCGCGTTGTTTACCACTTCCGTCCCGAGTCTAACCTCATTGGTTCCATTATTCATTACAGTAACAGCACTTTGCGTATCCGTTTGAATCTCATTAATCAATGTTGCTATTTCTTTGGCAGCCTCTTGCGATTGTTCCGCCAGCTTACGTACTTCTTCTGCAACAACCGCAAACCCCCTACCCTGCTCCCCTGCACGGGCAGCTTCAATCGCAGCATTCAATGCCAGTAAATTCGTTTGCCCGGCTATGCCCGAAATAGTATCTACAATCTGACCAATCGCCGTGGAACGTTCCCCAAGCTTCATAACCACTTCAGCAGAGCTTGCAACCGATTTTTCTATGCTAACCATCTGGCTAATGGCACTACTCACTGTTTTTTGACCTTCTTGCGCTGCGCTAGCGGTTTTATTGGACATATCCGATACTCTATCGGAGTTATCAGCGATTTGCTGAATCACAGTTGACATTTGTTCTACCCTTTTGGAGGCTGAATGTACTTCTTGGGTTTGGGTTACTGCCCCCTGTGCAACATCACTGACAGAAGTCGCAACTTGGTTAACAGCTTGCGCCGATTGTTCGGCACTTGCCGTTAATTGTTCAGATGAAGCTGCGACTTGCTCAGCATTTTTCTGCACTTGCTGAATTAAGTTTTTGAGATTAGCCCCCATTTTATTAAAAGCTTCCGATAGTTGTCCCACTTCATCATCTGACGATACACGTACGCTCTGAGTAAGATCACCAGCAGCCATCTTATCCGCCGCTCCTACCAGAGAGATAATAGGATTAATCATTCGGGTAGAGATAAAATACATGATAATTCCACCTAGTAGCACCGCAATAAAGGCCACGAGAATTGCCTGATTCTTTATATCATTGATTCTCGCCATCGCCTCATCTTTAGGTAATGCAGTACCTACCACCCACGCGGTCCCCGGAACAGGTGCAACTCCCGCATACCTTGTCACGCCGTTAAATTCATATTCCTTGACTCCTTTCTTGCCAGAAAGAGCCGTTTTCGCTAATTCAACTAGTGCCGGATTCTTATCACTGCTTAAAATATTTTCTTTCATCGCAACTTCTTTATTCGGATGTATGAAAAAAATACCCGACTTTCCGACTGCATAAGTATAGCCTTCTTTACCAAATTTATGGTTTAAGACATAATTGGTAATGCCATCTATCTGAACTGACGCAGCCAAATATCCGATAATGGGTCCTTGTTCTCCTTTGACCGGAGTGATGACTATCGTCACCAAGTGACCAGAAACTGGTGAAAGAACTGGCTCTCCAGCTACTACTGTTTCTTTTCTTTGCATAACTTCCTGAAAATATTCTCGAGTACCAACGGATCCCGCTGTACTATTAGCTCCTATGAAATTTCCACTGGAGTTGACAAAAAACAAATTTTCAAGGTTCGGTATGGATTTTTTTATTTCCGTCAATCTATCCCCTATAATATTAGGATCACCAGATTTGATTTTATCATCCACAGCAATGATTTGTACTATTGATTTCATTGCTGCCACTTCCTTGCCAATCCCCTCTGCAGCCGTCTGTGCATTGGCAAGCATATTTTCCTCGACTTTTTCACTCAGAGCCATTTGGCTGCTTCGCAGATTTAAGAAACTTGCAGTTCCAATCGCAATGACCAATACTAGACATGCGAAAATAATTAACTTTGTCTTGATACTCTTTGTCGAAACATTTGCTACATTCATCTTTAACATTCTTAAAAAATCTCCTTTTAACCAGTTAATTCATTCGTTGAGACGAAAATAATACCAATTAAAAATCCACTATAACGCTCTTGCATCTATTATAGCACCCTTATATCTATAATAACAATTATTGTTGTTTTTTTCGATTCTCAATTATGCCGTGGGAACCTTTTTTTCTTGCATTTATTTCTCCACAAAACAAATTCCACTAAAAAGCAGAGTAAATAATACAATTACACACATAGCCATGATTTTTTTCAAGATAAAAGTACTCCTTCTTATTGATCCACAATATAATATCCGCTCCCTATTGATACTCTGTCGGATTAACGAAATGTCCCGTGCCTTCATCAGCACGGGACATTTTCACTAAAACCTTTATAGCCCAATTAATCCTATTACACTATCCATCAATGCAGGAGCTACTGTGGAAACTAACAACATCAAGGTTAATATAATCAGTACAATTGTAAAACTCCATGAAACAATATTATACCATTTAGGATTTTTATACTCACCCATGATCGATGCATTACTAGCAATGAGTACCATGAAAATAAGAATTGGTGGCAGTAATACTCCATTCACAACTTGTGATAATAACATGACAAGGTCTAGCGATATATTTGGCCATAACGCTATACCAGCCCCTAATATAATGGTCATCGTATATACCCCAAAAAATACTGGTGCTTCTTTTGACGATTTACTAACGCCGCTTTCAAAGCCAAATGCTTCGCAAATCGCATATGCTGTACTAAGCGGCAGAATAAAGGCTGCAAGCATTGAGGCTCCCAGTAGTCCAAAAGAGAACAAGGTACTGGCATATGGTCCTGCTAAAGGTCTTAAAGCAATCGCTGCATCCTTCACTGTTGTAATTGAAATGCCATTGGCGTTTAAGGTAGCTGCCGTAGCTACAATGACAAAGAATGCAATGACCCACGTAAAGAACGCACCAAACATAACATCCCAAAAAGTATATTTATAGTCTTTGGCTGTTATACCTTTATCGACGACTGCTGCCTGTACGTAAAATTGCCCCCAAGGGGTAATCGTGGTACCAATCAATCCAATCGCCATCATCAAAAATTCCGCATCACTAGCAAAAGTAGGAGTAACAGATGCCACCAACACTTCTTCCCAAGGAGGATTAATAATCACTCCCGAAATAATATAACTTAAAAAAGTTGCACATAATACAAAAAATACTTTTTCGATCCGCGAATAGTTGCCTTTCAGAACCGACCACCATACGATAAGTCCCATAATGGGTACGGCAATAAATTTACTCACACCAAATATTTCAAAACTAGTAGCAATACCAGAAAATTCGGATGCGGTAGTACCAATATTAGCAATGAGCAGTACAATCATCGCAAAAAACGTCCACTTCACACCAAATAACTCACGAATTAAATCGGATAACCCACGACCAGTCACCGCACCCGTTCGTGCGGAAATTTCTTGTGCAATCGCAAGACAAATCGTACTAATCAACAATGTGAACAATAATCCGTAACCATACTTTGCACCAGATGAAGCGTATGTGGCAATCCCTCCAGCATCATTATCTGCAAAGGCAGTAACAACACCCGGTCCCATTACTGCCAAAAATACACCTAAACGTGTACGCATATTTTTGAATAGATTTATCATGATCGTCCTCCCCACTTCTTCAGTGCAAACCAAGAATGTATATCAAGCTTACTGCGGTCCGGTAGCAAGATATCAAGAATATCATCTACTGTAACAATACCCAAAATAATACCTTTTTCATCCACTACTGGCACAGCTAATAGTCCATACTTATTGATAACCTCTGCAACATGTTGGTGTTCATCCTCAGCCTGCACCGTTAGTAATTTCGTATGCATCAATTCTCGCAATGTTTTACTTGGTGATGCAACAATTAATTCTCGCAATGACAAAACGCCTTGCAAATGTTCCGTTTGATCTACCACATATAGATAATAAATTGTTTCTGCCTCTGGCGCCATTTTTCTAAGCTGATTAATAACCTCTTCAGGAGTAAGATCGGCGGCAAATGCAATAAATTCAGTTGTCATTAATGCCCCGGCAGTCCCTTCTTCATACTGCATGAGTTCGCGCACGTCCTCGGCATCATCAACTTCCATCAACTTCAATAAGCCTTCTGATTTTTCCGCCGTCAATTCAACGAGAATATCCGCTGCTTCATCTGGTGCCATTTCCTCTAACAGATCCGATGCCCTCTGTTCATCCATTTGTTCAATAATATCTACCTGTGATTCCAAATCCATTTCAGCCAATGTGTCAATGGCTTGTTGGTCATCTAATTTATCTATAAAACCAGCACGTGTTTTGTAATCCATCTCCTCAAGTAAATCAGCAATATCTGCTGGATGTAGTTCATTAATCTGTTGGCTATTGCGATTTAATTGAAGATAAGAATTCCAGTTTTCTAAAGGCTTAATATATTGTAAATCTAACATTTTATTTTGACAACCCTTGACTAAAAATTCTAGCCCTAAGCGACGAAAAAGACCTCTTACACCAATATCAACCGCAACGAGTATCATATGTTCCATGTTTTCCTGTACTATCCAAGACAACGTAATATCATTGACCCGCACAAGTTTAGAACCTTTTAAATCGATAATCTGCTTATCAAGTAACCACTTACTAATATAAATATCATTTTCATGTAACGTCACAGCTTTCTCTATGTCAAAGTTATCTTTTAACCGTACTTCCTTATAGCTACAACTCTCTATTTGATGAATGGTGATCAATTCCTGGCTTTTTTTTATATGCTTGATCCCTACGATTTGTGGATAAGCACCTTCCCACCTTACTGCCATATCTCTTATCTTTCCTATATTACGACCACTTTTATCATAGATCGAAGTACCTAATAACTGGCTAAAATTAAACTCACCTAACACTTTAAATGGATTCATCATCTACTCCCCCTTCTTTCGTTGGATTCCATCTATTATCCACAAATAGATAAGGACATCCAAAACTCTAACTGGCATATAATCACTATCCTCAGGATCGGAATCCATAAAGCACCTCCTATTTTATACATCCATCACATAGAGTCTGAACATTAATCTACTCTGCTCAAAATGAAATAAATGCATATTGTAATCTATAATAGTTACTTATATCTATCTTTATGTTAAAAAACTATTATTTTTACGTTAATTATTGTCTAACACTTAACGAACTCTCACAATGATTTGCAATGCAATAATCGTTAAAGTAAGGGAAACTGCTGCTAAATGGGCAAATTAAAAAGCCCTCCATAAAATGGAAGGCTTTTGTTACACAACAAAATAGCATAATAAACTATACCTTCCCCACTCGTTTGAGCTTTAGCACTGCATGACGTAGAGTAAAAACGAATTACTCAGCCACGTTAAGTAAAACCTTAATCCGGTAATACCTGTTATACCCATTGGCGTCTCTCGACATTTCCGGGCAGTGGCCTATGTTCATGTAGGAGCCTCACCTAACGAAGAACTCAATTGTCTGGACTCAGGTTACCACTATTATTTCACTATGTCAATATTTTTTCACTATTTTTTTAAAATTATCAATGTCAGTTTCTGATTATTATACTCATTTCCTCGCTAATTTAAGCGAAAAATAATGATTATGATGATAAATCTCCCCCATAATCATTTTTATACTTACTTATCTTCATTTTTCTTGATTGTCTATCTGAATTGTTCCTGCTTACTTGACAAGAAATATTTCGGACTTCATGTTATATTTATTTTCTTAAGTTCACCGTCCCTCCAGATCCCTTGCAAAGTTTACTTTATCCAGATTACTATCCTCTATCCCGCCTTCAAGATGTGTCTCAGTATATTTAATCGGATTTTCAATTGAACCAGAGCGTTTTAATTCTTCGTACAATTTTTGCCTGCCTTCAGCAGATAAAGTTTTTACAAATTTATTAATATCTGCCCATTCATCAATATGTTCTTTATTCATATAACTGTTTCCACCTTCCTTGTATTTAGTGTATCCAGTTTTTTATAATATAACCAAAACCCTCTTCTCTGAAGTGCCCCCTATCAAGTGCAAAAAAGCCTTCCAGCAAAACAGCTGGAAGGCTTATATTTCTTATGGTGCGCCCGGCAGGAATCGAACCTACGCACATGGCTTCGGAGGCCAATGCTCTATCCCCTGAGCTACGGGCGCAATTTATATAACTTGTAACCATAGATAAAATCTATAGTTATGTAATTGATATACTAATGAACAACAAATGTTATTATACATTACATAACTAAGAAATACAAGAAATACTTTTCAAAGAGCCTATGCCTTATTATTACAAAAGTAACTTACTGTTTGCCATAGTTTTAATTCCTTGCTACAATACAAAAGGGACAACCACTGCAAATGGTCATCCCTCTTTAAAACTGAATACAGGAGGTGAAACAATGCTATTAGAAACTAGATATTTCCGACTAGTAGTTTCTAGCAAATTTGTACTGGCACTAGCAATGCTATACAAACTATTGCACCTCTAGTTATTCAGTGTGTAACCGTCCTTGTTAGAGCAGGGGCGGTTACTTTATTATATGTCCATTATACTAAGTTTTATTCGTAAAGTCAAAGCTTACCTTTTCTGCTCATTAATATATGCTGCCTGACAATAAGGACATATTTCACATTCGGTACGAATCAATTCTCCACAAGACTTACATGGCACTTGTAAACGATAGTTACAATGTGGACATACGATAATATTTTCCTGAATTTCACTTTCACAACTGGGGCATTGAATGATTTCTTCGATCACTGTTGCCTCGATATCAATGATATCAGAATCATGATTACGATCTGCCTTGTTATCATTCCTACCAAATAAAAAATAAAGAGGTACCACCACGATCGGTATGATTCCACTAATAACTGCACATAACAAGGATATTGTTGATCCGTATCCTCTTTTTTTTGCATAAATATATACAAAAACTACCGTTACGATTCTAGCAAGTATAAACAATGTTCCCATGAATAAACCACCTTCTATTAATGTATCTAAATTATAGCATCGCATCCGTGAACTGTCACCTACCCTAAAGGGATAGGGGCTTGGGTAATCATGATAGGAATAGAGGATTTTGACTATTTAGAGAGAAATGATATATATTCTAAATAGAGGAGTGAATATTTTTGGGAAGTACTGATCTAGCAAAAGAAGCAACCACAACAGAACCTGTCAAAAAATCATGGAAAGAAAATCTCAATACATTTATCGCTATTACCACTTTGCTATTAGCGTTGTGTGCCACATTAACTGCATTTAAAGCAGGAGGTTATGGCAATAAAATGGTTTTAGCTCAGAATCAAGCCTCTGATCAATGGGCTTATTACCAAGCGAAAAGTATTAAAGAAACTACCATACAAACACAACGAGATATGATGGAAATAACGATGCTACAAACCGACAAAGCAGAATTATATAAAGGAAAAATAGCCCAGTATGACAAGGAAATAGCTCGCTACAAACAAGATAAAGCTGAGATTACAGCAGAAGCGAAACGCTTAGAAGCACAACGCGACGATGCACAGCGTTACAATAGCAACTTTGGACAAGCTTTAATTTTCCTACAAATTGGTATTTTACTATCTTCATTAGCATCGATCAATAAAGTACCCTATTACTGGTACATGGGACTTTTGGTCGGCGGAATAGGTGCCGCAATTTACCTTTATACCATGTTCACAATTGTATAACGTCACGATGTAAAAAAGCACATGTAAATTCGCAATCGAACTTTACATGTGCTTTTCATTTTATTATCGGTTATCCACTTTATCGAGAGAGTATAAATCATGCTCTTGTATTCTGTACCAAGCAAGTTTTTCAAACTTAGTATCGGATTTACCATAATTACAATACGGATCAATCGATATACCACCACGCGGTAGAAATTTTCCCCACACTTCAATGTAGCGAGGATCCATTAAATTAATAAGATCTTTCATGATAATGTTCACTACATCTTCATGAAAGTCACCGTGGTTGCGAAAACTAAGTAGATATAACTTCAGCGATTTGCTTTCCACCATTTTTATATTGGGAATATACTTAATATAAATAGTCGCAAAATCAGGCTGCCCTGTTATCGGACAAAGAGTAGTAAATTCTGGGCAATTAAATTTCACCCAATAATCATTCTCTATATGTTTATTGTCGAAAACCTCAAGGATATCTGGAGTATACGAATAATCATACTTAGTATTTTGATTGCCTAAAAGAGTTATACCCTCTAATTCTTTATCTTTTCTTGACATGTTAGTTCTGCTCCTTTAATCTACTAAACTTGCTTATCTAGTATGTATAGGATTCCACTATCGATTTACATTTAAACCTAGTAGCAAAATCTTCTTATTATAACATATCTAGTGTATGCTATGTAAGCTTAGATATACTTTATTCTGCAATCGTAAACGTTCTCTTTATTTATGCCATATAACCATAATTACACAATTCGCTTTTTTCTTGTTTATACCTGCAACAAAATGGACAAACTACTCTATATTGTTAGTTTATTCGCACACTTTTTATCATTCCAGAACATCGATGCAAATAAAGCAACATTCTTATCCTATTTGCAAAATATTATTATCACTCAAAAAAAATTTGTTACTATCTTTTAGATAGAAAGGATTTTTTATTAGTTTTATCGAAGAATAGCATAACAGGATATCTGATAGAATTTTCTAAAAACTTTATCCCCGATAATCCTGAATTGGTTTATTCTTGTAACTGTTTTTCTTAACTAACTGACCAATAATGGTACAATTATTTTTCAAAGGAGAGATTTTGAAATGAAAAACCTTTTTAAATGCACCGTTTGTAGTTTTATCCATGAGGGAGAAAGTGCGCCGGAAAAGTGTCCGAAGTGTGGTCAACCAGAAGAAAAATTTGTTGAACTAAGCGCTGAAGAAGTGAATAAAGTATATGCAGCCGAAAGAACAAATGACATCCATATGGAAATCGTTGCATTAACAGATCGAATTGTGAAACTCTCAAAAGAAGGGATTGCAATTAATCTTGATCCTGCTTGTGTCAGCGGATTTTCAGCAGCAAAACATGAATGCTATATTATTAAACAACGATCAAAAGCTGAAATAGAAAATCATATTAAAAAAGGTAAATGGTAGTCTCCAACCGCGAAACTACCTACACTCCAAAAAGCAGGGTACTAAATCGCAATTTAGTACCCTGCTTTTCATTATACTTATGAATTTCATTTTTTCTTATATGCAGGAGATGCTACGTGAAACATCCGTATCACCCACAGCAATATCATCGCTCCTACTGTGCTTGAGATAATTGATCCAATTGTTCCATACGTTGAAATACCGATAAAGTTAAATAAAAAACCGCCAATAAAAGAGCCAATGACACCTGTTGCTAAATCCCCCCAGATACCAAAACCCCCACCACGTGAAATCATACCAGCTAACCATCCTGAAATGAGTCCGATGATTAAAAACCAAAACATTAATATATCGCCTCCATAATAATAGTATCTCCAATAACATGCTGTTGCATTCATGTAAAATTTAAAAGATACTGTTATTATTTTGACCCGTTAAATCTTTTTCGATATCCGCATTTTCTACAAAGTTCTTCTACTACATTATGATTACAAAATCCAAGTCTTATATTTTCTGCTCTTTTTCCATTTATGATTTCCGAAAATTCATGTTGATGAATATTACCCAACTGAATGATCCCTTCTCCATCAAGGCAACAAGGCACTACTATACCACTAACTAAAATAGCAATTTGATTTTTCAAACCAAAACAATATCCTTTATTAAAATCCTCTGGTTCCTTTAAATCCGGCCATTTAAACTCAATATCTTGATGTAAATATACTCGTTCTCCTATTTTTAACGATTTACTTTCCGATAAGTTACCGCTTATTTTATAAGGCAATTGGAATTTTTGTTCTATTTTATCAATAACTTCTACATTTCTTTTTCTTTGATCTCCAGTCAATAAAGTCTCATCTAAATTCCATAAGCGTAATGATATAATAATGTTTGATTCTACTATCGCTCTTTTACAAAATACAAGGATACTATCAATATATTCATGTTTCGATATTGCATTTTCATTTCCATCAAAACTATGGAGAGAAAAATTGATTTGCCGCACTGCAGGTTTTCCAATCAAAAGATCCGCTACGTTAGATATCAAAGTACCATTTGTTGTAATATTTACTTTAAAGCCTTTTTCATAACTTATATCTAAGAATCTTCCTAATTCAGGATGCAATAACGGTTCTCCCTTTACATGCAAATATATATAGTCCGTAAAAGGTTGAATTTGGTCCAAAATTTTGCTAAATGTGTCTTCCGACATAAATTCTGCTTTTCGTTGCGTTTCAGGACAAAAGTTACATGTTAAATTACATATATTCGTTATTTCTATATAAACTTTTTTATATCTTTTCACAAGTCGTAAACTCCAATTCTTTATATTGATTCAATTAAAAAAGAGTCCTAGGAAAATCCTAGAACCCTTGAATTTACTGGAGCCGAGATGCGGATTCGAACCGCAGACCTACTCATTACGAATGAGTTGCTCTACCAACTGAGCTATACCGGCAATTTACTTTTATATTTTATCGTACTACAAGCAAAATGTCAATAACTTCAATACTGGAACAGAGGTTTCGCATCTAATTTCCAGTAACGATAGAAATATTCATTTCATTGCT
>CAXYVG010000042.1:0-30824 GCA_964292325.1 uncultured bacterium | reverse complement strand
TGAAATGAGTGATAACTTTGTATTTTGATACTGCTGAGGGAAATGTATTTCGTCCACCTAGTGAAGCGGAGAGTTTTATTTTGCGTGTGACAATTGGCTGTTCTCATAATCGTTGTACATATTGTAATATGTATCGAGGCGTTGAATTTCGCGTACGAAATATGGATGAAATTATCGCACAAATTACGGCAGCGAAGGCCTATCAAGAGTTTATTCGTCGTATATTTTTAGCTGATGGGAATGCACTGGTCTTGCCGACTGAAAAATTACTAGAAATTTTAGCAATACTCAAAGCGACTTTTCCAAAACTGCGCCGTGTATCTTGTTATGCGGGGCCTAAAGATATCTTACGCAAAACGCCTGAAGAACTGAAATTGTTATATGAAGCAGGCCTTACGCTTGTTTATTATGGGATGGAATCAGGTGATGATCAAGTACTAAGCCATGTTTGCAAAGGCGTCAATGCACAGCAATCAATTGAAGCGGGGAGACGAGTCGTTGCCTCAGGGATTAAACTTTCGATCATGGTTATTGTTGGTCTTGCCGGAAAAGCTGGTTCTAAGGAACATGCCCAGTATACGGCAGAGGCCATTAATGCCATTCGTCCTAATATGCTCAGTGCTCTGACATTGATGATGTATCGTGGCAGTGAACTAAGGGATCAATATGAGCGTGGTCAATTTGAAATCTTATCGCCGGCAGAAAGTATGGGCGAATTATATCAATTGCTTCATGCGATCGAGTTGCCAGCAGAGGAGCATTGCATATTTCGCAGTAATCATATTTCCAATCATATCTCATTGGCGGGGACACTACCTCGTGATAAAGAACGATTACTCAATGACGCCAAGCAAGCGATGGCTAAGCTGGCTGCTTTGAAAGAGTGGGATGTTTATAATAATGTAGAAAGAGGTTAGATTATCTGTAGCATCTTTAGTATGATATAGATATTCTAATAAAGAACTGATTGTGAGGAGCGACATATAATGGTTGGACAGACTTTACTCATTATCGATGATGATGCGCAAATTCGTGAATTATTGACTCTTTATTTTACGAAAGAAGGATTTACAATTGAGCAAGCGGCAGATGGGGCAGAGGGCATTCGGAAAGTAGTGCAATTCAAGCCGAGTCTGGTCATCTTAGATATTATGATGCCTGTACTAGATGGAATCGAAGTTTGTCGGGAAATTCGCAAGTTTTCGCGTGTGCCGATTATTATGCTGACAGCTCGTGTAGAAGATGAGGACCGAATTATGGGGCTAGAGCTTGGAGCGGATGATTATGTTTCCAAGCCGTTTAATCCGCGCGAGATGGTTGCTCGGGTCAATGCTGTACTGCGTCGTGTACCGGATAGTGAATACACAAAGGCGGATATAATACGATTTCCCAGTTTAGAAATCAATATTACCGAACATAGCATTACTACTTTTGGCAACGTACGATCGTTGACGGCGAAAGAAATGGAATTATTATGGTGCTTAGCGTCGCATCCGGGTCGAACTTTTTCCCGGGAAATATTACTGGAAAAAGTGTGGGGATACAGCTATTGTGGAGAAACACGTACTGTTGACACGCATATTAAACGTTTGCGACAAAAACTGGGGGCAAAAGAAGATACCCCTTGGGATATTCAGACGGTATGGGGCGTAGGGTATCGATTTGTGGTGCAAGAATGAAATATTCTTTACAACGAAAATTATTGTATAGCTTTATGCTTGTGATCATCGTGATGCTCATTGGTGTAAGTTTGGGTGTATTACTAATTGTTAAAGAAGAGATGGTAGCAAACAAGCAACAAGAGATGATTGCCAAAGGATCAGAACTAGCTGAGGCCGTAATTTCTTTTCAGAAAGAACATGGTAGTCTTGAACAACTACCAGAGTTTTTAACTAGTATTGATGGATTTATTGATTCACGAGTATGGGTAGTCAATGCTTCCCGCCAAGTCATTGCGATGTCCCCGCCACAAAGAGGATTGGGGGGGCGTATGCGTGAGATGCATGATATGCATGATATGCGGGAGACAAGACCCAAAATGAGATCAGGATCTATACCGGGTACTATGCCAGGGTTTATGGATGCGAATGGTGCAGTGCAACAAAGTGGCATTAATTTTATCCTAAATGAACTCGATCAGGTATTTGAAGGTCAGGTATGGACGCAAATCTTTGATCATCCATTTTATGGTGAGAAAATGTTAGTCGTTGCGGTGCCAATCATTGCATCAGATAGTAGTGTAATGGGGGCCGTGATACTAAATGCACCCGTTACAGCGATCAATTTATTTATGGAGCATATATATTACTATATTGGGGTAGCGGGTTTAGTCGCGTTTCTTCTTGCTTTACTCGTAGTAAGTAGGCTTACACGTGGCATTGTTAGACCACTTAGGGAAATGGAAAAAACAGCAGGTGCTATGGCTAGAGGTGATTATAGTACTTACGTCAACATAGAGAGTCATGATGAAGTTGGAAATCTTGGTGTTGCTCTCAATTCATTAGCTCAAGATTTAGCCAAGTATATCAGTGAACTTGAGCAAATGGAAAAACTTCGTCGTGATTTCGTTGCCAACATATCCCATGAATTTCGAACGCCGATGACGATCATTCGTGGATACAATGAGGCTCTGATGGATGGTACGGTCAATGATTCGGCATTAGTTCAAAAATATCATCAGTTGATCGGTGATGAAACGGTGCGTTTGGAGCATTTGATTACCGATTTATTAGATTTGAGTCGCTTGCAGTCAATAGTTCATACGGATAAAGAAAAGTTACCGTTAGCAGCATTAGCCGATAGCGTAATCAATCTGATCAAGCAACAAGCAGAGCAAAAGCAGGTAGCGATTGTTGCAAATACCGAGCAATCACTGCCTATGATCTGGGGAAATGGCGATCGTTTACTTCAATTGTTACTTATTATTATGGATAATGCGTTGAAATATACTCCTACTGGTGGTTGCATTACCGTTACGACTTCGCAGGAAGAGGAGCAAGTCGTTATTAAAATATCGGATACTGGAATCGGCATACCAGCGGCAGATTTGCCCTATATTTGGGAACGTCTTTACAAAGTAGATAAATCTCATTGCCGAGCCGATAGTGGAACAGGATTGGGACTGGCGATTGCCAAACAAATTATCGATTTACATCAGGCTAAGGCTACTGTACACAGCCAACTGGGACAAGGTACAACGTTTATCATTCGTTTTCCCATTGCAGAAATGGAGCAAAATAATTAAAATGAAATGTCACAAATTCGTCACAATCTTTCCATACTTTCGCCTCATTTCTTGTGTATATTAAAAGTAGTTCAAACAACGTATTAGGAATAGAAAATGAAGGAGGTCACGGTAATGAAAAAAACAGTTCTCTTTACACTTGTTGGTCTTTTAATGTTGGCATTTGCAGCGACAATGGTAAGTGCTGGACCGAATCCTGGTAGAATGCATCCATTTGGAGGACAACAAGCGAATCTAACAGATGCGCAGAAAGAAGAAATGGCACCACTCGTTGCTAAAATGAAAGACTTGCATCAACAAATGTTTGAGGTAAAAAAAGAAATGATTCAAAAGCAAGTCAGCTTTGGTAACTTGACCCAAGAACAAGCCGATCAACATATTGCTAAAATGCAAGAAATGCAACAACGGATGGAAAAAGGTCCTCGTCCTGATGGCATGGGGATGGGAATGGGCCGTGGTCATGGCCGCGGTATGATGCATGGTAATCCAGACTGCCAATTACCAGCACCAGAGGAAAAACAATAGTAAAATGGGAAGTTCGCATAAGCGGACTTCTTTTTTCACTATTATAATAGAACTCTAAAATAAAGGAATAGTATAATGAAAAGAGAATTATATGTTACCAATATAATTATTTTTACGGAATCAGAAAGTATGATACTTTCGTGATTCCAAGTAAGAACAACTGAGGTTTTTACCTGCGTCTGAGGATTTGGCCGATGAAAACATGAAGGAGGTTCTGTATGGAAAAAAACTATGAGATTGCTCTAATTGGACTTGCCGTTATGGGTGAAAATTTGGTGCTCAATATGGCTGGTAAAGGGTTTAGAGTGGCAGTATATAATCGCACAACTAGTAAAGTCGATGAATTTTTAGCAAAGCATAAGGACGTGGGGGCAATTGGTGGTGCTCACTCGATTGCTGAGCTCGTAGCAATGCTAGCAAAACCACGCAAGATTATGCTGATGGTCAAGGCTGGTAAGGCTGTTGATGATATGATTGGCGGACTTCTTGCTTACTTAGAACAAGGCGACATGATTATTGATGGTGGTAATTCTTTCTTTGAAGACACTCGGCGCCGATCGGCGTATCTTCAGGAAAAAGGTATCCGTTTTGTTGGTACTGGCGTATCAGGTGGCGAGGAAGGGGCACTAAAAGGTCCTAGTCTGATGCCAGGTGGAGACTCTGACGCTTATCAGGAACTTGCACCGATCTTTACTCGTATTGCTGCCCAAGTCGCAGGTCAACCTTGCTGCTCTTATGTAGGTGCTGATGGTGCAGGGCATTATGTGAAAATGGTGCATAATGGAATTGAGTACGGCGATATGCAGCTGATCAGTGAAGCATATTATATTATGAAAACGGTTCTTGGTTTGTCAGCAAAAGAATTACATATGGTATTTTCCGATTGGAATCAAGGGGACCTAGATTCTTATCTGATCGAAATTACCCGTGATATTTTTGCGCGGCAGGATGAAATGACGGGAAAACCTTTAGTAGAAATGGTGTTAGATAAAGCCGGTCAAAAGGGTACGGGTACATGGACATCGCAAAGCGCTTTGCAGCTAGGTGTAGCAACACCAACCATTACCGAAGCCGTATTTGCGCGTTGTATGTCAGCATACAAAGAAGAACGGATCATTGCCGCCGATATTTTGGCAGGTCCAGAGAAAAAGTATCAAGGTGATACACAAGAGCTCATTCAGGCTGTTCATGATGCGCTATATGCTTCCAAAATTTGTGCTTATGCGCAAGGATTTGCGCTATTGAAAGCTGCGAGTAAAGAGTATAATTGGGAACTTAATTTTGGTGAGATGGCATTATTATGGCGAGGTGGTTGCATCATTCGGGCGCAGTTTTTGAATCGCATTCACGAGGCATATGCACGCGACATGGAATTGGTAAATCTAATGATTGATCCTTTCTTTTCTAGTGTGCTAGCCAAAGCGCAAGATCATTGGCGACAAGTCGTAATTCTTTGCAAGGAATTCGGAATTCCAACGCCCGCATTTAGTGCATCGCTTGATTATTATGATAGCTATCGGCAAGCCGTCTTATCTGCCAATCTGATTCAAGCACAACGTGACTATTTTGGTGCGCATACTTATGAACGTACTGATCGTGCGGGGATTTTTCATACGGAGTGGGTAAAGTGAATGATATAGCGTTAAGAAAATAAGACTGAATCATAACCAAAAAAGTAGAGCATCTTATCTTGTTTGATAAAATGCTCTACTTTTGTTATTTTGCTATTTTAAGATTACGAATGATATCATCATGGGAAAATACCTTCCGTGCTAAAAAAACCACGTCATCACCAACGGACTTAATCTCTTTCTCAAAAGAAGTAAACCGTTCCTCTATCGCAGCACAACCTTGATTCATTTGTCCTTCAATACGTGCTACGGTATGAGTGAATTCGTCCATTTTAGTTTGGTATTCGCTTTGAGAAATGTCTGAAACCAAACTTTTCGTCTAAGTGCTTTCATTTCATCATCATGGAACATAACAATAAAGCCTCCGGTAATAGTAGTGTTTTGAAAAAAAGACTTGCATACACTTATTATATAAAGTATAATAAGTTAATTATTATAGAAAGTATAATAAGTGCGTTAATATATATATAAACAGAATAGATAAAGGGGAAGGGTGAATTGGGTGAGCTATCAATGACACCAGAAGAATTTGATAAGCACCATAACATGAAGGTAGCGACAGCTGTTTTATTATATACGGTGCGCAATGAAAATCAAGAAAATCTTCGCAAACTTCCAGAAAAAAAACTTCAACTATTAATGATTAAACGCAAAGGTGAACCGTATCGAGGCGAATGGGCGATTCCAGGTGGCGCAGTAGAAAATAATGAAGATATTGATACCGCTGCTTATCGAGAATTAAAGGAAGAAACCAATATTGATAATGTATATGTAGAGCAACTATATACATGGGGAGCGAAGGATCGAGATCCGCGCGTACAACTTTCTCCGCAAAATCGGGCGATCGGCGTTTCCTATATGTCCTTAGTCGACAGCGAAAAACTAAATATTCAAGCTGGCGATGAGGTAGAAGATGCAAAATGGTTTACCGTGCAGTGTTCCATCGCTGAGAATACTATAACAGATGAAACAGCCTCTGTAGTAGGCAAAGAAAAAAAATACTTTTTAACTCTTGTTCATCAAGAAGGATCAGAAAATATAGAATGTTCAGCGATTGTGCAGGTGAAGCACATGATAGAAGGAACTATTGTTTATACGGAGCGGGAAGTAGTAGAGTCCAATCATATTGCATTCGATCATGCGAAAATGATTCAATATAGTTTGGAACGTTTACAAAATAAAGTGGAGTATACCAATATTGCCTTTAATCTCATGCCAGAGTTTTTTACATTGGCAGAGCTACAAGATGTCTATGAAATTCTGCTCGGTAAAAAATTTCTGACGCCAAATTTTCGCAAAAAAATGATTGATGTAGATCGGTTGGTGGTACCAACTAGCAATAAACGACGAGAAAAAGTAGGGCATCGACCTTCGATCCTCTACCGATTTAATACCGATTGGTTTAATAAAAATCTGTAAAAGGCAGTGGTATTTATGACGATATATAATCAAGAACGACTGAATCCTGATATCTTTAAAATTGAGGTTGAAAAAATTCGTAATGGTTGGTATTCTGATAAATATTTTTGTAATAATGTATTGATGCTAGAACAGTTAGCGAAAGAAGGATATACATTTGAAGGTATAAGTGATATCGATAATGTTGATTGTTCTACGGTGCACAATGGTGATTTAGAAGTCGAGATGCAGCTTTTTACTCGGCGACGCCCCTTTAGCCTGGTGGCTGGCGTTGACGAAGCATTAGCCATATTAAAAGAATGTACTGGATACTATGATGAAGACAACCGCTTTATCAATACCTATGATCAACTTGAAGTCGAAGCGGTACGCGATGGTACGTTTGTACATTATAGTGGGAATCCATTAGAAGTAGAACCGGTGATTAAAATCCGAGGACGATATCGTGATTTTGCCAAACTAGAAACCGTGCTACTCGGTGTAATTGCCGAACCAACGCGTATTGCAACCAATGTTTATAATACTCTGGTTGCGAGTCATTCCAAAGAAATTTTATTTTTCCCAGCCAGGTTTACGCATTATAAATTGCAAGCACTACATGGTTATGCTTACTCTGTAGCGGTACAAGCCCATAACGCTAAATTTGGCAAAAAAAATTATCGCTTTGTATCAACTGATGAACAAGGTTCCTGGTGGGGTGCGGAAGGCGTCGGTACCATCGCGCATGCAACCATTTGCTCCTTTTTAGGAGATTCGGCTGAAACCATGATGCAATTTTGCCGGATTATGCCCACGGATGTAGCGCGAATTGCTCTGGTTGACTACAAGAATGATTGCCTGGGTGAGTCGAGAAAAATTATGGGACGCATGTTTGCCAAATACCTAGAGCTAATGATCGCGGGAAAAACCGAAGAAGCAGCAGCCTACAAACTGTATGCAGTACGCCCTGATACTTCAGCCAATATGATTGATGTATCGCTTCGTACCCCAACCGCGACAGTGGCGACTGATGGCGGTGTATGTCCTCGCTTGGTTCGGAGTTTGCGCGATGCTTTAGATTTAGCTTATCTAGAATGGGATGTACCAAGTGAACACATTGACATGGCAAAGGATTGGTGCAAAAGCGTCTTGATTGCTGTGACAGGTGGTTTTAATATTGAAAAAATTACAGAGTTTGAACGCAATGATGTTCCAGTCGACATTTATGGCGTTGGCTCTTCCCTAATTGAAAACTCGAAAGAAACCAACAATGATTTTACCGCCGATATCGTTCGCGTAAAAATCAACGACGAATGGCATCACCTAGCGAAAATTGGTCGGTTAGTTTGTGATAATGCAAATCTGGAAATGATGGACTAAGATGTGCCGGCCGACCATTTATTCTTACGTTAGTATTATACCAAAATTCCTGGAAAATAAATGATTGATTACGCTATCGGCTATAATTTATAGACAATACTATATATTTATGAATGAAAAACTGGCAAGCAGCAAATGCTTTTGTCAGTTTTTGTATTTTGGTGGAAGCTATAGAAAAAAGATAGAAAAATTAAAGGATAATATATGGAAATGTCGAATAATATTATGAGAATACAGTGATATACAAAAATGTTATAAAAACATGAAATACTGCAAGAACCAAGCAAAACTTCTGAAAGGAAGTGACGCAAAACCTTGGGTCTAAAGACGATTCCGTCTATGATTGCCAGGTTGCATCTTAACAATATGTATGATGTAATCGGGCAATTTTTGATTTTCTCATGCTTTATAGAAAAAACGGATAATTGCAACGCTTGGATTTGAAGGATGTTATATGAAAATTTTCCAAAAGAATAGTTGCCATTGCTGTTACTTCCTCTTCCAAATGGAAGGAATTTTCCTGTAGCAAGCGATTATCTTTTTAGCAAGTCACCAGTCAAACCATCATAACAAACCAATGGATGATATCCATGCGCCGAGTAATGGTAGTTAAAAGCTTCACCTTCTTGCTTTCCATAGGTTGGAAGAAGAGTTGAATCTAGGTCTAGAAGGACTCTTTGTGGAGGAGTCACAGAGTAAACTCTTTTGCGTAAAGAAGAAGTAATTTAAGGACATTTTTGAATAAGTCAAAGTAAAGTTTTGCTCTAGAAGGTTGGGGGCAACAGGAAGTTTATGATTACCATCGGAAATACTAAAAAAATATTAAAAAAGAAATTAATGCATGGTATTATAAAAAGGTAAGTCGGAGTGTGTTTGTGAAGCAGTGAAATTAATTATACAAGGTGAAGTCATGAATAAAATTAGTATAAGACGCGATAATTGGGACAACGAAAAAAGGATAGTATAAGAAAAAGTGTAAGATCTTTTGGAAAATGAAAATCG
Organism: uncultured bacterium; assembly: GCA_964292325.1. Classification (GTDB taxonomy): domain Bacteria; phylum Bacillota; class Negativicutes; order DSM-13327; family DSM-13327; genus CTSoil-075. The sequence goes on along the minus strand of CAXYVG010000042.1, from coordinate 21,644 downwards.
TATTCGCCAAATCGAAGCTGATTCATCGAAGTTGGGAAATGTCGAGAGAGTATTAATAAATTGGAGGATCAAGCATATGAGACATTTAAAAAAACAATTTTTTGGATATTCTCCTGATGAAGTTGAAGAATATGTTGCGGAGTTGGCGCAACAAAAAACAATGATGATTGATAAAAAGAAACAAGCTCTATTGGATGAAATTAAACAAATTGAAACCATGCTAGAAAAGTATAAGCAACAAGAGTGGAAAATAATAGAATCTTTTAATCGGGAATTAGTCACTAATGAGGCGATCGTTCAGGAGGCAAAACAACAACAACAAGAGATAGAACGTTTGGCCTTATATGAGTTACGTGCTAAAGAAGGTCGTTTGGCTGAGCTACAAAAGTTGTTACGACAGGTTTGTGAAACCTTGCAACAGATACAAAACGATTTGCAAGCAGTTAATAATGCTCACAATCCTTCTTTTATTATGGATAAGGAGGCTCAGTAGTGAACGGGAAAATTTTCAAAAAAGTATTCTATGGATATGACCGTAAGTGTGTTGATGAAATGATCGCTATTAAACTGCAGGAATTTGAAGAAGAAAATGAGGGACAGAGACAATTGCTGATTCTACTTGATTTGTTGAAAAATCAGCTGAACGGAGCGAAGGTACGTCAAACAATGCTATATAAAGCCTGCAGTTATGCCGAAAATTTTCCAGATTATCTACAAAAGAAAGCGCAAAACATTGCACAGGATATCGTAAGGAAAGCTCAGGAATATGCCAGAAAAAGAGGCGAGGAAGGTGCTGGTGTCGCTAAGGAAATTGAGGAAGTTGAAAGACAGTTGGCAATGGTACATCAAGAGATAAATAACATACTGGAGCAAGTGCCTGTGGAAACTGCAGTGGCTCAAACTAATGATGTTAAGGTGTACAGTATGGATAGTAATGCCAGAATGGGTACAAAAGTATTTTCTTTTGCCGATTTTTTTACGTTGCCAGTTGATAATGATATCAATGAACAAAAGAAGCGCGATCATTTGTCCGGTGATACTTTGACTCTGGTTAAGAATTGTATGGAAGACGCCAGCAACGCAACTGTCGAAACAGTTATCGAGACATCAACGCTTCATGCTGATAAGCTAGAGGTATTAGTGGTGGAAGATGATGAGAGTATTAGGCGGCTATTGGTTTCGATACTGGAAAGAGAGGGTTTTGTAGTGTATATTGCCGTTGATGGACATGAAGCGATGCAATTTATTGATAATACTACACCCAAAAAGGTGGTGTTACTTGATTGTTTGTTGCCCTATAAGAGTGGATTGCAAATTCTAAAGCATATTAGAAGTAAAGTCGCTTGGCAGCAGGCGATTGTGATGATGATGATGGATAATTCCGTGGAAAAAGATATTATCGCAGCAATTAAAAACGGTGCGGATGATTCTATACAAAAACCGTTTAATCCTCGCGAGATGATGGTTAAGCTACATCGTCTTATACAACGTCAGCGAGAGGTGTAATCACAATATGCAGTTGTTATGGACAAAATCGATTTCCTGGTTATGGTTTAAAGGCGGATGATATCATGGAATTATCTAGTATTATAAATAAACTAATACACCTAGAAGTAATGGGAATTACAGATAAGACTTTAAAAATGGTGATTTACTTAAATTACATGCTGATAACACTAACATTGGCTATATTGTTGGTAGTGGTGTTTTTCCGTTTAAGGACAATTGTTGTAATGCGCAGGCGAGAAGTTTTTAATAAAGAGTGGCAGCCAGTTTTAGAGCAGTGCATGTATGAATTGCCAGAGCGGTTGCCAATCATTAGAAATAGGCATTTGATGAATTTTCTGCTACTGTGGAATGGTATGCAGGAAAATTTAACAGGGGAAGTAAGGGACAATCTAAATTTTGTGGCACGCTGGCTGAAAATAGATGGAAAAATTAAAAAGCGGCTACTGAAAAGGGGTAATCTAAGCGAGCGACTACTGGGCATTAATACCGTGGGGCATATGCGTTCCATGGCGTTGTGGGAAGAGCTAGAAGACATTGTGCAGGAAAATGAACGACAGATGGTAGTTATGATTGCGGCTAAGGCACTGGCTAGAATAAATGATAAACGAGCGGCATTTGTAATTATACCTATGATTGCTATAAATAAGGAGTGGCCACTGCCAGCGGTAGCGGCCATTGTAAAGGAAATGAGACCAGAAAGTGTGGGCGAGGCGCTTGGGGACGTGATTGTACGTGTGCCAGAAGTGGTGGTACCGCGCTTGGTGCGCTTTTTACGCTTTGCCACTGCTGAGGTGGCGTTGGCGATTGTATTGGATTTATTGGATAAATATGAGAGCCCAGACGTAATCGCTGCTTGTTTGAATTTAATAGGTGATGTAGATTATGGACAGTATGTGGAGTTGGTACGCAGTTATGCCGACCATGACAGTTGGGTTGTACGTTTGCAGGTGGTGTGTGCGCTCGGGAAAATCGGAACAACTGATGATGTACCGCTATTGACGAAGCTGCTGGCGGATAGGGAGTGGTGGATTCGTTACCGTGCAGCTCGTTCCTTGTTAGCATTACCGTTTCTCGATAAGGTGCAATTAGAAACAATTTTGGCTGGGCAAACGGATAAGTATGCCAGAGGAGCCTTGCAACAGGCCATGACGGAACAGGCGATAATAGAAAAAGAGGTAACAGTATGATAGAAATCATTATTGATATTGTACAGTGGATCTTCTTGTTGTACGTATTAGGTATCAACCTTGGCTATATGGCATTAAATATAAGTGCAATGTATAGTGCATCTAATTATATGAAAGGAATAGAATTTAGGAAATTTATTGGTCTGTATGCCAGTTATATGCCGCCTGTCAGCGTTCTGGTGCCAGCTTACAATGAAGAAACAACCATTGAAGCGACAGTAAAATCATTGTTGCAATTGGATTATCCAGAATTTGAGATTGTTGTGATTAATGATGGTTCAAAGGATAAGACAATGGAACAGTTGATTGGTGCTTTTGCACTACAACAAATGAATGATGGCTTTCGTATTCGTCTGTCCACCGAAAAAATCCGGGTGGTATATTGCTCGCCGCTACATGCTAATTTACGGGTGGTAGATAAAAAAAATGGCGGTAAGGCGGATGCGTTAAATGCTGGGATTAATATCAGCCAGTATCCTTTGTTCGCTTGTATTGATGCTGATTCCATCCTAGAACGTGACAGCCTGCGACGTGTGGTTCTGCCGTTTATTGAAGATCCTCTTACTGTAGCCAGTGGGGGGACGGTGCGCATCGCTAACGGATGCCAAATACGTGATGGCTTTTTGCAAAAGGTATTATTGCCTACGAATATGATGGCGTTAATACAGATAGTTGAGTATTTGCGAGCATTTTTATTTGGACGGCTGGGCTGGATGCCACTAAATGCCTTGCTTATCATTTCTGGAGCCTTTGGTGTTTTTCACAAAGAGACGGTAATTGCCGCTGGCGCTTATCGACGAGAGACGATTGGCGAAGATATGGAATTGGTAGTTCGGTTGCACAGATATTTGCGCAATAAAGGACAGCCATATCGTATTACTTTTGTACCTGATCCAGTATGCTGGACAGAGGCACCAGAAGATATGAATACGCTACGTTCACAGCGTATTCGCTGGCAACAAGGATTATCGGAGTCACTAGCTGCCAATATGGAGTTGTTGTGTAACCGGCGGGGCGGGGCGGTAGGTTGGTTTGCCTTTCCGTTTATGTTAATATTTGAATGGTTTGGTCCCGTAATAGAAGTTGTTGGGTATATTATTACATTTTTTGGATTTTTATTTGACTATGTTTCATTACAGGGGATGTTATCGCTGTTACTATTGTCAATAAGTTTAAGCATTACTGTTTCAATGGTAGCCTTGTTATTGGAAGAGATAACTTTTCATGTTTATTCTGGTTTTAAAAATATTGCAATATTATTTGTTGTGGCATTTATAGAGAATTTTGGATATCGTCAAATTACGGCATTTTGGCGAGTAATCGCTCTTTATCGATGGGCGACAAAAAGAAAAGTAGTTTGGGGTAATATGGCGCGTAAAGGTTTTAAGTCAGATCTTACATAAAGTGCGGTTTTGCTAGAGAATATTACGGACGTAAAGTTTTAAAGGAAAGTGAGTTGAGCAAAAACATATCATGGCAAAAAAAATAGCACTGTTAGTAGCGTTGCTGACAGTACTGTCTTGTTGGTCAACAGTGGTGTGGTGGCTGGAACAGGATAACACTTTACATGCAATTATTTTGGATAAAACGGTATCTGATACCAGCTATCGCGAACATAAAACCTTGATGTGGTTACTGAATAATTTGAAATACAAAAATAGTACTACGGGGCAGCCTTTTAAGTATAATCAGGATTATTATGGATTTTTTCCACTACCAGAACAGAAATATGAGATAAGAGATCTGCCAGATCATCTAAGGGATGCAGATTTGATCTATATTACTGATACTTATGGCGTATATACAGAAGATTATTATAGAATTAATGTCAGAGGTGAGCGTTCAAAACTAATTTACGGTGGGCTAAAGGTTGACGATGTGTCTAAAATAGAACAGGGACTGAATAAGAACAATATTCTTATTGCCGAGTTTAATACTCTAGGTACGCCAAGTGAAGAGCAGGCGACCAGACGCTTGCAGGCCTTGTTGGGCGTAAAGTGGACTGGCTGGATTGGACGATATTTTGCAGATTTATCGGTGGCTAATACTGAAATTCCAGTATGGCTTATTGCTAATTATGAAAAACAATACCAACAGAAATGGTTGTTTGCAGGAGCAGGATTTGCTTTGGTGCGTAAAGATGACTCCTTGGTTATACTGCAGGCGGGCAAACATGTTGGCGATAAATTGAATCGCATTGTATTCTCACCAGAGGCAACAGAATATTATAAGGTTGCCAGAGAAGTGCAGTATGACTATTGGTTTGATATCGTAGAGGTAGCACTAGATGCACAAGTTTTGGCTAATTATCATCTAGACCTTACTGCTGAAGGGGATAATGTACTTCAGGCTTGGAAGTTGCCCAAAGTGTTTCCAGCGGTAGTTAAGCGTGAAACTCCTTACCGGACATATTATTTTGCTGGTGATTATGCTGATAATAGTGCTATCCCCGAACGTTATGATGCAGTGGTGTGGCGACCGACGCTTGGAATGAGTGGGGTTGGGCTTGACACTCAGAAAAAGTTCTATTGGCAGGTTTATTTTCCGTTAATGAAGAAAATATTAGCTGAAATTAAGTTGCCAGAGAGAAAATAGGAGGTGTAAATGAACACATAGTTTGTAATTTACTAGAGAGTGTCTTTCTCATTTATGAAAACTATATTATTAAGAGGTGTAACATGGACAATAAACAAAGATTATATACTTATAATTTTTTTATTATTTTATTGGCAGTGATATTATATTTTATTCCTTTACCAGCGCAAGCCGCTATACCAGATACGTCAATTTCATCAAACAAAACGGATGGTATTCAATTTACTGCCAAAGTTGAGGGACGGGATTTTTATGTTTATTCTAATGGAAGTTGGCATAAAAAGTTTTTAAAAGGTGTTAATATGGGGGTAGGAAAACCTGGGGCATTTCCAGGGGAGTTTGCTATTACCAAGGCAGAATATTTGCGCTGGTTTCAGTACATTAGTGATATGAATGCGGATGTGATTCGAGTTTATACTACACTTAAACCTGACTTTTATGATGCCTTGTATGAGTTTAATAAAACCGCAAAAAAACCGTTATATTTACTGCAAGGCGTCTATCTGCGAGAAGATTTGATTACAAAGCTGGATGATGCTTATGCTGATCATGAAGCGATTAAGAAAGATTTTATCAAGACTACACAGGATTTAGTTGATATTTTTCATGGACAGGCCAAGTTGCCTGAAAAGCTAGGGTTTGCCAGTGGAGAATATAAAAGTGATATTTCTGAGTATGTGATTGGCTGGGTTTTAGGCATTGAATGGGATCCTATGTTTGTAATAGGAACAATCAAAGGAAATAGTAGTAAACGAAATTATAATGGAAAATTCTTATATACCGATGACGCATCTCCCTTTGAAACATTTTTATGCGAAGTGGGGGATCAGGTCGTTACTTATGAAGCTGAAAAATATAAAATGATGCGTCCGCTAAGCTATACTAATTGGCTTACGACCGATACTCTAAAGCATCCTAATGAGCCTTATATTAACAGAGAGGATAAAGTAGAAGTCAATACAGAACATATTAAGTATCGTAGTGAATTTAAACCTGGCATGTTTGCTTCGTATCACGTGTATCCTTATTATCCTGATTTTTTAAATTATCAACGAGAGTATGTGAACTTTAAAGATGATTCGGGAAGAATAAATACGTATCGAGCGTATCTGCGAGATTTATTTAAGCATCATACGAGACCTGTCTTGGTAGCGGAATTTGGAGTTCCAGCAGCCCGAGGCATGGCACATGAAAGTATTTATTCTGGCTATAATCAAGGTAGGCATGATGAAAGGGAACAAGGTAGAATAGTAACTTCCTTATTGCAGGACATTTATGCTGAAGGCTATTGCGGTGGAATCATCTTTACCTGGCAGGATGAATGGTTTAAAAAAGTTTGGAATACAATGCATCTTGATTTACCAAGTCAAAGGCCGCTCTGGTCAAATTCGCAGGCAAATGAACAGCAGTTTGGTCTGTTGGGGTTTGATCCTGGTAAGGACAAAACTGTTTGCGATGTTGATGGTGATATTGTGGAGTGGCAAAATGATAAGCCGATTTACGTCAATGACAAAGTAGAACTTTATGCCAAATCCGATGAAAAATATCTGTATTTGATGGCGAAAACTAACAATTTTGATTTTGCTAATGATTCTTTATATATACCGATTGATTCTCTTGCTGAGCAAGGAAATTCCCATGATACGATGCAGAAGCTAAAATTTACTCGTCCAGCGGAATTTCTATTGCAGATTCAAGGTGAAAAAAATTCTAAAATTCTAGTTGATGCTTATTATGATTCTTTTTACTATACCTATGCGGAAAAATCCAAATCCTTAGATAAGAAACCTTCATATAGAAAAAAAGACAGTGGTACGTTTAATTCTATGAATCTTTGTACTTCCAACGCAATATATTTACCACAGGATAATAAATACATTCCATTTAAAAGTGATGAAACGGGGATATTACAATATGGTGATGCCAATCCTGCCCATGAAAAATTCAATTCATTGACGGATTTTTCTTTTAAGAATGGAAATTTGGAAATCAGGATTCCGTGGCAATTGTTAAATATAATGGATCCTTCTACTAAGACGGCGATGGCGGATTTTTATAGCAATAAAGGAAAGAAGGTAGAGTCTAATTTTCCCAAGGATGAATCTTTCATGAATTTTGATCGCAATGACGGAATTAAGTCACAAATCATTGAAGGTATGTATATCGGTGCTGCGGTTGTTAAACAGGGACAACTGTGCGATGAACCGATTGGTATGGGGTATTATACCTGGAAACCATGGATATTGCCGACTTTTCACGAAAGACTGAAAAAGTCCTATTATATTTTACAAAAAACGTTTAAAGAATTGGAAGAAAAAGAAAACTCAAGGGAGTAATCAAGATGAAGAAAATAATAGAAGTTGTTGCACTTATGGCTGTAGTGGTTAGTATGACGCCATCAACAGCTATGGCGGCATTAACACCAGTAGGAATTTCAGCCTCATATAGTACTGACAGTGATGGAGTGACTGGTATAAATTATAGTATTGGCACTGAAAAAGATAATCAGCCGTGGAATTATACGTATTCACATCTGAAAATACGGCAGCGTGATTCGCAAGGAAGTTTTGTAAATGAAAATGCCTTCACAGTGAAATGGCATCGTCCACTTAATGATGAGACAGGCATTTCGGCATGGGTGGGGTATGCGAATAATAATATTTGGAATTTTACCCCTTTTGGTGTAATGTATAATGGTGTGGTTAATTATACAGATAAAGTGGCGTTAACTTATAGCCATGAATCTGTGGCTACCGTACCCGCGTATAACGATCATATTTTGGGCAATCGCCTGTCCTTGCATTATCAGCACGAACTTAAAAAGTACCTCACGCTGGATACCAATATAAACTATATAAGATATAGTGATGACAATTTCCGCAAAACATTAGGTGTAACTCTCAAAAAAGATTTTAGCACGCGTTTTAGACTGGGGCTTGCTTATGGTTATGATACATCTGATGTTAATAAACATTCGGTCTTTTATATGCCTAAAGGAGAATCTTCCCTATCCATTGTACCAGAAGTTGCTTTACCTATTGGTGAGGGAATTTTAGTGATGACAGCGAGCAAATCCTTAACTTCGCATAATATTAATGGTGAAACGCATAAAACAATGTATGGAGTGGGATACCATCTTCATAACCTATACATTGGGACGCATTATACCTATGATGAGAACTATTGGTCGCGTGATACTTCATTCTCATGGAGTAATAGGTGGTAATGTCCTAGGAGAATGCAAAGAGGAGAGCGGTGTTATGGAAGTTCTAAAAACTGTACTAGTATTGAGTCTCTTCTTATTTATAAGTGTATTAGCACCGATAACGTGTCATGCTGAAAATAATTTTAGTGGACAGGATGTAAATAAAAAATATCGGACAAAACATATCTTTTTTTCAGGTTATGAATGGGAAGTCAAATCTGGGCGTTACCATCCTGGGAAAAACGATTGGTTGGCAGACAATGTATGGGTGGACAACGAGGGTTTTTTGCACCTTAAAATTACTCGCGCGGGGAAACATTGGTATTGTGCCGAGGTTACCTCCGTAAGGCGTTTTGGTTATGGATCTTATCAGTTTCAGGTTATTGCCCCAGTTGATAAACTGGATGCCAATATTGTACTAGGTCTTTTTGTATATCCTGGTCCAGAGAATCCAGATCAAAATAATGAACTTGATATTGAGTTTGCCAAATGGGGTAAGCCAGGACAACCAATTGGCAATTACACTGTGACGACGTCGCAGAAAACGCATTATTTTCCTTGTTCGTTAGAAGGTAATTATACCACCCACCAATTTATATGGACGAAGGAACAAATTTTATTCCAAAGTTTTTATGGACATGTAGTTAACGATGCCACCGAATTTAGCAGATGGCTATATAATGCTCAGGAATATAATGAAAAAATAACTGTCCCCCCAGTTAGGGTGCATATGAATTTATGGCTGTTTATGGGCAAGTCGCCCTTGGATGGACAAGAACAGGAAATTATCATTAAGAAATTTATATTTTCCGCAATACCATCATGAAAGCAAAAAAATTGTACCGTTAGAGATGATGCGCAGAAGAACGAAATCGCTATGCGATGGCTTATGAGGCAGACAAGCAAACAAGGGGACGGTACGTGCGCCAAGCTAAGGGTACATCATATAGCGGGTGGGAACCCCGCTGAACAAGGTTTAGCAAACCATTCATAGCGAGTCTTGGACGGTATGGGGTATCCCATGCGGTTAAGCGTAGACAGCAAGATAGTAGGCCGTAAGCGCAAGTTGAAGGGATTGAGCCTCGAAATCCCAATCAAGAGGGCTGATGCACTGTGCCGAGCAGAAAGCAACACTGATATATTCGCTAAGCGAGAATATACCAGCTTCTTCGGGGTCATAGACCATGGCATGCTATATGCTATACATAGTTATGATGTATCAACTTGGGAGACCCTGCCTGTTCTTTACACAGAGAAAGTAAGGCTAACGAGCGATAAGAAAGTTAGGAGGCCCAATACGGCAGGGAGTCAGATTACTGCATAGTACTGATGAAATAGGGTAATGCCTACAGAGGGAAGGCGGTAACACAATAGAGACCTTAAAAGTGACACATATACTACACTCGGAGGTAGAAGGCATATCTTGAATGCTCATTTGGTTTTAGACCACACAGAAGTTGTCATGATGCACTAAAAGTACTCAACATAATTGTGAACAAATCGGAGATTAACTACATAGTAGATGCGGATATAAGGGGCTTCTTTGATCATGTAGATCATGAATGGATAAAGCATCGGATAGCTGATCCTAATATCCAGAGACTAATTAGTAGATTCTTGAAGGCAGGAATAATGGAGGTTGGTATCAGCTATGGGACACCTGAAGGTGTTCCCCAGGGTGGACCAGGGTCTCCGATACTTGCTAATATCTATCTGCATTATGTGTTGGCTTTATGGTTTGAAAAGCGAATACGCAGACAATGTAAGGGTGCATCATACATGGTAAGATATGCGGATGACACTGTCTTTTGCTTTCAATATGAGAATGAAGCAAAAGAATTTTACCAACAACTAGTAATGCGTCTAAAAGAATTCAATCTTGAAATTGCAGACGAGAAAACTAAAATTATCAATCTAGGTAAGAACAGGGATGACGACGATGATAGCGATACAGGGAGCTTTGATTTTTTGGGGTTCACCCATTATGCAGATAAAACTGACAATGGACAAACTCTGATTAAGCGGAAAACGAGCAAAAAGAAATACAAAGCTAGCCTGCAAAAAGTCAAAGAATGGTTAAAGAAGAATAGACATTCGCCAACAAAAGAACTTATGAAAATGATGAAAATAAAACTTTATGGGTACTGTAGATACTATGGCGTTACCAACAATCTAAACGCTGTAAGTGATTTTATTGACGAAACAAAACGTCTTATTTTTAAATGGCTCAACCGAAGAAGCCAATGGAAAAGCTTTGACTGGAGCAGGTTCAATCTGTTCCTAAAGAAATATCCCCTTCCTAGAGCGTACATCTGTGTAAACATCTTTGAGTTAGGTGCAGGAAAAAGCTATATTATGTGAATGATATTGTGAAGAGCCGGATGCCTTAATTGGGCACGTCCGGTTCTGTGAGGGCTTGGGGCAGTGATGCCCCGGCTACTCGATTTGCTTGTCTACTTATAGCATATGGCTTTTATAGTTTCATTCTCACATTGCAAATGGATCAAAAAGAAGAACTAGCCAATAATTTGCAAATGGAAAAGAATAGGGTGGCTACGATTGAGCAGTTCGCTGACAGTCACCCCAATCGCGAGGAATATTTACGGTCATTGGATGCTGAGGTTGTCAGAGTTAGCAATCTATTACCTGATAAGGCGAATATTGGTGAAACCATTAGCTTTATTGAAAAAACGGCGAAAAATACGCATGTCGTATTTGGTGCATTGGCAACAGAAAAAGGTGCTTATAAGAATGGATGGAGCGAATCACGGCTTACATTTAAAGTCTTAGGTGGTTACAATGATCTACTTGAGTTCACTCGACAACTCGATAGCGGTCCGCGCTTTATGGCGGTTCGGGCAGTAGAATTTCATGATCGCATTATCTTGAGTAAGATGAAATGGAAGCAAAGCGATATCGAAAAAATGGTTGAGAAAGAACTCAGTACGAAATCGACGATGTTAGTTAGACCCATCATTGATCGCGGATTGCTGAGCAAGCAAAATTTGGTGATTATGAATGTATACTTGATGGTGGCATCAAATGGTCGTCTGCCGGATATTGAGGGAGGGGCAACACCAGCGGCAAAGCAAGCAAGTGCTCCACCGCAACAAGCTGCACAACCAGCCTCTTCACCGCCGCCTACTCCACCTGCAAAACAATAAAAAGAACGATTTTCTATACTGTTATCTTTCCATCGCAACGAGGGAAAACTCTTTGCGATTGAAGACGGTATAGTACTGAGAGATTAAGTGAATCGATATATAGGATGATTCACTTAATCGAGATTATTATCGTTTATAATTAACATCATAAAATGGATAACACTAAAATTCTGGTAGCTTTTTTATCAGAAAGAACAGAAGGAGATTTTCATTGTTGAATGAATTCTGGCTTATTTTTGATGAGTGGATGCTTTTTCAATCGGTGGTATTTTTATTAGGCTTATTGATCGGCAGCTTTTTAAATGTCTGTATTTATCGTTTGCCAGAGCAGCAGTCGATTGTCGCTCCGCCATCGCATTGTATGACTTGTAATACACGGCTGAAACCTTGGGATTTGATTCCCGTTTTTAGTTATCTTTTTTCACGTGGTCGTTGCCACTATTGTGGTGCGTCATTTTCTGCGCGTTATGCACTAGTGGAACTATTGACCGCAGTATTATTTGTCTGGTGTTCGGAAAAATTTGGACTTTCGCTAGAACTACTGAAGGCTCTGATACTGACAGCTTTTTTCATTGTCATTACATTTATCGACTATGACCATCAACTTATTTTAGATAAAGTTTTAGTATGTTTATCTGTGGTTGGTGTTGTAATAAATTTATATAGTAACAGTGTTGCTACTCTTGATATGCTGTTAGGAAGTGTACTTGGTGGCGGTTTGCTACTGATCATTGCTCTAGTGAGTGGTGGAGGCATGGGAGGCGGCGATATCAAGTTTATGGCGGCTTTAGGTCTTTGTTTTGGCTGGAAGTATCTGCTCGTGATATTGTTTTTATCCTTTCTATTTGGAGGAGTCGGTGGTATATTGCTCCTTGCTTTCAAGATAAGAAGTCGCAAGGATTTAATTCCATTTGGTCCCTTTATTGCGATAGCGGCATTATGCGTTTTATTGTATGGGGATGAGATTATTGCTTGGTATATAGCGATTAGTTATATTGGATAAGAGTTCTATCAGTCGCTATTGAATATGAACAAGGGTGTGAAAAGCTTGAAGTTTAAAAATTGTATGGAAGACTTTGTGTTAAATCAATTAGATGCTGTTATCGCTGCCAATCAGGGAGTGTGTAACTGTAAACAGTGTCGCCATGATATTGTAGCGATGGCACTCACTCATTTGCCTGCTCATTACGCAGTCACTTCTAGAGGGGAAGTCTATACACGCGTAAAAGCCCAAGAACAGCAATTCAATGTCGATGTCATCACGGCTATAACCGATGCCATAAATGTTGTAAAAAAATATCCCCACCATGAAGAAGCAGAATAAAACGCTCAAATGAGACAGGGTGACGGTTCTCCTGTCTCAACTGTCTTAAAGAAGTGAAGAAACAACTGATTATGTGAAAAGTGCATAAAAAAATAGAAAATTATTGTGAAAGGATCACGATGATTTCGCATTGACGGCCTTTACTAAGTCTGTTATTCTAAAGATAGGAAGAAAACTTTTTGCAAGAGATTACTAGTCAATGAGGACTGAAATGTCATGTATATCGATAAGATAGGCATGATGTTCCAGTCTTTTTTTATACAATCAAATAAGTGAAAACTTTTAGATGGTATAAAAATAAGTAGCTAAATTTCTAATGTGGATAGGGAGGCAGTACGATGAAAGAATATGGTTTATTTATTGATGGAAAGTGGATTATAACCGATGATAAAATTGGTGTAATCAATAAGGCAACAGGAAAAGAGAGTGCTTTTATTTCGGTAGCAGGTCAAGCAGAGGTAACGGCTGCTGTTGATGCTGCAGAAAAAGCATTTCAGACTGTTAAAATGGAGTCCTATCAGCGTTATGAAATATTGATGAAGGCAAGCCAGCTTCTGATGATCAATCAAAAGAAAATGGCAATGTTCTTATCGGAAGAAGTAGGGAAACCGCTAAAAGAAGCCATGGGGGAAGTAAGTAGAGCGCAGCAAACATTGATTTTGTCAGCGGAAGAGGCAAAACGAATGACAGGCGAAATGGTACCTCTTGCCGGAGCGCCAGGCTGCGATAAACGTTTAGCATTTACCATGCGGATGCCTGTTGGGGTTGTATGTGCGATTACTCCTTTTAATTTCCCTTTGAATTTGGCATGTCATAAAATTGGACCGGCTCTGGCTGCTGGAAATGCTGTCGTATACAAACCAGCGACTGTCACCCCATTATCGGCAGTATTACTATGTGAAATTTTTGCAGAAGCAGGATTGCCGGCTGGATACTTAAATTTATTAACAGGATCAGGTTCTAAGCTTGGCAAATTCTTGACGGAAGAACCACGGATACATTTTTATAGCTTTACTGGTAGCCCAGCTGTGGGGAAAGAGTTAATGAAAAATGCAGGATTTCGTCGTGTAGCACTGGAACTAGGTTCTAATTCCGCGAATATCGTACATCATGATGCTGATATTGCAGCAACGGCTGTGCTATGCGCGAAACATGCATTTGCGAATGCAGGTCAGGTCTGCATATCTTGCCAGAGAGTCTATGTACATCGCAGTGTGTACCAAGAGTTTTGTGATCAGGCAGTAGCCTATGCAAAAACAGTCGTCATGGGTGATCCTCTTGACGCTGCTACGGATCTTGGACCGATGATTAGCGAGCAGGAAGCCATCAGAATGGAAGAGTGGCTTACGGAAGCTGTTGCTGATGGAGCGAATGTATTAATCGGTGGTAAGCGTAAAGGCGCCTGGTATGAACCAACGATTGTAACGAATGTGAAAGCGGAAATGAAGATTGTATCAATGGAAACGTTTGCGCCTGTTTTTTCGATCATACCATATGATACGATTGAGGAAGCCATTAAGCTAGTGAATGATTCAATCTATGGACTACAGGCTGGCGTATTTACTAATTGCCTAGATGTTGCTAGATTGTGTGCGATGAAGATTGAAACAGGTGGAGTCATTATCAATGATGGTGCTACTTTTAGAACCGACAATATGCCGTATGGCGGGATCAAGGAAAGTGGTATTGGTAGAGAGGGCCCACAGTATGCTGTGAAAGAAATGACAGAAGAAAAATTAGTCGTTTTCAATTTTTAAGGATACAATATTGTAAACCGAGAGGAGGATGCTCGTTATGATCAGTGGTCGCGAAGTCATCAAATTACCTTCCCTGACGAAACTTACGGTCGTGGCTGGAACATCTGGTTTGGATCGATTGGTGCGGTGGGTACATTTTATTGATCTGCCAGATGTGATTCCTTGGGTACAAGGCGGCGAACTTTTGATTATCACGGGCATCGGCCTGAACGGTGATATCGATAAACTAACTGATATTGTCAAAGGATGTATCAAAAAGAAACTAGCAGGACTGATTGTAAATGTTGGTCCTTATATCAAGGAAGTTCCTGCTGAGGTTATTGAATTGGCAGACAAGGCTGATTTTCCTATTTTTCAACTGCCATGGGAAGTTAAAATTATTGAGGTAACAAGGGAAATTTGTAGTCATATTGTCATGAAACAAACAGAGCAACGATCGATAAAGGATTTTTTAGAGCAACTATTACTTTGTCCACTAGAGAATCCGGAAGTGCTAATCCAGCGGGCAGCTTATTATGGATATGATTTGGCAAAGCCACATCAGGTCGCGATTATCAGCCCAATTCGTTTAACTGAATTTTTGCAGGCGCGAAAGGCAAAGGATGAAAAGGCTCTAATCACCCTGAAAGTTCGTTTTGAGCAAATTATTCGCGATGTAATGAATATACAAGGCGCAAAAATTCTACAAATGCTCTGGGCGGATGATGTTGTATTGTTAATGCCGTATGAAAATGAGAGCATAGGGGCGCAGCAAAATGTGGATATTTTGTCTAAAGTCCTAGAAAAGCTTACGGCTACGATGCCAGGTTTAGCTGTTACGGTAGGGCTAGGTGGTAGGTTTGAAAGTTTGCAGGCGGCTAGACAAAGTTACTTGCAGGCGATGAAAGTTTTGCGTTTTGCAGAGCGTAAGCCAGGATCGACGGCGATTTATGAATATGAGCAACTGGGTATCTATAAATTGTTATTTGAAATCGATCCTAATAAGTTAGTAATGTATTATCAAGATGTGATTGGCTGTCTCAATCAATATGATCAGAAACACCAAATGGATATGGTAGCGACTCTATTTGTCTATTTTGAAGAAAATTGTAATGCAGCAAAAACGGCCAAATGTTTATTCGTTCATCGTAATACTCTTGATTACCGCTTGAAAAAAATTGAGGAAATTACGGGGAGAAATTTAGATGACCCTTATGATCGTCTAACACTTCAGCTCGGAGTGATTATTGGCAAGCAAATGAAGAGTGAACTTTTTTCTAATGATTTAAAATGACAAAAAGTGAATATATCACAAATAAACGAAACATATATTATGATATATTCACATAGACGCATAGTGATATATTTGATACTATTTAACTATAGTAATGAGGTATTTAGCAATGGCGCTGATGTATATCCTGCCTAGGATATATGCAGCGCTTTTATATTTAATCATGATGAGGAGGGGTATTATAATGAGTAATACAGAAAAGCTGATACAAAGAAAAAATAATGCGGTTGCCAGAGGGATTGCTAATTCCACAGGAGTTTTTGTAGAAAAAGCTAGTGGAGCTGTCATGACTGACGTCGATGGTAGAGAGTTTCTGGATTTTTATGCTGGTGTAGGCGTTTTGAATGCAGGGCATTGTCCAGAACCAGTAGTGAAAGCAATACAAGCCCAAGCGGGAAAACTACTTCACTCTTTCTTTGCCATTGGGATGTATGAACCTTATGTAGCACTAGCTGAAAAAATGAATGCTCTAATGCCAGGCAGCTCACCGAAAAAGACGATGTTTGCGAATAGTGGTGCAGAAGCTGTAGAAAATGCAGTGAAAATTGCTCGTCATGCGACAAAAAGAACAGGAATTATTGCTTTTGAAGCTGCATTTCACGGGCGTACCTTTATGACAATGAGCTTGACTAGTAAAGTGAAACCTTACAAATATGGTTTTGGACCTTTTGCTCCTGAAATTTATAAAGTTCCTTCCGCATATTGTTATCGCTGTCATTACCGCTCTACGTACCCTGGTTGCGGTATGCACTGTCTAGAAAACTTTGAACGATTCTTCGCCGCTGAAATTGATGCAGAGCATATTGCAGCGATGATTATTGAACCAATCCAAGGGGAAGGTGGTTTCATTGTACCACCACCAGAATTCTTACCAGGTCTAAAATCCATTTGTGAAAGCAAAGGTATTTTGATGATTGTCGATGAAGTACAAAGTGGCTTTGCTCGTACAGGAAAAATGTTTGCCATTGAAAACTGGGGCGTAGAACCAGATCTAATGACCACCGCCAAATCAATTGCTGCTGGTATGCCGCTAAGCGCTGTAACTGGTAAAGCAGAATATATGGATGCACCGGATGCTGGTAATATTGGTGGTACGTATGGTGGGAATCCATTGTCTTGTGTGGCTGGTCTAGAAACTATCAAATTTATTGAAGAACAAAAACTTTGTGAGCGAGCAACGCAGGTAGGCAACGCAACGATGACGAGACTGAAAGCATTGCAGGAAAAATGTAGCGCAATTGGTGATATTAGAGGTGTTGGTTCGATGATTGGTATTGAACTTGTCAAAGATAGACAAACCAAAGAACCGGCAAAAGAAATCACAAGTAAAGTAGTAAAATACTGCTTAGAACAAGGTGTAATGTTAATTAGTGCTGGTATTTTCAGTAATGTAATTCGCTTGTTGATTCCGCTAGTCGTTACGGATGAACAATTAGATCGTGGACTTACGGTTTTAGAACAAAGTATCTTGCGGGCTGTTTCGGAAGGCTAATTGGTAAATTGCAAGAACAAGCAAATTTGAGTGTGTAGATAGAATGGTAAAGTGAATGGGTAAAGTAGTATATAGATAGTGTATAGCTCCAATAAATAGCGTTTTGCTACTTGTTGGAGCTATATATATTCTGGGCGGACTTCATGTTATTAGTTTTTCACAGTGCTATTTGGAGGAGGTAAGAGGGTAAGGGTCTTTTGTGTATCAGAATAATATGCTTAGTCTTGATCTATTAAAGTTTGCATGTTAGTATAATGCTAAGTAGAGAGAGATTATGAAAGAAATGAAGGTGATATTTTTTGAAACTCGTTGTAACCGATTTAGATGGTACATTACTCAATTCAAAGCATGAAATCAGTGTAGAAAATATTGAAGCTTTGAAATATGCTCAGCAGCAAGGAATAGAAGTTGCTATTGCAACAGGTAGAACGTATGGGAATGCGCTAGCGCTTTGTAAAAAAGTTGGTTTAAAAACGCATATTATTTCCAATAATGGCTCTTTTGTTTATACGAAAAACGGAAAGCTTCTAGAAAAAACGGGAATTGATATGCAATATGTAAAAGATGGATTGTGTTGGTTACAAGATCATCATTATAGTTATTCCATTTGTACGGATAAAAACTTTTTTATGCCCGATAATATCAGTAGTCTTCTTATTCGTGATTTTGAAAATGCGAAAGAAGTGGACGCAGTATGGAATGATGACAATGTTAGACAAATGATAAAGTCTAAAATCATGAAGTTAGATGGATTGCAATTGATGAAAAATGTTGCAGACGTATTGAAGCAGGACGTTACCATTGGTCATATTTCCGTCACTACTTTTGATAAAGATAAAAATTCGGCTGGTAAAAAATATTTTTCTGCGTATAAGGACTTATCGGTAGTTGCTTCCGAAAATATTATTTTTGACGTAATGCATAGCTCGGTATCCAAAGGCAATGGCCTTCAATATTTGGTTGATCATTTGGGGATTTCGTTTCAGGATGTAATGGCAATTGGTGATAATTACAATGATATCTCGATGCTAGAAAGAGTGGGATATAGTGTGGCAATCGGTAATGCGGAGCAAGATGTAAAAAAAGTTTGTAAACATATCTCGCTTACGAATGATTTACATGGTGTAGCTCATATTATCAATGAACTAATTCCTCGCTCTGCTGTTCGGGTATCAACACCAGCCTAGCGAAATGAGATAACAGAATGCGACAACAGGGCCGTCTCTAATATGTAAAGGGTGGAGAAGAAATGAACAAGGAATCCATTTATGGATTGACATTAGAGCAATTAATTGAATGGTTTGTAGAAAATGGACACAAAAAATCTAGGGCTTTAGAGGTATGGGATTGGCTCTATCGAAAACAAGTAACGGCATTTTCAGAAATGATCGATGTGAATGAACAGTGTATTGAACTATTAACAGAGCACTTTGTCATTGAAACAGTAACAGAGCGTCTTCGCCAAGAATCAGCAGATGGAACCGTCAAGTTTCTATTTGCATTACAAGATGGTAATGTAATTGAAACGGTATTGATGAGAAATAAATTTGGCTTGTCGGCTTGTGTCACGACGCAAGTAGGTTGTAATATTGGCTGTAGTTTTTGCGCTAGTGGACTACTCAGTAAAAAGCGTGATTTATCGAGTGGCGAAATGGTGCAGCAGATTATGAAAGTGCAGCAGTACCTAAACAAAGAGCAACAACAGGAAAGAGTCAGTCATGTTGTGGTGATGGGAATCGGTGAGCCATTTGATAATTTAAAAAATCTAGTGGATTTTTTGCAGATTATCAAAGATCACAAGGGGCTAGCCATCGCGGCAAGACGTATCACCGTATCGACGAGTGGTCTTGTCGATCAAATTTATGAATTTACCGATATGAATTTGCAGGTAAATCTGGCCATTTCATTGCATGCTGCCAATAATCAACTTCGCTCGCAAATCATGAAGATCAATCGTGTTTTTTCGATTGAACCATTACTAAAAGCCGTTGAGTATTATGTAGAAAAGGCAAATCGGCGAGTTACGCTCGAATATATTTTATTAAAAAATATCAATGATCGCAGAGAAGATGCCCTTGAACTTGCCGAGTTGATTGGGGAAAAGAAGGGGAACGTCAATGTGAACTTAATTCCCTATAATCCAGTCGATGAACATAGTCAATATCAACGAAGTGACAGAGAGGTAATGCGAGCGTTTTATGATACGCTAAAAAAGCAAGGTATCAATTGTAGCATTCGCCTCGAACATGGAGTGGATATCGATGCTGCTTGTGGGCAGCTAAGAAGTAAGCAAATGAAAGAATCGATAGCAAAGAACTCTAGTCAAGACCATGGTGTATGATGGTTTTGATTAGAGTTCTTTTTTTGAATCATTAGTGTTATAATTTAGAAAGAACAACGTTAGGAAAATGAAACCATAGGAGGAATCTGACAATGACATTGCCAAAGATAGGGTTTATTGGTACAGGCGTTATGGGAAAAAGTATGGCTATACATTTAATGACAGCAGGTTATTCGTTAATGGTATATAATCGGACAAAAGCAAAAGCACAGGAATTGTTAGATCGTGGTGCGGTTTGGGCTGATACGGTTGCTGATATGGCGGCGCAATGTAATATTGTGATTAGCATAGTGGGGTATCCACAAGATGTAGAGGCTACATATTTGGGTGATGCTGGACTCATCGCCAACGCACAAGCAGGAACGATTTTGATTGATATGACAACATCATCACCAATATTAGCAAAAAAACTATATGAAGCGGGATTAGAAAAAGGTGTGAAAGTGCTGGATGCTCCTGTATCTGGTGGAGATGTTGGTGCTCGCCAGGCCAAGCTTTCGATTATGGTCGGCGGAGATGAAGCTACATTTAAGGAAGCGTTGCCAGTATTTAAGTGTTTGGGTAACAATATTGTGTTACAGGGTGCGATTGGTGCTGGTCAACATACAAAAATGTGCAATCAGATTGCGATTGCTGCCAATATGATGGGGGTTTGTGAAGCCATGGCTTATGCGAAGAAAGCCGGACTAGACCCTGAGAAAGTACTAACTAGCATTGCGACAGGCGCCGCTGCCAGTTTTTCTTTGAGCAATTTAGCGCCACGTATGCTTGCTGGCGACACAGCTCCTGGTTTTTACGTGAAGCATTTTATTAAAGACATGAGGATTGCCATTGAATCAGCAGAAGAAATGGGTCTGATGGTTCCCGGTTTAACGTTAGCCAAATCTCTATATGAAAAGCTAGCAGCTGCTGGTCATGAAAATAGTGGCACGCAAGCCTTATTTACGCTTTATATGGGACAAAAATAAACGCGTGGAGCATTAAAATGCTCTAAACCTGAAAATATTGAGGTTTAGAGTATTTTTCATTTATAGTGTTCCCCTGTATAATAAGAGAGTGATATATATAATGAAATATTCAAGGAGGATTCAGAGTGAAAACTTTATTTGATCAAACACAATTTTCTGGTATGAAACTAAAAAATAGATTGGTTCGTTCGGCTACTTATGATGGCTTTGCTGATGAGCAAGGACATATGACGGAAGCATTATTTCAGGTGTATGAGAATCTGGCTAAAGGTGGGGTCGGTACGATTATCACAGGCCTTACTGCTGTAACAGATTTAGAACAGCCTAGTCCAGGCCAGATGTGTATTTACGATGATTCTTTTATTGAAGAATATAAGAAATTGACGGATACGATTCATGCATATGATGCGAATATTATCTTGCAACTGGCTTGTCTCGGTTCGCAAAACTCGTTTGATGAGAATAGCGGGAAAATCATGTGGGGGCCAAGCGCCATCGAAGATACTTATTATAAAAGTTGCCCACAAGAAATGACAGTGCAAGACATTCAATACATGCAAAATGCCTTTGCTGATGGAGCATTAAGAGCAAAGCAGGCAGGATTTGATGGTATTCAATTGCATGCAGCTCATGGATATTTGTTGAGTAAATTTTTAACACCTTATTATAATCGTAGAACGGATAGTTATGGTGGAAGTATTGATAATAGAGCAAGGATCATCATCGAAACATATCAAGCCATACGGGAAAAAGTAGGGACTGAATATCCGGTTCTGATTAAAATTAATTGTGATGATTTTATGGAAGATGGCATGACCTTTGACGAATG
>CAXYVG010000041.1:0-31671 GCA_964292325.1 uncultured bacterium | reverse complement strand
ATTCCTTGAGATTCAAGCTATAAGTAAATCTATATTGCTGCAAAACTGTGGAAGAAATATTAAGTGAACTGGATATGGTGCTGATTATGACAGTGAATCCTGGTTATGGTGGACAAAAGTTTATTCCTCAAATGCTTAATAAAATTACGAGATTAAAACAGATGATTGAGAAGCAAAATTTGACTGTAGATATTCAAGTCGATGGTGGAATCAATTCTACTACCGCAAGACAAGTAGTAGCGGCTGGTGCTACTATTTTAGTAGCCGGTTCTGCTATTTATCAAGCACCTAATATTGAGCAAGCCATTCGTGATATTCGCGGTACTTGATTTTTCTCAATAATGCTGGTATTATATACATAATTAAATAAGTAAGCCTTTGGGGCAAGGTGAAAAAGAGTAATCTTTTAATTCCTTACCGGCGGTGACTAGCCCGCGAGCCGTATGGCTGATCTGGTGAAATTCCAGAGCCGACAGTATAGTCTGGATGGAAAAAGGTTAATATTAATACGTATTGTAATAATACGGTACCTTCTATGAAGAGATGTGTATACTTCTTTTTACATAAGGTTTAATATTTATTGCTATTCGACTATGTTCTATGAGGCTGTTAAAAGGTGTAAAAACTTTTTAAACAGCTTATTTTTTTGGAGGGATCAATTTTGGACGAACAGTATATGCAACAAGCTTTGTCGATCGCTCAGTATGCTATAGGGCGAACAAGTCCGAATCCAATGGTTGGAGCTGTGATCGTAAATGATGGGCGAGTAGTTGGACAAGGTTGGCATAGAAAAGCTGGCACACCTCATGCTGAAGTACATGCGCTAAAGCAAGCTGGAGAACTCGCATATGGCGCTACCATGTATGTAACGTTAGAACCTTGCTTTCATCACGGAAGGACGGGACCATGTGTTGAGGCAGTCATCGCTGCAGGTATAAAAAAAGTAGTGATTGCTATGACCGATCCTAATCCGTTAGTAGCGGGGCAAAGTATTCATAAGTTGCATGAAGCTGGTATTGAAGTCGTAGAAGGTGTACTTGCTAGTGAAGCTGCAAAATTGAATGAAATTTTTATCAAATGGATTGCAACTAAAATGCCTTTTGTAGTTTTAAAAACTGCTATGTCACTTGATGGTAAGATTGCCGCTTATACAGGGCATTCTCAGTGGATTACTGGTCCTGCATCTAGAGAACGTGTTCATCAACTTCGGGATTGTTATGATGCTATTTTGGTTGGAATTGGTACAATCTTTGCAGATGATCCGAATTTAACGACTCGTTTACCTGAAACAGGGAAAAATCCGATTCGCATTGTCATTGATAGCATGGCACGTACTCCGCTTGAGGCACATGTAGTGACAGATGGACTAGCGCCAACAATCATTGCCGTTACGGATCGGGCACCAAAAGATCGAATCGACTCATTGCGATCACGTGGTGTAGAAGTTCTGATCATAGAGGCCAAGCAAGAACAAGTAGATTTGCGAAAGTTATTTATCATCTTAGGTCAAAAAGCCATTACCAGTATATTGGTGGAAGGCGGAGCCAGTATAAATGCTTCAGTGTTGGCAGATAATCTGGTAGATAAGATCTATTGGTTTATTGCTCCTAAGATTATTGGCGGTAGTAGTGCCCAAGGTCCAGTCGGGGGACAAGGAGTCGCCAATGTAAATGATGCTTATTTATTTGAGGATATCAGTATGGAGTCAATTGGGGAAGAAATATTAATTAGCGCCTATAAGCGCAACCGGGAGGGACGCGATGTTTACCGGACTTGTGGAAGAATTGGGTAAAGTAAGAGCGATTGCTCGAGGTGTCAAATCCGTACGTTTAACAATAGCGGCAAGTGCGATTATGAGTGATGTGAAAATTGGAGATAGTATTGCCGTTAATGGAACTTGTCTTACGGTTGTGGAATTTACGGAAAAAGAATTTACAGCTGATGTTATGCCAGAAACCGTAAAGAGTACGGCACTTGCAGCTTTAAAAATTGGCAATATTGTAAATTTAGAACGAACGTTACGTCTTGGCGATCGTTTTGGTGGTCATATTGTCAGTGGTCATATTGATGGGGTTGGGACGATTCTTTCTAAAGAGGCGAATGATAATGCCATTATTGTAAAGGTAAAAGCTGGCCCTGAGATTATGCGTTATATTATGAAGAAGGGATCCATTGCAATTGATGGAATCAGTTTAACGGTCGTAGAGTATGAGGGGGATTGGTTTACAGTATCTTTGATTCCTCACAGTGCTTCGGTGACAACGTTGGGCTTTAAGAAAACAGGTGATATAGTCAATTTAGAGGCGGATGTTATTGGCAAATATGTAGAAAAATTACTGGGACTACAGACTCCGCCCAAGCAAGGTGAAACAAGTAAGGTAAGTATGAGTTTTTTACAGCAACATGGTTTTACAATATAAATATGTGTTAAAAAATGGAGGTATTATGATGAAGTTTAGTACGATTCCTGAGGTTTTGGAAGATATAAAAAATGGTAAAATGATTGTTGTCGTGGATGATGAAGATAGAGAAAATGAAGGCGACTTATTGATGGCGGCTGATAAGGTGACTCCTGAAGCTATTAATTTTATGGCTACTTATGGACGAGGACTTATTTGTATGCCAGTCATTGGTTCGCGTCTTGATGAACTAGGCATTGGAGCAATGGTATGTGATAATACTGATAATCATTGTACTGCTTTTACTGTATCGGTTGATGCCCATATGACAACAACAGGGATTTCTGCACATGAACGTGCGGATACGATTAGCGCAATGCTAGATCCCAATGCGATGCCAGAGCATTTTAGACGACCAGGACATATATTCCCTTTACGGTATGTAGAAGGCGGAGTACTGAGACGTGCTGGACATACGGAAGCTGCTGTTGATTTACCTAAATTGGCAGGATTATATCCAGCAGGCGTGATTTGTGAAATCATGAATGATGATGGTACGATGGCAAGAACACCTGATTTGCTTGAATTTGTGGCTAAGCATGATTTAAAGATCATTACCATTGCTGAATTAATAAAATATCGCAAAGCAACAGAAAAATTCGTAACCCGCGGAGCAGAAACTTTACTGCCAACTCAATATGGTGACTTTAAACTTATTTCTTATGAAAGTGAACTGGACAATCAATGTCATTTAGCATTGGTTAAAGGTGATATTTCTGGCAAAGAAAATGTGTTGGTTCGGATACATTCTGAATGTTTAACCGGCGATGCACTCGGATCACTACGTTGTGATTGCGGAGAACAATTGGCTACTGCCTTGCAGCGGATTAATAAAGAAGGCGCAGGTGTATTGGTATATATGCGACAAGAAGGTCGTGGTATTGGGCTTGCGAATAAGATCCGTGCTTATGCTTTGCAAGATCAAGGGAAAGATACGGTAGAAGCCAATGAATTATTGGGTTTTGCTCCTGATTTAAGAGATTATGGAATTGGTGCTCAAATATTAGTTGATTTAGGTTTAACAAGCATTCGCTTACTAACCAATAATCCTGAAAAAAGAGCTGGACTAGAAGGGTATGGTTTAAAAATTGCTGAGAGAGTACCAGTTGAAATAAAAGCCAATCGCTTTAACCAACGGTATTTATCAGTCAAAAAAACGAAGATGGGGCATTTACTTAAGCAATAATATTTATCCGATGACTACGATTCAGATGGAGTTAACACTCCATCTGAATCAAGTCTAGTTTATATAATCTGACATAATATAGAGGGGGATAATAAAATGGCAAAAATTATTGAAGGACAATTGGTAGCCGATGGATTACGAGTAGGGATTGTAGTAGCAAGATTTAATGAATTTATTAACAACAAACTTCTTGGTGGAGCTTTAGATGGTCTGAAACGTCATGGTGTGAAAGACGATGATATTTCAATCGCTTGGGTGCCAGGGGCTTTTGAAATTCCTTTAGTGGCTCAAAAAATGGCGTTTAGTAAAAAATATGATGCTGTTATTTGTTTAGGTACTGTCATTCGTGGCAGCACGAGTCATTATGATTATGTATGTTCCGAAGTTTCCAAAGGGGTAGCTCAAGTTGGTATGGCAAGTGGAGTCCCTGTAATGTTTGGTGTATTAACTACAGAATCGATAGAGCAAGCGATTGAGAGAGCTGGCACAAAAGCTGGTAATAAAGGTTTTGATGCAGCTGTTAGTGCCATTGAAATGGCGAATCTATTAAGAGATCTTTAATTGTGAAAGTAAAATATTTCCAGGAAATAATAGGGTGATTGTATGAAGATAGGCATCATTAGTGATACCCATGGATGCTTGGCGACGTGGGAAAAGGTGTATAATCAATACTTTAGTGAGTGTGAATTAATCATTCATGCTGGTGATATACTATATCATGGTCCGCGCAATGATATTCCGGCAGAATATGATCCTAAGCAATTAGCTACAGCATTAAATGCTTGTAAAATTCCGATCATAGTAGCCTGCGGTAATTGTGATGCAGATGTGGATGGCATGGTTCTTACTATGCCTATCCAATCTCCTTACGCATATATCATGATGGAAGGAATTCCAATTGTGGTAAACCATGGACATACTTTGACGGAACAAACAAAACAAGAAATGGCAGTGAGATTTAAGGCGGCTTTATTTATCACTGGTCATACTCATATACCAGTACTGGAAAAAATCAATGGTACTATTTATTTAAATCCAGGATCTCCTGCTATGTCTAAAGCTGCAGATGGCCGTGGTACGATTGCTAGATTAGTGGACCATACGATTGAAGTCTTAGACGTTGAAACAGGGAAAGTACTGATGTCTGAGCAGTTATAGGAGGACAAATGCAAGATCATATTATCAAAGCCACGACAATAGGTGGAGTAAGGGCTTTTGCTACCGTTACGACAAATTTAGTTGAAGAGGCAAGGCAAAGGCATGATTGCTATCCAGTCGCTGCGGCGGCTCTTGGACGCACTATGACCGCGGCTCTATTAATGGCGGTTAATCTTAAAAATGATGAAAGTATTACGATTCGTATTGCAGGTGATGGACCGCTAGGAGAAATTGTTGCAGATGCCCATGCAAGTGGCGCTGTTCGTGGTTATGTAAGAAATCCGCAGACGGATGTACCACTGCGTGGTGCAAAACTGGATGTAGGTACAGCGGTTGGTAATGGACAAATTTATGTAACGCGGTTTACGGGGCTGAAGCAACCATTTACCGGTAGCTCAGAACTAGTAAGCGGAGAAATTGCAGAAGATGTAACGCAATATTTACTAGTATCAGAACAAACGCCATCGAGTGTAGCTCTTGGTGTATTGGTGGAACCAGATTTAACGGTAGGGGCATCTGGAGGCTTTATGATACAAGCATTGCCAGATGCAGATGATGATGTACTGTGTACGATTGAAAAAAATATTGCAGCTATACCACCCATCTCTCAACTAGTAAAAGAAGGTAAAGATGCTACTGATATTATCAATATACTATTTGCGGATTTACCAGTCACGTTACATGAAAAGATGTCTGTTGAGTTTAAGTGTCCTTGTTCCCATGAAAGGGTACAGGATATGCTGATCAGTCTTGGCGAAAAAGAAATACAGGATATGATCATTAGTGATGGAGAAGCGGAGGTTTGTTGTCACTTTTGTGGGGAAAAATATTTATTCGATCAAAAGGAACTGCAAGAAGTTATTTCGCTTATCACAGAGAAAAATAGGCAATAAGAAAAGACTGGGAATTTTCCCAGTCTTTTTGTTGTGCCAAAATCATAAATTATATTAACTTTTGATTTTAATTAGATAGCACGTTGTACTTTTCCTGAACGTAAGCAACGAGTGCAAGTGTTAACTCGTTTTACTTCACCATTCACGATAGCTTTTACTCTTTGAATGTTTGGTTTCCAAGTACGTTTAGATTTTAAGTGAGAGTGGCTGACATTATTGCCGCTACTTGGGCTTTTACTGCAGATTTCACAAAGATTTGCCATTTATTCCACCTCCTTTGATGAAGGACAAGATATCCTTATTACAATAACAGTAGTATTTTAGCATAAAATACGGACTAAATGCAAGGCATATTTTTAAGACGGGCGTTATTTATACATTTTTTTATAAAGATATGGAAACATAAGCATGATGGCAGGAATTTTTAATACATTTATTGAAGTACAGAGCAATAGAAAGAAGTAGAGGAGACGTGAAGAATGATTACTAAAGAAACAGCAATCATTAAAGTACTTCGCTCTTATCCAATGGCTCGTGAAATTTTTGCTAGACATGGTATGGGATGCATCGGATGTATGGGAGCGACGAATGAATCGATCGAAAATGGTGCGAAAATGCATGACATTGATGTTGATGCGCTACTAAAAGAACTAAATGAAATGAATTTTGAACAATAGGCAAAGTAATTTTGCCTATTTTCTTATAGCACCATATATAAAGTATTAAGAAAATGACAAATTTATTGTTAGCCTATACTCGACGATTGCCATGAGGATGATTAGTAGCAAGGATTTATTTTGATAAGGGTGATTGTTTTGGAATGCAATTGGTTATCTAGTATTCAATATATTAAGGGGGTAGGACCGAATAAGGCGAGTCTATTAGCTAAATTATCAATCTTTACGATTGGCGATTTGCTGGAGTATTTTCCTCGCCGTTATGAGGATCGCAGTCAACTAAAAATGATAAGCCACTTAGTTGATGGACAAATAGAAACTTTTCGAGCGAAAGTGATGAATATTACAGTGAGTAAACCTCGCACTGGTTTACAGATCACGAAAATTGCAGTGACCGATTCGACGGGGACAGCCCAATTGGTTTGGTTTAATCAACCTCATATGAAAAAAAAATATCAACCTGGTATGGAGCTTTTAATATCAGGTAAGGTTAAAAGTTATTATCAAGTAGAAGTTAGTAATCCAGAAATAGAGGTCATTGATGATCAAGAGATAGTCGAGACAGGACGCATTGTACCCGTATATGCAGCAAGTGAAAATATAAATCAACGCTTCCTACGGAAATTGATTAGCCAAGTTCTCAAACAGCATCCGAATATGAATGAAATATTACCCCAAAAAATTATGGAGCAATATTCGTTACTCGATCGTAGGGGAGCGTTTAATAATATTCATTTTCCACAAAAAATGGAACTTTTAGAACAAGCGAGACGAAGATTGGTATTTGAAGAATTATATTTACTACAATGTGGCTTGTTATTTTTAAAAAAGCAACATCGCAGTCGTCATATTGGTATTAAGCATGGAGTGGATGAGGCCTTATCGATTCAAGTAAAAAAGCAAATACCTTTCACATTAACTGATGATCAGCAACAAGTATTATCTGAGGTTAAGTGTGATATGGAAGATGTAGCGCCTATGCAACGCTTGGTTCAGGGAGACGTTGGTTCTGGTAAAACGATTATAGCGGCTCTGGCATTGATTAAGACAGTCGAAAATGGCTATCAGGGGGCTATGATGGTTCCCACAGAAATATTAGCTGAGCAGCACTATAAGACGCTTTCAGAGCTATTTGCTCCGTTGGGGATTACCGTTAGTTTATTAACGGGACGGTTAACGCGGCGATCTCGTGAACAAGTATTGGAAAAAATGCAGAATGGTTTGGTAGATGTAGTAATTGGTACGCATGCTTTGATTCAAGAGTCTGTTGTCTTTAAACAGTTAGGACTCGTTATTACCGATGAACAGCATCGATTTGGTGTTCGTCAGCGGGGGATTTTACAGGAAAAGGGCAATATGCCGGATGTACTAGTTATGACCGCTACGCCGATACCCAGAACGATGGCATTAACGGTATATGGAGATCTGGATGTATCGTCGATTCGGCAGTTGCCTCCTGGTCGTAAACCGATCAGGACTTTTGTGCGTGGTAGTGATCGGCGTCCATTGGTATATAAGTTTATTGTAGATGAAGTACAGAGTGGACGCCAAGCATATGTGGTTTGTCCTTTGGTAGAAGAGTCAGAAAAGATTGATGCACAATCGGCAGTGGAACTACACGAACAATTAATGCAAAGTGATCTAAAGGGGATTGCTTGCGGTCTTGTTCATGGTAAGATGAAGGCTGCTGAAAAAGAAGCTGTGATGAATGCTTTTTATCGTGGAGATATAAAAGTATTGGTAGCAACCACCGTTATTGAAGTGGGCGTGAATGTTCCCAATGCAACTGTCATGGTGATTGAGGGTGCGGAACGGTTTGGGTTAGCTCAATTGCATCAGCTGCGAGGACGTATTGGTAGAGGTGCTCATCAGTCTTATTGTATTTTACTTTCGGATAACAAAAATCCAGAGACACAAGAACGATTAACGATTATGACAAAAACGAATGATGGTTTTGTTTTAGCAGAAGAAGATTTGAAGCTACGGGGTCCTGGGCAGTTTTTTGGTACTCGGCAACATGGTTTACCGGATTTGAAGATAGCAGATATTATAAATGATACCAGCATTTTTATGGAGGCTAAGCCCGCAGCGGAGAAGACTGTTGCAAGCGATGAGGATTTTAGTAGCATACGTTCTGTCTTAAACCAAAAATTTAGACAGCAAATGGGCACGATATTTTGTAGTTAATCTAGCAAAATGCAAAAAAAGGGACGACCAAATGGTCGTCAATGATGGGAGAGGAGAAAATTTACACTATAGTTATGCCAAGAATATATGATATTTATTCATATATTCTTAAAAAAATATTACAATGAAGGCATTCATAATATTACTGCATTTTGTAGTGATGTTATGAATCGATATAGTGGATATTATTTGCTATGTAGTTGCCTTTTAGCAGGAATTTTAGTATAGTTATAGCATTGTACGTGATCGTTATTTTCGTATTGTGGAGGAGCAAAATGGCTAAAATATTAGGATGGTTATTTATCATCTTGTCCTGTGGGTTACTGTATTTGTGGCAACCTGATTTTTTTCAACATGCATATAGTTTCATTGAACATAGAGATATGGTTGGTTTAGCAGATTATTTGCGGAGCTTTGGTCCGTGGTCGGTCGTTGTAACCATTCTTTTATTTGTTGTGATGACATTTACGATCGTGTTTCCCTTTATGATTTTATCCGGAGCAACAAGTCTCATGTATGGTCTGTTTTGGGCAGTGATTATTTCATGGATGGGTGAAGTGATCGGGGCAGTTGTTATGTATATTTTTGCCCGTTATTTGTTTCGACATCCTTTGGAAAGATGGATTCAAAAAAGCAAGCATTTAAAACAGGTGGATGACTATAGTGCTGAGAATGGTTTTAAAGCACTACTGATTGTTCGATTGTTTCCGCTAGCACCTTCGGGTATTATTACGGCTGTGGCAGCCATTAGTAGAATTAGTTTCAAGGATTTCTTTTTGGCTACTTTCATTGGTAAATTACCACCAGTGATTTTTAAAGTGATGATTGGTCATGATCTTATATTTGCGGCAGAACATATGACGCGTTTACTGTTAGTTATTGGTGTTGTCGTTATTATATATGCCGGATTATGGTGGTACAAACGGTGTAAAGCAAAATTGCAAAATAACGAGAACTAGAAAATGCAAAAATTTACGAATCATATGCAATAGAGCAATTTTTAGTAAACTCTTGCAGGTATATTTGTATATATAGCGAATAAGAACCAACGATCATAACAAGGAGGTGATACTATGCCGATCGTACAAATTGATTTGATTGAAGGGCGTACCATTGAACAAAAACGAGAACTGGCCAAAAGAGTAACAGAAGTAATATGCGAAACTGCTAATTGTCCTGCGGATGCAGTTACTATTGTACTTCGAGATGCAACAAAACAGAATTTTGCTAAAGCTGGTATATTAATGTTAGATAAATAACATATATTGTTATTCGATTAAAAAACATCCTCATATTAGTAGTTTATGGGGATGTTTTTTAAATGTAATAAAAAAAATATTAATTATTATATAAAAAAAGTGGATTAGATAACTTTAAGTATGTTATTATAGTTGAAATAACTTTTTATGTGAGTATGGAAGGAGAAACGTTTATGTTTGAAAATAAGTTTATGCAAGAAGGATTGACATTTGATGATGTCTTATTAGTACCTGCCAAATCTGATGTTTTGCCGAGAGATGTTGATGTTAGCACTTATTTAACTAAAAAGATCAAATTGAATCTTCCAATCATTAGTTCGGGTATGGATACTGTTACCGAAGCTGCTATGGCTATTGCAATGGCTCGCGAGGGTGGTATTGGTATCATACATAAAAATATGACAATTGCTCAGCAAGCTGGTGAAATCGATAAAGTAAAACGTTCTGAGCATGGAATCATTGTAGATCCAATTTTTTTATCACCTGATAATACATTGCAGGATGCACAAAACTTAATGGAAAAATATCATATTTCCGGTGTTCCAGTGACAAAAAACAATAAATTAGTTGGTATTTTGACAAATCGTGATTTGCGTTTTGAAACAGATTTAACGAGAAAAATTGCGGACTGTATGACCACGGAACATTTAATTACTGCTCCAGTAGGAACATCAGTTGATGATGCTAAGGCATTATTACATAAGCATAGAATTGAAAAATTGCCTTTAGTAGATGAAAAAGGAAACTTGAAAGGCTTAATTACGATTAGGGATATCGAAAAATCGCAAAAATATCCTAATTCAGCAAAAGACGCGAAAGGTCGTTTATTGGTAGGTGCTGGTGTCGGTGTTGGTTCTGATATGATGGAACGAATTGCTGCTATTGTTGATGCAAAAGTCGATGTAATTGTTGTTGATACAGCTCATGGACATTCGCAAGGGGTTCTCGATGCTGTGAAGAAGATTAAAACGGCATATCCTGATGTGGAATTAATTGCTGGTAATGTAGCAACTGCAGAAGCCACTCGTGATTTGATTGCAGCAGGAGCGGATGCAATCAAAGTTGGTATCGGACCTGGTTCCATCTGTACGACACGTATTGTTGCTGGTATTGGCGTTCCGCAAATTACTGCTGTTTATGATTGTGCAAAAGCGGCAAAGGAATTTGATATTCCTGTTATTGCTGATGGTGGTATTAAATATTCTGGTGATGTTGTAAAAGCCTTGGCGGCTGGTGCGAGTGTTGTTATGCTTGGTAACGTGCTTGCTGGTACGGAGGAAAGCCCAGGCGAGACTGTTATTTATCAAGGACGTAGTTATAAAGTCTATCGTGGTATGGGGTCATTAGGTGCTATGGCGCAAGGTAGTAAGGATCGTTACTTCCAAGAAAATATGGACAAGTTGGTTCCAGAAGGAATCGAAGGACGTGTACCGTATAAAGGAACGCTTGCAGATACTGCGTTTCAATTAATTGGTGGACTTAGAGCGGGTATGGGGTATTGTGGTGTACATAATATTCAAGAATTAATCAATAATACTCGCTTTATTCGAATTACTGGTGCTGGTCTAAAAGAAAGTCATCCTCATGACATTAACATTACGAAAGAATCTCCTAATTATAGTTTCTAAAATAGCGAAAAAACACCGCCATGCTTTTACCAAGCTGGCGGTGTTTTTGAGTTTATAATGCGAAATTCAAAACCTTGTTCTTTATAAAATTTAATAATAGAGGGCAATGCTTTCACTGTTTCTTGATGGCCGCCGCTGTCGTGCATTAAGAGAATCGCATGACTCCATAAAAAGGTATTTTTATTTGTTTGCTGAATGATATTACTTACAAGTTCATCTGCTTTTGCGCTAGAAGCATCGCCAGAACTGATATTCCAGCCCACTTCAATATAACCTTGATTTTTTAATAGATCCCAATAAGTTTTAGTAAAGGTACCCGCTGATCCACCAGGAGCACGAGAAATATGTGGACGTACATTCAATATACTTTTAATGATCTCATCGTTATGGTGTAGTTGTTCCAGATAGGTATCGGGTGATTGATAGAGTTCCCGATAAATATGATTGTAAGAGTGATTGCCAATGGCATGACCTTCCTCATAAATTCGCTTTAACATAGCAGGATGATTCTCCACCTGTGTACCCAGTACAAAGAAGGTAGCTTTGATATTGTTTTCTTTTAAAATATCAAGAATTTGTGCGGTATTTTCTGGATCAGGACCATCATCAAAGGTAAGATAAATTGTTTTAGTTCCATAATAAAGTTCCGTTGGCGGTAATATTGTTGGCATATTATTTTGTTGTCGTTCGGTATACGTGTAGGTGTCATATTCAGGATCGCTACTTTGATTAGTCGTTATATCTTTCGCACTCGTACTATTTTCGGAAGCCGTTTCTGTTACTTCGGTCTCTGGTGGTGAGATTGAAGTTGTTACTGGTATAGTTTGGGTTGTAGGTATAGCGAGTGTAATGAACGGCGTAAATATCATAACAATAAAGCAAGCGAGAAAAATGCTACACATCGTATTAAAAAATTTGTTTTTCATTGTTGTAAATAGCTCCTATGTATAAATGAATAAATTTAACAATAATCTTATATATTAAAGATTCGACATTAAATGATATATTCCTGTGTGTAAAGTTGATTCAGGATTGGAATACTAGAGGTAAAAAGGAGAGAAATGAAATGCAACATTGGCTAATAAAAAGTATAATCGTTATCATGATATTTATGTTTACGATCAATACTACCTATGCCTTTTTTTTACCGCAGGTTGATAGTTTAGGAGAATTACGTTTAGTTGCAGCTACGCAGGTTTTTGATGATAAGAATCAGCTTATTTCTAAATTATTTGAAGAAAATCGTATTGTTGTCTCGATCAATAATATGTCACCCTATATTCAGCAGGCGGTTATAGCGAATGAGGATAGTCGATTTTATCATCATATTGGTATAGACCCTATTGGTATTATTCGTGCCTTATGGGTCGATTTGCGTGCCGGGAGCGTAGTGGAAGGGGGCAGTACGCTCACGCAACAATTAGCTAAAAATATGTTTTTGACTCAGGAACGGACTTTCGTTCGCAAAATGAAAGAAGTTCTTTTAGCTATTATTATTGAACGTAGATTTTCAAAACAAGAAATATTACAAGCATATTTAAATCAAGTGTACTTTGGCGAAGGTGCATATGGAGTAGAGACTGGGGCCCAAGTCTATTTTGGTAAACATGCGAGTGAACTGACGTTAGCGCAAAGTGCATTACTCGCAGGCTTGCCTCGAGGACCTAATATTTATTCTCCATACATTGATAATAAAGAAGCGTTAGTGCGGAGAGGGGTAGTACTAACGGGAATGGTGAAGCAAGGATATATTACACAAGAACAAGCAGATCAGGCGCAAAATACCCCTATTATCTTGGCTGGCAAGAAGAAACGAACGGTACAGGCATCTTATTTTCTAGATTATATAGCAAATGAGCTGGTGGGACGTTATGGTGCGAATCGTGTATATAAGGGTGGCCTTAAAGTATATACAACCATGAATAGTAAAGCGCAACAAGAAGCGGAAGCCGTGCTAGGTGAGTATCAGGGAGCGGTATTGGCTATTGATCCTCGAAACGGACATGTGAAAGCGATGGTCGGTGGACGTAAATATGAAGAAAGCCAATTGAATCGTGCTGTCATGGAAGTACGTCAACCAGGTTCCGCTTTTAAACCTTTTGTGTACGCCGTCGCTATCAATCAAGGAGTAACGGCAAATGGGATCATTTTAGATCAACCGATTAATATAGGAGGATATGCCCCGCAAAATTATGATAAAAAATTTCGTGGTCCGGTAACGCTGAAGAAAGCATTGCGATGGTCCGTTAATGTAGCTGCGGTTAAACTTGGACAACAAGTTGGTATTACCCAGGTCCTTGATCTTGCAAAAAATATGGGGATCACTACCTTGGTAGAACAGGATAAAAATTTGGCAACAGCATTGGGAGGATTAACACAAGGTGTTAATCTATTTGAGTTATCAACGGCTTATACTGCTTTTGCCAATGGCGGTATTTTGTCAAAGCCTGTGGTTATTTTAAAAGTACTTGATGAAAATGATCAGCTATTAGAAGAGGCACATATTGTCCAACAAGCAGTACTCAATCCTGAAGTGGCATATATTTTGACAAATATGATGCAAGGTGTAATTGAAGATGGTACAGGTACACCTGCTAATATTGGTCGCAGTGCCGCAGGTAAAACAGGCACGACAGATGGATATGAAACCGCTTGGTTTATTGGGTATACACCTGATTTATTAGTCGGTATTTATGTAGGCAATGATAATAGAACGCCAGTTGCAATTTCGGGTACGCAAGTCGCTGGTATGTGGGGGAAAATGATGTCAAAACTTGTGGCTGGTACAAAGGTATCTGAGTTTCCTATTCCACCGAATGTAATTACGAATATACCCATTTGTGCAAACTCAGGAAAATTAGCCACACCTTTATGTTTAGAAACCGAATATAGTGCCTTCGTTAGAGGGACAGAACCTACATTTCTTGATACACGTATGAAAGTAGAGCCCGAAGCAAAACCAGAGCAACCTGTGAAACGCGAAGGACAAACACGGTGGTGGAAATTGCCTATGCCACGATTGCCCAGTTTCTAATAGTATGATACAATATATAAGAACTTTTAAATGTTTGATTTTTTTAATAGTAAGGAGACTATATGTATAGTGCGTAATAGAGTAGCAGTCTTAAATGTAATGGTTGATGTTGTCACAATGCAAGAGGCAGTACATGCCGTTGAAGAGTTTATTGCTCTAAAAAAAACTCATATGGTTTTTACTCCAAATGCGGAAATGATTATGATGGCGAATCGTGATCCACAGTTGGCGAAAGTTTTGAATCATGCCGATTTAGTTGTGCCAGATGGAGCCGGAGTTGTTTGGGCAGCACGCTATAATGGTCATAATATGCCGGAACGTGTTGCAGGATATGATTTAGTACAAAATTTACTAAAAAAAGCTGCGACTAAAAAATATCGTATTTATATGCTCGGTGGGGCACCGGGAATTGTTGAAAAAGCGAAGAGTGCAGCAGAAAGACGTTATTCAGGAGTAGAAATTGTAGGAACACATAATGGATTTTTTTCGAAAGATGATGAATTAGAAATTATCAATCATATAAAAGCTTGTAAGCCAGATATTTTATTAGTTGCCTTAGGTGTACCTAGGCAAGAAAAATGGATTGCAGAATTTGCAGAGCAAATTGAAGTACCTGTAGCGATTGGTGTTGGTGGCACATTTGATGTAATGTCTGGGACTGTGCGCCGAGCGCCTCTATGGATGCAAAATGCGAAGTTAGAATGGATGTATCGGCTATTATCGGATCCGAAACGTGCGGGACGAATGCTTGCTTTGCCACGTTTTGTTATGCAAGTAAGGGCAAATAAAAAGAAGTAGAGAGATTATAATTGAAAAAATATAGTAGGTTGTTAAAATGAGGTGGATGAATGGTTAAAGCGCCTATCGTTAAAGAAGGATATATATTTATTATTGTTCTTGTACTTATTATGGTTTTAGTTTTTTTGACAATTGATCCATATTGGAGTATTATCCCAGGCGTTTTTGTTGGGTTTGTTACCTTCTTTTTCCGCAATCCTGAACGTAAAATTCCGATTGATGAGAATCTGATTGTGTCGCCTGCTGATGGTAAGGTAATGAGTGTATGTGAAGTATATGATGATCTGTTTTTAAATGAAGTAGGAACAAAAGTTACGATATTTTTATCGGTTTTTGATGTCCATGTGAATCGTAGTCCGATTGCCGGTGAAATTAAGTTTCAACAATATACTTGTGGACGTTTTCGTCCAGCGTATAAGGACTCTGTAGGATGCGAAAATGAACGCCATTCTATCGGTATAGAAAATAGTGAGATGCGAGTATTGGTAACGCAGATAGCTGGAGTATTGGCTAGACGTATTGTTTCTTGGGTTACACTTGGTAGTATATTAAAAAAAGGTGAACGATATGGTCTTATAAAATTTGCTTCCTGCACAGAAATTATTGTGCCTAAAACAGTAGAAATACTAGTCCAAAAAGGTGATAAAGTCACAGGTGGCGATACTGTTATAGGGAGGGTATTACGATGAGAAGCATTATTCCGAATGCATTAACGGCTTTAAATCTAATTTTAGGTATATGCGCTATTATTTCTACATTTAATGGCGAATTTTTTCATGCTGCATTATTTGTAGTTGCTGCTATGGTTAGTGATGGATTAGATGGTAGAGTGGCGAGGTATTTAAATGCGAGTAGTGAATTTGGCAAGGAATTAGATTCCTTGTGTGATTTAGTATCATTTGGTGTAGCTCCAGCAATATTATCTTATGCTTTTTTATTGAAAGATTTGCCTAGTGGTATGGGCTATATAGTTGCTGCTTTTTTTGCTACATGTGGTGCATTGCGTTTGGCTCGCTTCAATGTGAATACAGGTATTGTAAAAGGCTATTTTATGGGATTGCCGATTCCAGCGGCTGGTTGTGTAGTAGCGACTTTTGTTATGCTTGGCATTAAGCCAACTGGTTGGATTTTTCCTATTATGGTTATGATTTGTGCTTATTTGATGGTTAGTACGATCAAATATCCTGATTTTAAGGGGAAAGGTGAAAAAATACGAATCATTCCGGCAGTGATTACGATACTGATTGCGGGTTATATCTTGTTTTCCGTAAACGACATGATGCATACGATACTATTTGTACCATTCTTTGCATATGCTTTATTTGGGATATTAAATTCTATTTTTAGTTTATTTGAATGTAAATCAGTTACTTCATAATGTATAGATTATTATTTGTGGCTTGACAAGGTATTAGCTTTAAAATTACAATAGTGTTTGTATTAAAAAATAAAGCATATTTTAATTAATTTAGAAAACGGAATCTTAAAGGAGCTACATTCATGAATTATATCTTTGATTATGTAATGATTCCTATGCAACTTATCATTATATTTTTCACGATCTACTATTTTATTCTTGCTTTTTTTGGTTTTTGGCGCAGAAAAAAGCATAGAACTGTGGCACCAGAAAAAAACTTTGCGATACTCATTGCTGCCCATAATGAAGAACAGGTCATTGCGCAACTCGTAGAGAATTTACTTGTTCTTAATTATCCAAGAGAATTCTATGATATATTTGTTGTGGCAGACAATTGTACTGACCGTACAGCGCAAACCGCACGTGATGCTGGAGCTATCGTACATGAACGATTCAATTTGGAACAACGTGGTAAGGGTTATGCGATGGAATGGATCTTTGGTAAAATCTTTCGGCTAAAACGACAATATGATGCCGTTGTTGTTTTTGATGCTGATAATCTCGTTCATCCAGATTTCTTGCAAGAAATGAATAATCATCTGTGTCATGGTGAAAAAGTGATTCAAGGATATCTAGACTCTAAGAATCCGGATGATACATGGGTTTCGGGAACTTTTTCAATATCCTTTTGGCTTGCCAATCATATTACGAATTCGGCAAAATACAATCTTGGACTTTCCAGCGTATTAGGTGGAACAGGGATGTGTATTTCCACTGAAATTTTACGAAATTTTGGCTGGGGAGCTACTTGTTTGGCTGAAGATGCTGAATTTACCATGAAAGTGTTATTAGAAGGTACACGAACGACTTGGGCACATGGTGCGATTGTTTATGATGAAAAGCCACTCACTTTTATGCAATCTTGGCGACAACGTAAAAGATGGGCACAAGGGCTTTTTGATGTTGCAGGTCGATATATTCCTAAATTGTTAGTTGCAGGAATTAAGCGACATGACATCCGTATTTTAGATGGAGTATTACAATTATTACAGCCATATTTTTTAATTGTATCGACTACTTTTGTGTTATTAAATTATCTTTGTTATATTACTCCATTTTATACGAATATTTTCTTTGAAATTTTACCGGTTGAAGTTTGGACACTAGTCGGAATTGGACAATATGCCTTTCCAATGATTGTGCTAGCTAAAATTCGTGCATCTTGGAAATCTTGGTTTTATCTGATTTTCTATCCACTCTTTATATATAGCTGGATACCTATCACCGTTATGGGTTTTATACACCGTCATGAACGAGAATGGAGTCATACTCAGCATACGCGTAGCATGAGTTATAAAGAGGTATTGCTATCGCAAAATGATGAATTTTCTAAAGAGAATTTTTTAAGTAAACAAGCGGCAAAATAAGAGATGAGTTAAATACTCATCTCTTATTTTACAAAATCACGAAATATAGTAACGTTTTACCATAAAATAAAGGAGTGTATATTATGTTTGAATTAACAATTTGTGTTAACTTTGAAGCAGCTCATTATATTAATAACTATCCAGGAAAATGTAGTCGGCTACATGGGCATAATTGGAAAGTAGAAGTAACGATTTGTGGAAAAAAACTCGGTGAACTTGGTATGTTAATTGATTTTCGAGATTTAAAAGCAGCAGTTAATACGATAATGGTTCATTTAGATCATTATTGTTTAAATGAAATTGAACCATTTTTGAACATGAATCCAACCGCTGAAAATATTGCCAAATATGTTTATGATGAACTTGGCAAAACTCATGAGTTTGGAGACGATGTAACATTACGGTCTGTGAAAGTATGGGAATCTCCAAATTCAGCAGCGGCATATAGTCAGGAGTGATGATAATGTCTGAAATGATAACGGTTGCTGAAGTTTTTTCTTCTATACAAGGGGAAGGTCCGTATGTTGGATATCGCCAAGTATTCGTAAGGTTAACGGGTTGCAATTTAGAATGTGCTTTTTGTGATACACCAGAATCAAGAAGTAAGGTGGCGGCAGGGAATATTGAAATAACTGCTGGGAAGCGTGACTTTCAAACCATTTTGAATCCCATACCAATTGATGAGTTGGCGAAATATATCAATCAACTCTTAATTATGCCCCATCATTCTGTTAGCTTAACGGGTGGTGAACCATTGTGCCAAGCAGAGGCAATTGTAAAATTAGCACCATTTGTTAATGGGCGATTATATTTAGAAACAAATGGCACATTGACGGAAAAACTAGCTCTGGTGTTGCCATATATTGATCTGATTAGTATGGATATCAAACTACCTAGTACGACGGGACAAGAATTATGGCAGCAACATAGAGAGTTTTTAGAATTAGCAAATACCCGTACTGTTTTTGTCAAAATCGTTGTTACCAATACTACAAGTGTTGAAGAATTTCAGCATGCGATTGAGCTGATAGCGGCAGTGGATTGTAATATTCCGCTGATCATACAACCCGTTACCCCAATTAAGAATTGTGAGGGTGCTACACCTGATATGGTACTTGCTCGGCAAGAACAGGCACTTACTTTACTTCGTGATGTACGGGTCATCCCGCAAACTCACAAATTTATGAATCAATTATAATCAGTGTGGAGGGATAGGTTTGCGTATTTTAGTAACAAATGATGACGGTATTGGCGCAGCTGGTATTCAAGCACTTTGGCATGAACTTTCAAAGATTGCTGAGGTGGTAGTAGTGGCACCTGATGTTGAACGTAGCGCTACAAGCCAGTCTATTACAGTGCATAGTCCTATACGAGTTGATCAGTATTCTTTTAGTAATCCACGTGTTAGTGGCTGGCGTATCGGAGGGACTCCTGCGGACTGTGTAAAACTTGCCTTAGGGGTATTAATGACAGAGCCTCCTGATATAGTGGTTGCTGGGATTAATCATGGGCCTAATTTAGGAACCGATGTATTGTACTCGGGGACGGTAAGTGCAGCAATTGAAGGAGCCCTGCATGGTATACCGGCAATTGCTGTTTCATTAGATGGTAAGGAACATTATGATTTTAGGCCTGCCGCTGAATTTACAAGTAAGTTAGTTCAAAATGTAATTCAGCGCTCATTGCCACCTAATACGTTATTAAATGTAAATGTACCTGCACTGCCATCGGCAAGGTTAAATGGTGTGGCCATTACGAAGCTAGGAGATCGGCAGTATGAAAATACCTTTGAAGCGAGACATGATCCGAGGGGACGTATGTATTATTGGTTAGGGGGCCGCATTGTTGACAATCAAAATGATGCAGAAAGTGATATTGTTGCGATCAATATGTCTAAAATATCAGTAACACCTGTTCATTTTGATCTAACCAATTATGGTATTATGGATTTAGTAGAGAGTTGGGACTTATAATCTAGGTATATTTAGCTTTATTTCGCATAAATTTACAATATGAATCCTTGTAATACCGAAATCAGGGAGGGAGCATTGTGTCTAAACAAAGTAGTCGGACACGTTTTACGACCAAACCACCCAAGGTAGCAGGAACTGTTGTATGTATATGCAGCGGAGTATTGGTAAGTATAATGGTTTCCATTGGTGCTGCACTATTTTTATCATTCGTAAGTGTAGTGACCGAAAATACATATATAGATGGCTATATACAATATATTATGGTTGGCGTGACGATGATTAGTATTTTTATTGGTAGTGTATATGCCGCTCATAAAGCTGAGTCAAAAGGCTTATGGATCGGTATGTCTGTTGGTTTCCTTTATGTGCTGATTTCGATCAGCATTGGGATGGAAATGAGTCAAGAGTATGTGCCGGTATTGGTATTGGCTAATAAATGTATCGCTGGTATTGCAGCGGGTATAGTAGGCGGCTTGCTTGGTGTAAATTTGTAATACTTTATAGACAGTCGATGAAAATTATTTTGTAGGTGATGGAATAGTGAAAATTGGAATTATTGGTGGTACTGGTGTATATGATCCAAAAATTTTAGAAAATATACATCAGGCGGAAATGAGCACTCCCTATGGGAACGTATGTTATAAAGTAGGCGATTTCGCAGGAAAAAGTATCGCCTTTATTCCTAGGCATGGTAGTAAACACTCCATTGCCCCTCATTTAATTAATTACCGAGCTAATATTTGGGCTTTGAAAAAGATGGGAGTTAAGTATATTCTAGCAACTGCGGCAGTCGGTTCCTTACAGTTATCAATGAATCTGGGGGATTTTGTGTTAGTAGATCAATTTATTGATTTTACGAAGCAGCGAAGTCAAACTTTTTTCGAAGGTGGAGAAAGAGGTGTCGTACATGTGGATTTGACGAATCCATATTGTTTATCTTTACATGATAAACTGCTAGCCGTGGCGAATGAGATTGGTATTGCGATTCATTCACAAGGTACATATATTTGCACAGAAGGTCCCCGTTTTGAAACGCCAGCTGAGATTCGAATGTTTTCAAAACTAGGTGCTGATGTAGTCGGGATGACCAGCGTTCCAGAGGTTGTTTTGGCTCGTGAAGCACAAATGTGCTATGCGACGATTGCAATGGTTACTAATTTTGCCGCTGGTATTTCGCCAAATCTGTTGACATATCATGAAGTGATGGATATTATGAAAAATAATACTGAAAAGTTAAAGTCCTTACTGATGAATACAATCAAGGTAATGGATATTGAAAGCGATTGTAGTTGTCAGCATGCGTTAGATGAATATGGTGGTTTTAACATATAAAGGGGGGACGATTGTTGTTACAGGCTGTGCAATGGAAAGATCATTCTTTATTATTATTAAACCAAACATTATTACCCAATAAAGTAGAGTATATTGAGTGTCACGATTATCAAAGGGTAGCCGAGGCTATTAAGAGACTAGAGGTACGTGGCGCTCCAGCGATTGGGGTAGCAGCTGCTTTTGGCATTGTACTGGGTGCTAGACAATTTTCGAATCGTCAATATTTTTGGACAGGCTTATTCGAAGTTGCTGAAGAATTAAAAAGGACTCGTCCGACAGCAGTCAATTTATTTTGGGCAATCGGACAAATGATGTCTGTTACGAGTCGATATGATAGTAGTAGTGAAATTGAGGATATTATTTTGGCCTTAGAGCAGGAAGCGATTGCAATTGCAGATGGTGATCGGGCGATGAATTCTAAAATATCATGCTATGGTGCCACGCTGTTTACCACTCCCGTCTCCGTTCTTACACATTGCAATGCAGGAGCATTAGCAACAGCTGGTCAGGGAACAGCCTTAGGGGTTATTCGCCAGGCATTTTCCGAAGGTAATATTACAAGAGTATTTGCGGATGAAACAAGGCCTTTATTACAAGGCGCTCGTTTGACTGCTTGGGAACTAATGGAAGACCATATTCCGGTGACTTTGATTACCGATAATATGGCTGGCTGGGTTATGAAAAAAAATATGGTACAAGCTGTTATTGTTGGGGCTGACCGAATCACGTTAAATGGAGACGTGGCTAATAAAATTGGTACTTATAGTGTAGCAGTATTAGCAAAGGAACATCATATTCCTTTTTATGTTGCGGCTCCGGTATCGACTTTTGATTTTACAATGGAAAGTGGATTTGATATCCCAATTGAAGAACGAGCGGCAACGGAGGTAACTCATTTTGCTAATTTCTGCACTGCTCCTGAAGGGGTAGACGTTTTTAATCCAGCATTTGATGTGACTCCTAATGAGTTAGTGACCGCTATTATCACAGATTATGGAGTGCTCAAAGGACCCTATCATGAGAATATCATAAAATTACAACAAAAAATAAAGGGAGTTTGATACAATGGAATCAGTGATTAGAGATATAATATTAGCACCAGAAGGACATAAAAAAATTAATTGGGTTAAAAATTTTATGCCCGTACTCAATGTACTAAATGATGAGTTATCCAAAACCAAACCACTACGTGGTAAAAATATTGTGGTAACCATGCATTTAGAGGCAAAAACAGCTTATTTGG
The DNA here is from genome assembly GCA_964292325.1 of uncultured bacterium. GTDB lineage: Bacteria > Bacillota > Negativicutes > DSM-13327 > DSM-13327 > CTSoil-075. The sequence goes on along the minus strand of CAXYVG010000041.1, from coordinate 9,060 downwards.
CTTTGGTATTAAAAAATGCGGGAGCAAATGTTGCGGTAACGGGTAGTAATCCTCTTTCAACTCAAGATGATGTAGCTGCTGCTCTAGCAGAACAGGGAGTAAAAGTTTTTGCTTGGTATAATACAACAGAAGAAGAATATGAAACGTTTTTACATAAAGCTCTTGATACAAAACCTGATATTATTGTAGATGATGGTGGAGATTTGGTATCACTACTTCATGGTGAACGTAGTGAATTATTACCGCATATTATGGGTGGATCAGAAGAGACAACTACAGGTGTAATTCGTCTTCGCGGACTAGCAGCCGAAGGTAATTTGAAATTCCCGATGATTGCAGTCAATGACGCATATTGTAAATATCTTTTTGATAATCGTTATGGTACAGGCCAGTCAACATGGGATGGAATTATGCGGACAACAAATCTTACTGTTGCAGGCAAAGTTGTGGTTGTAGCTGGTTACGGCTGGTGCGGCAAAGGCGTTGCGATGAGAGCGAAAGGTTTGGGCGCTAATGTCATTATTACTGAAGTAGATCCAATCAAAGCCATTGAGGCAGTATTTGATGGTTTTAGAGTGATGAAAATGGAAGACGCAGCTAAAGATGGCGATATATTTGTTACTTTAACGGGCTGTAAGCATGTGATTTGCCAAGAACATTTTGCACTCATGAAATCAGGAGCCGTTCTTGCCAATGCTGGCCATTTTGATCTAGAAATCAATAAAGAGCATTTAGCAGAAATGGCTACATCACGGCGAACTGTACGCAAAAATATTGAAGAATTTATTATGGCTGATGGTCGCAAAATCTATTTATTAGCAGAAGGACGTTTGGTGAATTTGGCAGCTGGAGATGGACATCCAACTGAAATTATGGATTTATCCTTTGCAATGCAAGCGCTAGCAGTATTACATATTTTAGAACATCATCAGGAAATGGAAAATAAAGTGTTTAACTTCCCTGAAGAGGTAAGTACTAAGGTCGCTACATTAAAATTATCAGCAATGGGTCTTACGATTGATGCATTAACTGCCGAGCAAAAGAAATATCTGATGCAGGCATAAGCTAAGGAGTGAGCGGATTTGAGTCATATAGCACAAACCAGAGATGAGATCGTAGCAGTAGGCCAAGCAATGCTTGATAAGGGATTAGTTGCTGGCACATGGGGAAATATCAGTGCACGGGTACCTGACACCTCATGGATCGCGGTAACGCCTTCAGGGAGAGGTTATAAAGATACAAAAGCTACCGATATTGTCATTGTTGATCTTATGGGAAAGGTGATCGAAGGTGATCTGAAACCTTCTTCGGAATTACCGGTGCATTTGGCAATTTATCAACGCCGTATGGATGTACAAGCTATTATTCATACACATAGTGTTTTTGCTAGTGCGTGTGCAGTAGCTCATAAAAGTATACCACCAGTGATTGAAGATTTAGTTCAACTAGTAGGTGGTAGCGTGGATGTAGCTACCTATGCGCTACCTGGAACGGATATACTTGCACAGAATGTTGTAGCTGCTTTAGCTAATAAAAATGCAGCACTGCTTGCCAATCATGGTGTAGTGGGTTGCGGGCAGACTCTGACGGAAGCTATGATGGCTTGTGAATTAGTAGAAAAGGCTGCACAGATTTATATTTATGCAAATCAAATCGGCGGTGCCCAAATTTTAAGTGATGACGATACGAAGGTGATGCATGATTTTTATGTTGCCTATTATCGTAAACGCCAGCAAGGGAGGAATGTATAATGGGAAAAATTTTATTAAAAAATGCAGAAGTATTTGGTATAGATGGTAATGTTACAACTGCCGATATTGCCGTAGAGGGATCTGTGATTGCTCAGGTCGGGGAGATTTCAGCGGATTGGACTCCCAATCGAGTCATTGATTGTACGAATAAGCTGGCAGTACCAGGTTTTGTAAATACTCATACCCATGCTGCTATGACGTTATTTCGTAGTTATGCTGATGATATGCAATTGATGGATTGGCTACAAAATAAGATTTGGCCGGCAGAAGCCAACTTGGTAGCAGATGATGTATATTGGGGTACCATGCTAGCCATTACAGAAATGGTGAAATCGGGTACTACAACCTTCGCCGATATGTATTTTCATATGCCACAGGTAGCCAACGCCGTTGCCGAAAGTGGTATTCGCGCAGTACTTTCTCGGGGGATGGCTGGAGTTGCTCCGAATGGACAACAAGCATTGGCTGAAAGTGAAGATTTTTTTCGTCAGTATCATAATGCTGCTGATGGTCGGATTACTGTTATGCTTGGGCCACATGCTCCTTATACTTGCCCACCAGACTATTTAAAACAGGTAGTTTCATTGGCACAACGGATAGGAGCTGAGATTCATATTCATTTAGCGGAAACTGTTGGTGAAGTGGAAGAATGTCAAAAGAAATATGGAAAATCACCAATTGCTTTGATGAAAGACTTAGGGGTACTAGACTGTGGGGTATTAGCCGCGCATTGTGTTCATGTATCTGGTTCAGACATTGCGCTGATGAAAGAAGCAAATGTTAGAGTGGCTCATAATCCGGGTAGCAATATGAAACTGGCTAGTGGAATTGCTCCAGTGCCGCAAATGCTTGCTGCAGGTTTATGTGTTGGACTCGGTACGGATGGTGCCGCTAGTAATAATAATTTGGATATGCTTGAAGAAGTGAGACTCGCAGCCATGCTACACAAAGTACATACTCTTGATCCGCTCGTTATACCTGCGAAAACGGCAGTCGATATGGCAACAAGTTATGGTGCACAGGCACTTGGTCTTAAAGCGGTCACAGGCACAATTGCTCCTGGATTTAAAGCGGATATTACCTTGCTAAATATGCATGCTCCTCATTGGTATCCTCGTCATGACCGCTTATCACTATTGACGTATTCTGCAAATGGCGCTGATGTAGATACGGTAATGATCAATGGTCAAGTGATACTAGAGAACAAATGTATGATGACAATTGATGAAGAACAGGTCATGTATGAAGCTCATAAGCGAGGTTTGCGTCTGGTAAAGTAAATTTTATTAATAAATTAGCTAAAATATGTAGTAATTAAGAGGATTTAGCACTAAAAGGCACGAATAGAGATAAGGTAAGTAGAATGTCTCAATATATATTCATTTAGAAGGAGTGTTTATCGTTATGTCAGAAACAAAAGTTCCAGTAGGTATTTCAGCTCGTCACGTACATGTATCACAAGCAGATTTGGATATTTTGTATGGAGAGGGATATCAACTGACGTTTAAAAAGGCTTTGAAACAAGGTGGCCAATTCGCTGCTGAAGAACGTGTGGATCTGATCACTGAAAAATCCGAGTTTAAAAATGTTAGTATTTTAGGGCCACTACGTAAGCAAACACAAGTTGAAATCTCTCTTAGTGATGCCTTGAAACTAAAAATTGGTATTCCAGTTCGTGATTCAGGCGATTTACATGATTCTCCTGGTATCAAGATAGTTGGACCTAAAGGTTCAATCGACCTTAAAGAAGGCGTTATTGCTGCAGGACGTCATATTCATATGAATCCAGCAGAAGCTGCTGCTTTTGGTGTGAAAGACAAAGATGTCGTGAAAGTAAAATGTGATGGCGAACGCGGTTTGGTTTTTGAAAATGTATTAATTAGAGTACATGAAACCTTTAATTTGGAAATGCATATTGATACGGATGAAGCTAATGCAGCAATGTGCAAAAATGGCGGTTTAGTAGAAGTAATAAAATAAGCAATTCACACCTTACTATTAATAAATTGGTATCGCTACCGTTTATTAATAGTAAGGTTTATTGAAAATAGTATGAATATTTGCTAATCTCAAAATAGACTCTAATTTGAATGATGATAGCAATGAATTTAAATTTATAAGGAGTGATATGGAAATGAGCACGAAAGTCATGGTTGTAGATGATTCTCCTTTTTCAAGAATGATGATTATTGAAGCTTTAGCCGATAGCACATGTGAAGTTGTTGGGGAAGCTGATTCGTTAGAGTCTTTAATTGAAACATATAATACTTGTAAACCTGATATTGTAACGATGGATATAGCTATGCCAGGGGCTGATGGTTTTGAATGTAGTCGAGAGCTTCGTCTAAATGATCCTAAGGCAAAAATAATACTGGTAAGTTCGATGAAAGATGAAGAAACAGAAGCCGAAGCCAAACGTATTGGTGTTTTAGGCTATGTGCAAAAACCAGTAGACGGAGAAACTTTACTTACCGTAATCAATAATATTATGTCGCCAGACAGCCTATTTGAGTTATTACTCAATAGGGGATTTGAGACTTTTAAAGAAGTTCTTGCGCAAAATGTTACGCGTATGGCTAAGACACCAGTACAATTTGCGGAAGTTAATAGTCTTGATGTTGAATATACGTCGCAAGGGATTACAACTATTATTGGTATTATTGGTAAATATTCAGGATCCATGATTATGGATTTATCTGTTGAAACTGCTGAAAAAATTGCAGAAGCTATTTTACGTCGCCCTTCTAAAAATCGTGAAGAAGTATTAGCTATGGTAGCAGAGCTTGCCAATATCATTGCTGGGATTGCTTGTTCAATGCTCAATAAAAAAGAGAAAGCGTTAGCACTACGTGTGTCTCCTCCTAGTATGTTCCATGGCAATAATGCGGAAATTGTCAGTCCTAATGTCAAAATCGAAACCGTTATGGCTGAGACTGATTTTGGGAGTATCTTTCTAGGTGTTGGTTTTAAAAAGGGGTCGGTATTATGGATGTAAATCTGATCAACCCAATATTATGTGCTTTTGGTGAAATTATTCCGCAAATAGGCTTTCAAACGGTCCAAAAAAAAAATGTAGCCTTAGTCGGTTCTACCGTTAGTTATGATGGAGTATTAATTAATCTTTCAGTTGTTGGTTCTATAAAAGGCGTTATTATGATTGGTATGGATGGTGAATCTGCTAAGCGTTTTGCCTCTAAAATGATGATGGGAATGGAAGTGAAGGAATTTGATAAGCTAGCGCAAAGTGCCGTTTCCGAAATGGGTAATATGGTTTGCGCCAATGCTTGTACACAGTATGCTTCTGTTGGTATAGAAGGGCTTGATATTTCGCCTCCCACTCTTATGATTGGGCAAGGAGGACAGGCTACGTTACCAGTACCGCAGACCATAGTTGTTACATTTTTAGTTGATGAGATTGAAGTTAAATTATATGTAGGGTTAGTGTAATCTAGAGTGAATTGGGAGTGATGGTATGCGATTGCTGATCGTAGACGACTCATCCTTTATGCGAAGGCAGATCAAAGACGCTTTTTCTGAGTTGACAGATGTTGAATTTGAAGAGGCAATTAACGGAATTGAAGCTCTAGAGAAACATCGAACGTTTCAACCTGATGTTATGATATTAGATTATATTATACCGGCTCCTGATGGCTTGGCTATTCTTAAAATCTTAAATAAAATAGATAACAAAGTAAAAATAGTCATGGTCACTGCTCTTGGTAATCAAAAATTCATTTACAAAGATTGTATAGAATGCGGAGCGTTTGCGATCATCTCAAAGCCTATTAGTGAAGAATCTGCCTCAAAAATCATAAAAAGTATTTATGGGCAGGTGACGTAACGTGAAGAAAGTTAACGTTGATGATCTTCAAGAAGGTATGATCTCTGTTCAGACTATTTGCAATGAACGTGGTATCATTCTTGTCGCAAAAGGAATCTATTTAACCCATTCTATTATTGGGCGACTCAAAAAGTTTAACATTGAGATGATCGAGATACAAGAAGAAGGTGACGAAGTTGCCCAAACTTCTAGTGTGTCTACTGCAACTGCTAAACAGGTTCTTTCTACGGTAATCGATATTGCGGATGAGGCATTTCATTACAATACCTTGAATGTCAAAGACAAGATTAGAGATATTGAGGTTGTGATGCATTCGGTATTAAAACGACCTTTTATTCAAGAATTTCTTGGTAGTTGTGAAAAAGATCAACCGCTATATCAACATAGTCTTCGTACTGCTATACTGAGTATCAATATCGGATTAATCCAAAAATGGGATGCTTTAAATCTCGAATATCTTGCGATGTGCGCGATTTTACATGATTGTGGTATGGGGACAAAGTTTATTGAAACGGATACAGAGCATCCATTTGAAGGCTTTATTAAATTGAGGAACAATCCGGATATTGATATGTTGGTTGCTGTAGTCTGTTTGCAACATCACGAATGCTATAATGGTAGTGGTTTTCCATTTGCATTCAAGCGAATACAGATTACGGATTTTGCCTGTTTACTTGCTATTGTTGATTATTATGATCGTTTATTAATGAAAACGGATGATCCGCGTAAAGCTATGTTTGAAACAATTGGAAAGAAAAATATATTATTTGATCCTGGTATGATAGAAATGTTTAGTTCTACTATTAATTGGTCTAGGCTATACAATATTCCAGTGAAATAGTCTGGCGAAATACCTGATTCGCCCTGCAAAAAATAGTGAGAGGTCATATCATAGATAGCGTCAATCAAGAATAATATCTTGTTGATGGTATCTTTTTTTTGCGTGTTAGCACAGTATTTATATGTAACTTCATAATATATATGGATGGAGCTTTGCGAGGTGATGGTATGGTTATGAAGACTAGTGGGCTTAGTATCAATACAAACGGGCGAAAAGTGGGTATAGCTCTAAGTGGCGGTGGTATTCGAGGGGCAGCACATATCGGAGTATTGAAAGTATTAACGGAAAATAATATACCCATTGATTTGATTAGCGGAACGAGTGCTGGTGCTATTATTGCGGCTATGTATGCCTGCGGTTATACTCCCACGCAAATGCAGACAATGGTACAAAAGCTTAAAATGAATGAGTTTATTGATCTAAACGTTACGGTAGCGGATCTTTTTAAGCATGGAATGAAATGGTTATATAATGGTATGTTTCGATTCTGGTCTGTGCTTCCTACCGGTCTGATTAAAGGGGATAAAATTGAACAATATTTTTACAATTTATGGAAAGAACGTACAGTAAGAGACACCATGATCCCCATAGCAATTACTGCAGTTGATTTAAATTCGGCAGAGACGGTATTTTTTAATACGCCAGTATTTAATAAACGTGCTATTTTAAATGCTAGGTATTACCATAATGCACTGCTGACAGATGCTGTACGTGCTAGTATCTCTATACCTGGAATATTTTTTCCAAAAAAATATCGAAGTATGACATTAGTCGATGGAGCAGTAAAAAATAATTTACCTACCGATATTTTACGTCATATGGGTGCTGATATCGTCATTGGAGTAGATTTGGGCTATGATGGTCAGGCTAATTATGCGATAAAAACAGTAGGGGAAATATTAGTGCAGTGTATTGAGATTATGAGCCGAGAAGTAACGTTACTGAAATCAGAGCAACATGCTGATATAATCATCCGTCCTAATACGTTTGATATGAATGTAAAAGATATGAGGCAGGCAATATTGTGTATTGGACGAGGCGAACAAGCGGCAAAAGAAAAACTTACACAAATTAAACAGCTATTATTGTGTTGACAATTTAAGTGAAAACGACGGCCTATTATCCTTACATGGATAATAGACCGTCGTTTTGTTAGCTGTTTTTATGTTGGGCTTTTAGCTTGCGTAATTCTCTCGTTAAAAAAATACCTGTAATCATCGATGCTCCTAAATCGGCAATGGGAGTCGCGATCCACGAACCTGTAAGACCGAATAGATTTGGTAGAATGATGATCAGTGGAATCAGTAGTATGAGTTGGCGAGACATACTTAACAGAATCGCGTGCTTTGCTTTTCCTACAGCCTGAAAATATTGGGAGCTGATCAATTGAAAACCGAGTATAGGCAACATAGCAAGAACGATTTTCATTCCTCTTGCTCCCATAGCAATTAAGTCAGGATTTTGATTAAACAAACTTATAATAGTAGAATCAAATAATTGGATCATAACAAATCCACTTATAGATAGGCAAGTAGCCACAAAGATTCCCAGTTTTAATACTTCGATGACGCGATCATATTGCTTGGCGCCATAATTAAATCCGATTATTGGCTGCAGACCTTGGCTGATACCGAGTATTGGCATTAATAGCAGCATGGCAACGCGCTGTATGATGCCCATTGAGGCAATTGCCATTTCACCGCCATATTTTAACAAACTGAAGTTGAATAGTACAGTAACAATACTGGCAGCAAATTGCATCAGAAATGGAGATAAACCGTTTTTCGTGATTTGCCCAATAATATGCCAATCAGGGATCATATTGGCAATATGTAGCTTCAAAAGGCTTTTTTTACTTGTGAAATGTAATGTTACCCATATGGCGGAAAATGCTTGGGCAATTACTGTAGCCCAGGCAGAACCGCTGATGCCCATTTTAAAACCAAAAATAAATAATGGATTTAGCACGATGTTCACTCCAGCAGAAATCAACATTGTCATCATTGCTGTTTTGGGGTCACCTTGCGCCCTGATGATGGTATTCATCCCAAAGCCGATATGCATAAAGACGCTACCTAGCAAAATAATACGGGTAAAATCTCTAGCATATGGCAATATAGCTTCGTTAGCGCCAAGGCCAATTAATATGGGATCTAAGAATAGTATCATAAACATACTGAGGGCTGCCATAACAATGCTTGCCAACATATAAGCATTGCCAAGAATTTTTTCTGCATCATCAATTCTTTTTTGTCCCAAACGGATTGATACAAGAGAACTGGAGCCTACTCCAATCAGTACTCCGAAAGACATTAAAATAATCATAATAGGAAATGCGATTGCTACTGCTGCTAAAGCGATTTCTCCAACACCGTTTCCTACAAAAATACTATCCACAACATTATATAACGCATTAATCACCATGCCGACAGTAGCTGGTACTGAAAATTTCCACAATAGTTTACCAATTTTTTCTTCGCCAAGTAATTTAGAGTTATCCATACATCCTCCAGCTAATAATTTTTACAAATGAGATAATACTTACATTAGTATATCACGATCTTACTTGTGTATTATAGAGAAATAAAGCAAAGAAAGCAATACAAAAGGATAATTTGAATAAGTCG
>CAXYVG010000040.1:0-31685 GCA_964292325.1 uncultured bacterium | reverse complement strand
AGAAATAAAATTTATTTGTTTTTGCTTATTTATGCTCATTTATGCTTGACTTGTTGTGCATTAAGATTTAAAATGAACACATACAAACTTAACTGAATAGTTTAACAATAGCAAGGGAGATCATATCTTATGTTTGCTGAAGAACGACACAATAAAATTCTAGCCTTATTAAAATCAGGAAAACATGTTAAAGTCGCCGCACTCAGTATATTATTTGCCGTATCAGAAGCAACAATACGTCGAGATTTACAACAGTTAGAAAATTTATCTCTCCTGCAACGGACTCACGGAGGTGCGGTCTCGCCGCAAGCAGATCTAGAACTCAGTTTTCGTGACCGAGAAGTACATCTATTAAATGAAAAGCAACAAATCGCCATTACTGCTGCTAGTATGGTAGAAGACGGAGAAACAATATTACTCGATGCAGGTACAACGACTCGCGAGATTGCTCGCGCGCTATGCGGAAAACGCTTAACGGTAGCCACGAATAGCATGGATGTAGCGGCTATTTTTAGCGAAGAACCTGATATTGAAGTCTTATTATTAGGTGGCGCATGGAGAAAATCCATAAACTCCCTCGTCGGTTCTTTAACCAATTCAATGCTGAAACTCTTGTGTTTCGACAAAGTATTTCTCGCTGCAAATGCTGTTGATTATATATTAGGAGCGACTACACAAAATGTTGTCGAAGCTGAAACAAAAAGAGCAATGGTTCACGCGGCAAAAACAGCCATCTTAGTCGTTGATCATTCTAAATTCGAACAAAAGACCTTTGCTAGAATTTGCAGTCTCAGTGAATTTTCAATGATCATTACCGATAGTGGCACCACTAAAGATGTCTTAGACTCCTTACGAGATCACACTCAAGTCATTGTCTGCGAATCATCATTAAAACAAAAGGAAGTGGATACCAATGACTAGCCATAATACAACACCGATTGTTACCGTTACATTAAATCCAGCAATTGATCGCACACTACATTTAGCCAACTTTACTTTAGGTCAAGTCAATCGAGTCGATAGCGAACGTACCGATCCTGGCGGCAAGGGCGTCAACGTAGCCAAAGTAATCAAAGCCCTTGAACATTCCGTATTGGTTACAGGTTTTTTAGGAACCAATAACGCGAACGTCTTTCAGGACTATTTCCAAAAAGAAGGTATTGATAATCAATTTGTACAAACACCTGGCGACAATCGAGTCAATATTAAAATTGTCGATACCGAGCAAGACGTAGTGAGTGAGTTAAATTTTTCGGGAATTACACCATCAATAACTGATCTTGATCAGTTACAAGCTACATTACGCAAGCTAGCAGAGCATCATAAATGGTTTGTCCTATCAGGTAGTTTACCACCAACAGTGCCAACAGACATTTATGCGCAATACATTACAATGCTGCATGAATATAATTGTAATGTAATCTTAGATACTAGCGGAGCCGCCTTAGCTGCCGGTATTGCCGCTCACCCTTTCGCAGTAAAACCAAATCTGCCAGAACTGAGCCAGTTGATGAACTCTCCTATGGATTCTGACCAAGAAATCCTAGAAGCAATCAAATACTTGCTAAATCAAGGAATTTCAAAAGTTGCAATCTCTCTTGGCGGCGATGGATCGTTGGTTGCGGATTGCAATCAAATCCTCCGAGCAAAAGCTCCTATTGTACCTGTCTGTAGCACGGTCGGCGCCGGCGATGCTTTTGTTGCTGGTTTTAGCGTAGGCCAAGCCCGCAGCTTATCACTAGCTGACAGTGTCCGCCTAGCCTCTGCCGCGGCCGGTGCCGCAGTTGCACTCCCCGGTACACAAGCTGGTTCTTTAACCGAAGTCAATAAACTCATCCCTAAAGTACAAATAAACGAGTGGAGGAATTAAACATGAATCTTCAAGAATTATTAGCACCATCCAGAGTGAAATTTGGTCTACAATCAACCACTAAGGCGGATGTCATTAACGAACTGATCGACATCCTCGATGCCGACGGTAAACTATCTGACAAGAACCAGTATAAAGAAGCCGTATTACACCGTGAAAAAGAGTTTTCTACTGGAATTGGTATGGGAATCGCCATTCCTCATGCAAAAGATGCCAGTGTAAAAGAAGCAGCTTTAACTTTAGGTATTTCAAAAGCTGGCATTGATTATGAGGCCTTAGACGGAACTGCAGCCCACCTATTTTTTCTAATTGCTGTTCCTGCCGATTCTAACGACGTTCATCTGAAAGTATTATCCTATATTTCTCGCAAACTAATGCATGAAGAAGTTCGCAATAACTTATTATCAGCTACAACCTATGACGATGTCATAGCTGCATTTAAAGACTAAAAATAAAGGGAGGCATTATATTATGAAATTACTTGCCATCACATCCTGTCCAAATGGAATTGCTCATACCTATATGGCAGCTGAGTCACTACAAATGGCAGCCAAATCACTCGGTTTTGAAATGAAAGTAGAAACTAGAGGTTCGGTTGGCGTAGAAAACGAAATCACAATACAAGATGTTAAAGAAGCCCATGCTATCATCATTGCTGCTGATACGAATGTAGACAGAGAACGATTTCGAGATATTACTATTATTGACGCCTCTGTGCAAGAAGCCATCAAAAATCCTAAAGGTTTAGTAGAAAAAGCTGCTAATTCCCAAAAGGCAGCAACTACTGCTACTACTGCCCCAGTACAAAATAAACCTGCACGCACAGGTCCCTACAAACATTTGATGAACGGCGTTTCTCACATGATTCCTCTTGTTGCTGCTGGCGGCCTAATCATCGCACTTTCTTTCGTCTTTGGTATTGAAGCGTTTAAAGAAAAAGGCACATTGGCAGCAGCTTTGATGGATATTGGTGGTGGTGCGGCTTTCGCTCTACTAGTACCAATCCTCGCAGGATTTATCTCCTATTCAATCGCTGATCGTCCTGGTCTTGTTCCTGGCCTAGTTGGTGGAATGCTCGCTTCCAAAATAGGCTCTGGATTTCTAGGTGGTATTATCGCTGGTTTTTGCGCTGGTTATATTGCTCTTTGGATTAAAAATGCTGTTAAATTGCCAAAAAGCTTAGAAGGCTTAAAGCCAATGCTAATTATTCCACTGTTCTCGACATTACTGATTGGTCTTTTGATGATTTATGTAATCGGAACTCCTGTAAAAGGCATTATGGATCTTATGACAGAAACATTAAAAGGCATGTCATCCGCCAATGCAGGTTTCCTCGGATTGTTGCTCGGGGCTATGATGGCCTTTGATATGGGTGGCCCTGTCAACAAGGTTGCTTATACTTTTGGTATTGGTCTTTTAGGCAGTAATGTCTTTGAGCCAATGGCCGCTATCATGGCCGCTGGCATGACTCCTCCTTTAGGACTCGCACTTGCTACCTATATTGCCAAGAAAAAATTCACCCCCGAAGAACAAGAAGCTGGCAAAGCAGCCTCCGTAATGGGTATTTCCTTCATTACAGAAGGTGCAATCCCCTTTGCTGCTGCCGATCCAGTACGTGTTATTCCATCCATCGTGATCGGTTCCGCTGTCACTGGCGCATTATCGATGATTTTCAACTGTGGGCTTAGAGCACCTCACGGCGGCATCTTCGTACTGCTGATCCCTAATGCCGTAGAAAATCTAGGAATGTATATTGTGGCGATTGTTGCCGGAACTATCGTTACAGCAATTATGCTTAGTATCTTAAAAAAAGATGCACCCACCAACAACTAAGTCCATGTAAATAGAAAAGACGGTTGCTACTAGGAACATCTGATCCTAGCAGTAACCGTCTTTTTATATTTTTACCAACCAATAACAATGATCTACGTTTACTTATTATATAGATTCATCGCTTTATTCATTCCCTGCCCCACAATACTCGCTGCCGCTTCAGCAGCCCGCTCAACTACCTCTCTGAGCATTGGCTGCTCTTCAGCCGTAAAGCGACTCAAGACATAATCCACCACTTGCCAGCCTGTTGGCGGACGATCAATACCAATGCGTATTCGGGCAAAAGTATCTTTATCCAAATGAGTCAGCAACGATTCTATGCCTCGATGTCCCCCTGAGCTGCCTTTCATTCGCAGTCTTAGACGCCCTATTGGTAAGTCCATATCATCAAAAATAACAATAATATCTTCCACTGCAACCTTATACCAGCGCGCTAATTCTCCCACTGCAACGCCACTTAGGTTCATAAACGTCTGCGGCTTAACGAGCAGAACAGACTCATCATCACCACGATATTCCGCAACTAATGCTTGATTGCGTTTTTTCCATGAATGTATCCCCCACTGGTCGGCCAATGCGTCAACAGCCATAAATCCTACATTATGCCGAGTTTCACTATATTCATTCCCTGGATTACCAAGACCCACAATGATTTTCACTACTTAATATCCTCCGTTTTAGCTAAAATTTCATCAACTGTTACAAACTTATACCCTTGGGAAGTCAATGTCTGTATGATGCGCCGAGTCGCCTCTACACTCTGTAGCCGAGTATCCTGTAAGTTAATACCATCTCCATCATGCAGTAGGATAATCGATCCATTCTTGACCTTTTTCACAGTACGATCCACAATCACTTCCACCCCAGGATTGGTCCAATCCCGACTCATGACCGACCATTCTACCACTCTTAGCCCTCGCTCAGCCATCATCTCCATCACAACAGGATCACGAAAGCCATGAGGCGGACGCACAACACGCGGCACTATACCAGTAATCGCAGTAATGATTTTACTGGTACGATCAACCTCTGCGGCAATGGTTTTAGGATTCGCCTTTAATAAATCAATATGGTGATACGTATGGTTACCTAATTGATGTCCCTCGCTCGCCATACGTTTTACTAACTCTGGATACTTTTCCACATTTTGTCCAATTAGAAAAAAAGTAGCTGATACATTATATTCTTTTAATACGTCAAGAACTTGCTCCGTATACGGAGAATATGGCCCATCATCAAAAGTTAGCGCCACTATTTTTTTCGAAGTGTCAGATGCAGAGAATACTCTACCAAAAACATTATTTTCTGGGAGCACTGCACAAAGCGTCAGAAAAATACCAGTAACGATACCAAGTACCGCTATACCAATCCCCATACGCATAGGTCGCCTAAGAACACGATAATAATCCAGTAATAAACCGCCAAGCACAATGAAAGTCAATAACCCAATCATACTAATCAATCGCATTTTTATATCAAACATCGTGATGCTCCATTTCGCGAAACATAATTAACCATTTTCCTTGCGAGTCCACCGTATATCCTTGCTCGACGAAGCCCCATTTTTCATATACCCGAATCGCTGCAGCATTCTCAGGACGTACTTCTAATCGCACCCTTTGTGCTTGGCAATCTGTAAAATATTGCACTGCCTCTTCCATTAGTCGGCTAGCAATCCCCATGCCTCGTACTTTAGGCGCTACCGCTATTGATAAAATACGAGCATTCGCTCCCTTCGTCGGCGTAATGGCCGAACGCAAAAATGCCACTTTATTCATAATAATAATTTTTATCGGATGCAGACCAAAACCATATTGCCCGGTAAGCCAACACCATGTCCATTTTATCAAATGCCCATCCAATAACGCTTTTATCCACAGCCTTGATAAATTAGCAGGTGCAAAGCAGTATCCTACACACTTGCCGCCAATGCGTGCTAGTAGCGCCGCCTCTGGTTCTGCTTGATATACTAAAGTAAACACATCCTGCATCGCCTGCGGCTTTGGCAAACGCCCACCACAATGATGCAGTACACTTTCTTGAAAACATTCAATAAACAAGGATGCAATTGCTGGAATATCGGATACCCTTGCTCGTTCAACCACAACTTCTGATTTTTTTCCCATCATATCTTGCATTATTAACATCACCAGCCTTAATGCGATTATACCATATCACGCCTTACGCGCAATATAGACAACTCATATTGATGTAAAAAAGAACAGGGCGCAAAAATTTGCGTCCTGTTCTTTTTCCATATCTATTATTCGTCAAACATTTTACTAACAGGCATTTCACTAAAAATCCTCAGAATTACCTCGCCTAAAAGTGGCGCCATGGATAAGACTTTAATTTTATCAATGGTTTTTTCTGGAGGTAGTGGGATGGTGTTGGTAATAACAAGTTCTTTTATTACGGATGCTTGGATACGAGAGATTGCTGGATCGCTGAGCACGCCATGTGTACAGCAAGCATAAACTTCCTTCGCTCCATACTTTATCAAAGCATTAGCGCCTTCTGTGAGTGAACCAGCGGTATCAACAATGTCATCAATCATGACAGCCGTTCTACCTGAAACATTACCAATCAGATTCATTACTTCAGCCACACCCGGCATAGGACGACGTTTTTCAATAATCGCAATTGGTGCATGCAATCGATCAGCTAACTGCCTAGCACGAGTAACTCCACCTAAGTCGGGGGAAACGACAATCAGATCGTCCAAATGTTTGGAACGAACATAATCAGCCAGTAGAGGTACACCAGGTAAATGATCTACAGGAATATCAAAAAATCCCTGAATTTGTCCTGCATGCAAGTCAACGGTAATGACGCGGCTAACTCCAGCGGTTGCTAACAAATCAGCTATCAACTTCGCAGAAATTGGTTCGCGTCCCCGTGTTTTACGATCTTGGCGAGCATAAGCATAATAAGGAATGACAGCTGTAATCGTACGCGCAGAAGCCCGTTTGGCAGCATCTACCATGATTAAAAGTTCCATCATGCTGTCATTAACGGGATTACAAGTAGGTTGCACAATAAATACATCTTTACCGCGCACACTCTCATCAATAATGACTTGCGTTTCTCCGTTATTAAAATGCCCAACAAAGGCATTCCCTACTGTAAGGCCCAAATGGCTAGCAATTTCCTTGGCCAACCCCGGATTCGCATTACCGGAAAAAATCCGCAATCGTTTAATATCTTCAGACATATAAATTACCTCCTGAATATGCTTTTTCTCGCATTATTAAATTTTTATCAACGTCGCACTGTTATCTTTTATTGACCCAACCATCAATATTCTTTTGCCTAACTCTTGCAACACCTAGCGAATCCGGTGGCACATCCTTCGTAATCGTTGATCCAGCGGCTACATAAGCACCTTTACCAACCGTCACAGGCGCTACTAAATTGCTATTACAACCGATAAATACTCCATCTTCCAGAGTAGTACGGTGTTTCTTTTTACCATCATAATTCACCGTTATCGTACCGCAACCAATATTAATCTTCGCACCCATATCCGTATCGCCAATATAACTCAAATGAGGAATTTTACTACCTGTTCCTACCTGAGAATTTTTCACTTCTACAAAATTGCCAATCTTTACGCCATCTGCCAGTACCGTATTCGGACGCAAATGAACATAAGGTCCAACGGTCACACCATTACCAATTTGGCACTCATGGGCATAGATAAAATGCAACGTCGCATTATCACCAACACTGGAGTTTTGAATTCGGCTATTCGGTCCGATTTCACAACCCTTACCGATACTTGTTGAGCCCTCAAGCCAAGTAAATGGGTAAATCACAGTATCTGATCCAATCGAAACTGCATCATCAATAAAAGTACTATCCATATCCATGATCGTAACGCCTTGATCCATCAAACTAATCAGCTTACGCTTTCTTAGTATCTTTTCAGCCTCAGCCAACTGTAACCGAGAATTAATACCTAGCGTTTCCTGGTAATCATCAACTTGCACAGCCCATACTTTCGACTGCCCTTGCGCCAAAATACCAATTACATCAGTCAAATAATACTCGCCTTGCATATTATTACAATTGATACTACGAAGCGCGTCAAATAAAGCTACTCTGTCAAAACAATATATACCGGTATTCACTTCATTAACAGCAAGTTCATGGCTATTGGCATCTTTTTGTTCAACAATTTTTAGCACTTGTCCACTGTTATCCCGAATCACTCGGCCATAACCGGTGGGATTCGCCATACAAGCAGTCAGTACTGTAGCGCTCGCTTTTGCTGCCTGGTGCTCAGCAAATAGTTTTGCTAATGTTTCTCCCCGTAGCAAAGGAGTATCACCACAGAGTACCATTACAGTACCATCAAAATCCTGCAATAGTGAACTAGCCTGCATGACAGCATGGCCAGTACCCAATTGTTCCTCTTGCACTACATATTCAGCCTGATCCCCAATTGTAGTTTCAACGCTTTGCGCTCCAAAGCCAACAACCACAACTTTACGGGTAGCACCTGCTATATGCGCTGCATTCAGCACCTGCTCTACCATTGGTTTACCACCAATCGTATGCAATACTTTGGGTAATGCTGATTTCATGCGCGTGCCTTTACCTGCCGCCAAAATTACCGCCAGTAAATCCGACATTGCCATCCTCCATTCCACAAAAAACATATTTTTCAAAAATACTACCGTATCTTCAAAAGTCCCAAACTTCTATTTTTTTCGACGCTAATCTTTACATTCCTGCAAAAAATATAATTTTATTGTAGATATTTTTTAAATGATCCGTGCATTATAGCCATATTGTCTTAGGTTCGTTAAAATTTGTTCCGTATGCAGGACATCACGAGTCTCTAAGCTGATTTCTACTACTGCTTTCCCAATCGGCACATTTTGTTCGATCCGATCATGCCATACATGGATCACATTCGCCCGCGTATCAGCAATAATCGTCAATAAATGTTGCAGTATGCCAGGGCGATCATTAATCAGTGTCGAAATTTTAATCCGCCGACCAGCTTTCACTAAACCCCGTTCAATAATCCGAGAAATAAAGTTAACATCTACATTCCCACCAGAAACAATATTGACGACTTTTCCCTTTCCTGGAATTTTGTGATTGAGAATGGCAGCCAACCCCACCGCTCCGGCTCCTTCGACCATTAATTTCGCTCTTTCTAGCATCATCAAAATTGTACTGGCGATCGCTTCATCGTCGACTACCACAATATCATCCACATATTTTTCAATGATCTCAAATGTTAAATCACCAGGGACCTTTACTGCAATACCATCGGCAATGGTTACAGCATCAGGAGTCGTCTTTCGCGTATGAGATTTCTTTGACATATACATCGCTGGTGCGCCTTGCGCTTGTACACCATAAATTTTTACATGAGGTGCTAGTTCTTTTACTGCTAGCGCGATGCCCGCGATCAGCCCACCGCCACCAATCGGCACAACAATCGCTGATACATCTTCTAATGTCTCAAGAATTTCAAGTCCAATCGTCCCTTGCCCTGCAATAACATGATTATCATTAAAGGCATGAATAAAGGTTTGTCCCTGCTCTTTTTCTAGTTGCTGAGCCTTTTGAAAGGCGTCATCATATACCATCCCACTTAGTACAACTTCCGCTCCATAAGCACGAGTTGCCATAACCTTTGCTAGCGGAGCATTCTCCGGCATGACAATCGTTGATTTAATATTTGCCATGCGTGCAGCATAGGCCACCCCCTGGGCATGATTACCTGCTGATGCAGCAATAACGCCTTTCGCTTTTTCTTCATTACTCAGCGAATAAATTTTGTTATACGCTCCACGAATTTTAAATGACCCTGTTTTTTGCAGATTTTCCAGTTTCAAATAAACATCATACCCAGCCATATTACTAAACGTCGTACTTTTATCGAGAGAAGTATGATGGACGATATTCGCCATAGCGTGATACGCCTGCTGAACATCTGCTAAAGTTAACAGTTTTTTCATAATACTTTGCCCCCTATGATATCTAAAATACGGGTCTAATATCTATTGTTTTTGTATGTTGATCTACATCATGTAACATCAGTAGTGCCAAATATTCCTCTACTAGTTTTTCTTCTGGCTCATTGGTGGCAATTAACACACCTGTCCCTACTACGTTAGCGCCTACTTCATTTGCTAGATCAATCATTCCACGAGCGGTACCGCCAGCTTTCATAAAATCATCAATGACTAGCACCTTCGATCCTGCAACAAGAGCTCTACGCGGCAGTGACATGGTTTGAATACGCTTCGCTCCTGTCACATAGTTAATACTTACCGATGGACCTTCTGTAACCTTGCTTCCCTGGCGTACAATCACTAGAGGTAAACCAAAAGCTCTCGCTGTAGTAAAAGCTAACGGAATTCCCTTCGTTTCCACTGTCATGATATAATCCGGTGCCAAATGTGCAAATCTCGTCCGAAAAATTTCACCTACCTGCATCATTATATCAGGCATAAACAAAATATCAGACATATATAAAAAACCGCCAGGAATAATCCGTTCCGGCTCCGCTAAACGTCCGGCCAGGTCGGTGAGAAACGTCTTTATATGTTCCTCTTCATGGTAAGGTACATACCGCACACCACCCGATGCGCCTGCTACTGTCTCTACGGTTCCTAAGCCAAACTCTTGCATCGCTTGTTTTATCGTCACTATATCTTCACTTAGTGTAGATTTCGCCGCACTAAAAATTGTACTAAAATGTCCTAATGAAAATAAATTTCCTGGCATATCAATTAACATCTTACTAAGGGCTACTACTCTTTCGACTCTTCGTACTTTAATCATTACTTTCTTATCCTCCATTAAAGATCCCGAACATTTTGGCACATTTAAATGTTTTTATTCAGTTTCCCTATAAATCATTAAATCCCTGCAACAATATCATAAAAATATTGTTATTCATTAATATTTCCAAACTATTTGTAAAAACACTATACAATAAGAAAAAAACTTAGCGTATGCCAAGTTCTCAGACACAGACAGAAGCTCGATCTGCTTCAAGCCTCTAGATTGTACAAAAAAAGCGCGATAACCGTTATCGCGCCCATATGATATGATACATCATTATATACGAAAAGAAAAGGTAGTACGTACCATTTCTAAATCACTAGGCTTATCAACATCAATACCTAATTCTGGATAGGAAGATTGGATAACAGCACCAGTAACACCTAATAGTTGAGCCACCCGTTCTTTTACCTTGCTCAAATTTAGTCTACCAATTAGAAAGTTGAGTACAAAACCCCAGCCTAATAAGCAACAAAGTTTAAAAGGATTTTTACGATTATTAATCAGTTCCTCCGCAACTACCAAACACTGCGGTACAATCACTGGATTTACCAAAAAAATATTGCCGCCCGTATACGTTCCATCTTTAAACCGCACGTAAGTACGCTTATTGCCTGGATAATGCTGATTATGAATTTTTTTACTGACAATAGGATAATATAGATCCGCTTCAGAATCTGCACATTGAGTCAAAAAATCATCAATCGCCGCTGGAGTCAATAGTGGTATATCAGCCGTTACTACTAGTACCTTCCGTTGATGACCAAGCGCTCGCATCCCCAATTGAATACTCTCAATAATAGTGTGCCCGCCCTCAACTAGTATCATCTGCTCTGGGAAATTGCACTTTACTAATTGTTCAACCGGACCCACTATTAAAATTCTCTCGACCCGAGGAGCAGCAGCTAGCGCATCTGTCACAAACGTCACCATAGGTTTACCAGCTATTTCAATCATCGCCTCATACGACTGAGATGAAAATTCACTTAAATGCTCACTATTTTCACCACCAGCCAGTACAATGGCATCATACATATAATCAAAACCTCCTCCCGAGAACTTTATCATGGATCATACTTATAACATCATTAGTACAATTATATATAGTATCTCACAATCATCTATTCTTATTCTTTTTTAGATTCTTCGCTATGTTCCACCATGTTTTTCAATAATGTTTGCTCTGCATTCGCCATATGTTCACCAGCAAGACGCTTAGCCAATGAAACATTCCGTTGTCCAAGAGATTCAACCATACGAGTGTGCTCACCCATCATTTCTTTTAAACGTCCTGGATATGACATCGATAATGATCTGAACCGAGTCAATTGCTCCCTTAAATTATTGATAATTCCTTCCAGACGTTTATTGCGACTCGCACTATATAATAAGTCATGAAACTCACTATCTGCCTGCACGATTTTATCTATATCTTTCTGTTCAATACACTCGCCAAGTTCGACTAACAATCGTTCCATATGTTCTAGTTCATCTGCCGTAATCCGTTCAGCCGCCAATCCCGCAGCCAAAATATCTAGCGCTGTACGGACTTCAAAAACTTCATTGATATCTTTAATAGAAAGATCAGATACATAGGTACCACGCCGTGGTATCATCACTACAAATCCTTCTAGCTCAAGCTTGCGGATAGCTTCTCGAACCGGCGTACGGCTTACCCCTAGTTCTTCTGATACTTGAATTTCCATTAACCGTTCACCTGGTTTTAATACACCTGCAACAATTGCATTACGCAATGTTTCACAAACTACTTCCCGTAGTGGCTGATAACTATCTAACTTAATTGGTAATAATCGCTGTCCCATCTAATCCCCCACTTTTACTGTCTTCGTTATCATGATTTCCGCATCACTTTGACCCCGAAGCTTTTCTGCAATATATTCTGCTTGACTCTTATCGGCAACAAGGCCAAAAACCGTAGGACCACTGCCTGACATCAAACTAGCCATCGCACCATACTGAATCATACTCTCTTTTAGCTTTTTGATTTGAGGATACTCGGCAATTGTCACACTTTCAAGCACATTATTCAGTCGGCTTACCACTGCTGACAAATCACCTTGCTCAAGTGCTTGCTGTACGCCTGCGGTATCTGGGTGCTTAAGTACAGCCTCTTTGCGATACTTTCCATATACCCACGCAGTCGAAACACTGATACGCGGTTTCGCTAATACCACATAACAGGCTGGCAACGGGGCGAGTGGAGTAAGAATTTCACCACGACCTGTTGCTAGCATCGTACCACCACGCAGACAAAAGGGAACATCCGACCCCAGCTTTGCTCCTAACACTTCTAACTGTTCTAATGACAATCCCAAATCCCATAATGTATTAAGGCCCAAAAGTACACTTGCAGCATCTGTACTACCGCCAGCTAGCCCCGCAGACATTGGAATGTTTTTTTCCAGTGAAATATGTACACCTTGTTTAATCTTATATGTATCCTTAACTAACCTTACAGCTTGATAAGCTAAATTTCGTTGGTCACAAGGTAAATAAGGAAGATTTGTCGTTATATTAATATTGCCACTTTGTTTTTCTTCTACACTTAATATGTCAGCAAGTTCCACAGCCTGCATAATCATCTCAACTTGATGAAAACCATCAGTACGTTTATAGAGAACATCAAGGGTTAAATTAATCTTCGCATTTCCTTTTAAAGTCAACATTATCAATTACCCACTTATTTTCTTTACCTTAATGTGTTCTTGAGGAGTTAAAATTTTATCAATATCTAGCATAATAATCAATCTGCCATCAATCTTACCTACTCCATCAATATATTTTGCATCAACAGCAACACTTGCTGGTGACGGTTCAATATTTGCACTACTTAACCTGACTACTTCCGTAACAGCATCAACCGTTATACCAACAATTTGTCCGCTAATTTCTACAATAATAATACGAGTATCATCATCATGAGCAGTAACTAGCATTTTAAATCTTTTTCGCAAGTCAATAACAGGAAGAATGCGCCCCCTAAGATTAATAATGCCTTCCATAAAATCTGGTGTTTGTGGAAGTTTAGTCACTGGTACAATACGATTAATCTCCTGAACTTTAGTAATAGGAAGTGCATATTCCTCATTTGCCAATCGAAAAGTCACTAGCTGCAATTCTCTTTCTTCCTGGGCTTGTATCGGTGTAGGTTGCATATGGCAAATCCCCTCCATAAAACATTTATCTAACCCTATTCGATATGATAGCGATTTTTACCTGCAAGTACTGGCAATATTTTATACAATCGCGGATTTTATGGATATCACTATTTTTTCATTTTATGCTTATTTTTATGTATCTATACCTACTAAAAATTTTACAGGCAATCGTCGCAGATGGGTTATAGCACCAATCTGCCATTATCTACATACAATAACTAAGGATTTTTTCAGGAGGTAGGTTGTTATGAACCTTCGAATACTCTATTTACCCCATTCACTCCGGAATATCATGGTAAAAGAGGATATAAGGCATCCCTTTATTGGAACGTTGCAAGAATTATTACGCAAACGCAACCTGTACCATGCACCGATCACTACTATATACGATACGGCAACCATTCAGTCTGTAAGTTTATTCCAAGAAGAAGAAGGTTTACCAGCAACAGGCATGCTCGATGGAGTGACCTACTGCCATCTTCATCAGGCAACTGTCAGTCAAATCACACCTGCACCAGCTAGTAAACGTTCTAGTTTCGCACTGCCTCGAGCCAATATCTTAATTAGCCAAGCGACTCGTCAATTGACTCTCTTTAATGGTAATGACCCTCTACACCAATATCCTGTAGGGATTGGCAAAGCAGCTACCCCTACTCCTCTTGGAGACTATAGGATTGCTCTTAAAGTTATGAATCCTGGCGGCATGCTTGGCACTCGTTGGTTAGGCCTTAATTATGGTGCATACGGTATTCACGGCACTAATCAACCTTGGTTAATCGGCGGCATGGTTTCGCACGGTTGTATTCGTATGCTCAATAGCAATGTGGAAGAATTATTTTCGTTGGTCAAAGTGGGTACACCCGTTTATATCCGGAATTGACTGACACAACTTAGTAATAATCTCATCTACCATCAAGCATCGCGTGTTCATATATGATAGCAACGCCTCACGTTCCTTAGCCTCAGGAAGCCACTCTTCGGGAATACCTTGCACCAGTGTAATGAGTTCTTGCTTTCCTAGGCTTTTTACTTTCGTAGCATAGGGGATAAAGTCTGACCGCTCCAAAAAATGCTTAAGTAACCATCCATACGTCCGCCAATGATTAATTGTAATCTTTCCTGCCAATTTTTCTAAGGATTCAGCATTCCATCGTCCACGCACAAATAAGTGAGAATTATCAATTGCATATAGCATATACACTGCATTTTCATGACACACTAACAAATTCTTACGATTTTTCGTACGATCGATATTATGAAACATATGGTCAAATAACATGATGCCAGCCATTGCCGTCTTATTGCTCGCCTTCTGCAAATCATGCCTGGTAACATATCGATTCCGATGTAGATACTGGCTGGCAAAATGCGGTCCAGGGGTTATTACCCTCCTTCTAAACCGTCGTTTTTCTCGCAATACCTGCTGATCAATTTCAATCAAACCACTAGGCGGAAAACACAGTCCCATATACTTACCAAACCAACTTGCCACGTATTCATTAACCAACACTTTCGGTCCCATACAATTATTTTGCAGTTTCACAACATATACCTTACCATCACTGGCACGAAATAATTGCGGCGATGTAACTCCCACCCCCACAGATCCAAGATATTCTAGAGCCATTAGCATGGTCCTCACCTTCTTATCCTCTCATTACCACAAATCGGCTTTTTGCTTCCGACCACGGCATAGTAGAGTATATGCCACGACCGCTGGAATTATAAAGGGAAAAATACCGCACAAGCTACTTGATAACAAGCAGTTTGTGCGGTATTTTATCTTCCTCATTATCCTTTAGGCGTTGTCGGTACGCCAGCAGTCTCCACTAACCAACTAGCAATCCAGCCTGTAGTAGCGCCATCAGGTAACACTACTTTATACCAGCCAAAAGCCTGTTCTTTGATGGTTAATGTTGCCCCCTTACTAACCTTAGTTACAATAGGAAAATTAGTCCCTGGCCCTGTACGGATATTGACTGAAGTACCAGTAACAGTCGCAGTACCACTAATTCCCATAGAAGTGCCAGCAGTCGGGGTAATGCCTGGGCCTGCTACCGACATATTGTCTGGACCGGTTACCAACATATTTCCCGCCCCATAGCCTTCTATTGCGCCACCTCCAGTCTGGGAAGCGGAAGTAGTATCTCCGCCAAACCCAGCCGTCGTATAAACGTTTTCTGGTGTATTGGTGATATTATATTGCACTGCTCCAACTTCCGTGATAGGTCCTAACGCATATACATCCATCTCAGTTGTTGTCATTACACGTGTCCAGCATTTGATCACAATGGTAACATGCACTTTGCGTCGACCATGATGCCTATGAAAATCATAATTTACATATTCAACTGTAACATCAGCCTCCGCATCCATACCCTTTTGTGCACCAGCAACTACAATATCACGAGTAAAACGCACATGTTTCTTTTCATATGCGTGAACTGGTTGATTGGGTAAATCAGCGACATACATGACTTTAATTTCTAGATCACCACGAACAATTACTTTATCGGTGATCACATCCACACTATTGATTTCTACATTTTTCACATATACATCAATGACTTGTTCAATATCTGGTTTAGGATCTGGTACTATCATGTCAACTTCGATAACCCGTTGCGCCATTTCTGCACCTAGGACCTGCTCTACTTGAATCTTTTCTGGACCTGGCTCAAAACATATACAGTTTGCATCCACACTATTCGGAGCTACTGTACCAGTCATATCCATTCCTAAATATTGACCACTTGAACCGTACAATTGCCTTTGATCATCACTCATTACATTCCCCCCTTTTTAGTCAAGTATTACCACTTACTCATCCTTTAGGTGTAGTAGGCATAGTTCCATTCCCGCCAATTTGTATTTCGCGATTTGTCATCACTTTGCCAATAAACTTAAGAACTACCGATACATCAAACTCTCGAGTACATCCATGATGATGATGATGCTTATGGTGATGATGGTCGTCATCACATTCATCATCATAATGGTCATCACAATGATCATCCGGCTCAGGATCACACTCATCCGTCATATCTTCATATTTGTACTTATAGGCGCGAGTACATTCATCTACATCATAGTCTACAAATTCAACGGCTACACTTGCATCACCATCCATTCCTCTGCGTGCACCATACATTACAATGTCTCTCGTCCATCTATAATGTTTAATTTCAACGGCGTGTACAGGATTATCTGGCAAACAAGCTACATAAACCGCTTTGATCTCAAACTCCCCACGTACAATCATCTTATCCGTAATTACATCAACAGAGTTGATTTCAACATCTTTTACAAAAACATCCACAATTTGTTCTATCGCTGGCTTCGTATCAGGCACTACAACATGAATATCAAGCACTAATTGTGCTTCTTGCTCTGCTATTACCTGACGCACAACAATCGTCTGTGGTCCTGTTTCAGCACCCAATGTACACGGACACGGATACGGATAACCTGCCTGACGTATATCTTTATCGTCCACTTATAGCCCCCCCTTTTTGTATGTTCTATTTATATATATGCAAGTTTTATCTTTTATGTGTCACAAAAAAAATAAGAAGGCATTCAAACTCTCCATAACACTTCAACGTTGGTTCGCATATCATACAGTACCCCCCCCCAATCTTACCGATAAATAAAAGGAGGATATTGATTGATGAATTACCATAAATGCGATGATCATCCTCATAAACATCAATACTGTCATATGGATGATGAATGCTACGACCATGAAATGCCTTACATGAAAGAAAAAATGGATGAAAGCTGCTATTCAGAAATGTGTTCGGATATCTCGCAGATGAAATGCAAAATGGAAAAAGAATGCGTCAAAACTTACAAGTGCTATTACAAACTATATAAAGTATGCCAATACCGTCTATATAAACTTTGCCCTTGTTGCGGTTATGAGTTCGAATATCACCGCCATCGAGGAATGTGTCCTAAGTGCGGTGTTATGATGTAAACAAGGAAAGATCCTGCGGCACATAGCCACAGGATCTTTCCTTGTTCCCTCTTTACTTACCAATAAATTCTTGTACTACATGTGCTGAGCCTTTCGCATCATAACGAACGCCAATACCAACTTCAGTATAGTTAGTATTAAGAATATTAGCCCTATGCCCTGGACTATTCATAAACGCTTGCTCCGCAGTAGCAACATTACTATTAATAGCAAGATTTTCGCCTGCATAACGATAGCTAATACCTGCTGCCTTTATTCGGTCAAACGGTGATTGTCCTTCCGGACTGGTATGGGAGAAATAATTACGATCAATCATATCCTGCGCATATCGTTCACCCAAAGCGGTCAACTGGGAATTAAACTTTAATGCCTTTAAGCCATGTGCTGCCCGATCAGCATTTAACAGATCAAATGCACGTTTTTCATCTGTTGCAGTAGATCCACCAGTAACTGCAGGAGATGTAGTAGATGCCACAGGAGTCGTTACGGAAGAATTACTATTTTCTGTGGTAGCACCAGCAGTCTTACTTACATTATTAGTAGTTTTATCACCATGATTTGATAACAAACTAATTAAGCCGATTGCAGCAATACCCGCTACTAATCCTTTACTATCTGAACTTTTTTCTTCTTGCACACTCACTTCTGGCGTAGCTGCTAAAGCAGCAGTAGCAAACGCTCCTCCAAAGGATGTCGTGATCAGTGAAGCTGTCAAAAAACCCAGTGTTACTATACTAAAACCTTTATTATATCGCAATAACATTACCACCTTTCTAGTTAACATAAAATCAAATCTCTATATGACCTACTAAGTACATTACATCTATCTGCCAGGACTCGCCTCCTGCATAACACCACTTAGTTCTACAGCTTATCCTGTTGACTTCTTGTAAAATATCTAGCATGTTATATAGGATTATTTTTTTAGTTATTCGCCTTCAAATAGCAAATATCCTGTTTTTCAGCAGTGGTAATGTTTACATAACTATAAACAATACCGCTATCTTGCACGATGGAGTGTAACGTTAAGAGAGAACAGTCGGTTTTTACCGACTGTTCTCTCTTAACGTTACACATCGATTACACATGTTACTTTTTCGCAATTCACTAAATCCACTCCAGCCATTTAGCAAAGAAAAAATCCCCGCACCCACTAGTGCTAAACCATTTACTATTTCCCCTCTGAAAAAAATAACCATCAGCCCTGCAATATTCACAAGTAAGCCAAGCAGTATATGAATACCAAAATTCAGTCCCCAAAAGTACCAATACTTACCGATGTTTATCTCTGTTCTACGTTCTTCCATACGTTTCACCTCTTCTTGCTATTGTATGATTGACTCACACAAATGGTTATTGCAAGAAATCGGTTGTTACGTATTAACGCAAATTGAGTACCGATTGTCCGTCCCTTAGGTTTGCCACGTAATCTAAAATATCACTGGCTGCCAAAATACCTGCTCGCCTAGTAAATTGAATAGAGAAATTAGGCAATAAACTACTAGAGTAACGATCCCACAACTCTCCATGACATGGAGCAATTGCATAATCTGACTGCTGAAGCATACATAAATCTAATAGCGAATCACCAGCCGCAACTACTACTTTTTCTTGTAATCGATCTCGTACATAAGCAATCGCATCCCATTTATTCACTACTTGCGGCACAATATATAGCTTTCTCCCTTGTAATGATACATTCCATTTCTGCTCCTGCGCCCATAACGTAAAACTTTCAATATCGCTATGAGGAACTTTATCTCGCTCTACAACACAATAATAAAATAAACCATCCGCGATTCGTAGCGGCCCTGCCCATGATGGATCGCATAATTCTTTAAGACTCGTCAACATATCCTCAACGCACAAACATTGCTGCGATATCTTCCTACTTATTTGCCTGTGCCAATGTTGATCGACCATGCCATTCACCATCACATTCCCGCCATTGCTCATTACGCTATAGTCCGGAATAATATGGTTATGAAATAAGGAAATTCGCTGATATTGTTCAATCGTACGCGTCGTGACGGGAACAAAAAAGCTATGGGCTATGACTTCCTTTAATTTAGCGATTGCTACATCCGCCATAAAAGAGATTTCTCGATTCTCATAGATTTCAATCGAAGTGACAGGCAGCGATATATTTTCTGGCAATAATCGAAAGGATTTAGGAGAATAAATCAGTGTTTGATCAAGATCACTGGCAAATAACATTATTTATTCAACCCCCATTGTTTGAATCAATCCACAGCAGGAATACGACATCCCTGCAAACTCTTCAACGGGAACTCCACGGTCATGAGCCAATAATAATATATGTTGTAAGTTAAGATTATTCTTATCGTCAATTAATATTTTCCAAGGTATACGTCGCAATAATACCCTAGTGGTTTCCCCGACACCAGGTTTGATCATATTCATATCAGGAATCTGAAAAATTTCTTGTAGTTCTTTCATCTTTTGTATACCTACCCATGTCGGCAGTATTGGATTCCGTATTAATTGCTCCGCAGCATGCACCGCCTGATCCATAATCAGAGGGAAATGACTGGTTATTGTATCAATAAAAAGCGCTGATACATCTTGCTCTGTCCACTCCGTATAAAATTTAGCGCCATGAAAATCATGCTCACCAATCAAATCTGAGCGATGTACCGTGCGACTAATTAGGCCCGATACCGTCGAATTGAGACAAGCACTTGGAATACAAAAATCCTCGCGCGTTCCATATAAGCGTGCACAATGCCCAGGGTCAGCTAGTACTGCCAAATCAGGATCTAGATTTTCATTATACTTTTCATTAAAATTCTGACACGCCTTTATCAGTTCCCTTGCGATGGCTCCCTTTCCTGTCCAGCCATCAACAAACTGTATCGCAAACCCTGGATGTTCTTGGATCATATAGCGCAATGCGTTTTCATCAATTCCCTTACCACGAATAATGGATATGCTGTAATGAGGAAGTGTAATACCATACTTTGCTGCTATATACCGCTTAATTAAAATACCGATTGGTGTTCCTGCTCGCGCAAGTGACGCTAATACCACCGACTTACCTTTTAACCTGAAAATTTGTTCCCCAACAATGGCCGCCGCCAATGCAATCTTAGATGCCGTAGTCTGCAATATTTGATGAAATAATGCAATATACTCAGGTTTGGGTTGATACTCTACCGGTAACATCTCCGAGTAATGGGTTCCACCTTGTATAGCCCTTTCGCGCAGCTGATTATCGATTTCAGGAACCAATCCACCAATATTTTTAAGTAAAAAAACAACATCCTCAAAGCTATAACTACCTATAGGTTGAGGATGAGGTATAGGAGAAAACTTATCATTCATTGTCGTATTCACGCCCTTTTCCAACACAAACTATACAAACGATTCTAGGGATAGCCAATGATTCCAGGGCCTTCAGTAACGATTCTAATGCCTTAGAATCAACCTCGCGTTCTAGAAATACAAAGACCTCGTCATAATACGCTTCTGGAATATTATAAACATAATTCACAATGGAGCTATCATTCGGACTCGCAAAAGTGATTGCCTGTTGTACAGCATAGCCATCATGCTTCGCTGGATAAATAGGGCTTCGAGTCGTAGACTGCACCACTATATTGTCTCCCATGTAACTGGCAATTTTAAATGGAATATACATAAATTCCCCAGTACCTAAGCATAGTGTTTTCTGTCCTTGACGCTTTTTCCCTAAAGCGGAGCCAACTTGCTGAAATACATGCTCCAGTTCTGCTTGCTCCATACTATTGATACCAAAACGCCCTGTAGAATACAAGTATGGTGTCTTATTTACTTCTCCATTTGCATCTAAAGAAGAAAATTCTAACACTCTTCCTAATTCATTATCAAGCACAATGGTCTCGACAACCGATTTTATTGCATTGCTAGCAACTATTGGTTTTGGTTCCAGAACATCCACTACCGGTTTCCCAGTAACAGCAATACTTCCTGATAGTAACGAGATCGGATGGATACGTATCCCTAGCTCTGTTTCAATATCAGCAAATCGCTTCTTTTCCGCGCAAGATCGCCAATCTAAGATCGAAAGCACCGCATACTGTCGCCGTGGATATTTACTTTGAATCGCCCTAATAAAATTAAGTGCCGATTTACCGGTGGTGATCTCATCATCAACCAAAACAATCATATCCTCATTTTTAAACAAAGAGGGGTCAATCGCATAACAGTCATGTTCCGTCGCATGACTATGCTCTTCCTTAAAATGTAGTATGTTGTCAATTCCTACGATATTTTCCCGAGTGGTATGGATATACCTAGCATTCGTTGCAAAAGAGCTAAATACCGCGTGACCCAATGCCGTTGCCGTTTCAGCAAAGCCAATAAATAGTGTTGGCTCTGGTAGCGACAATTGATTTTCGTGGTTATATTCTGCCATTCTCTTCATCGCTGCTTGGTTCATGAACGCCTCGGAGAAGTCACACCTTTCTTCGAATACCGTTTCATTATACATCATACTAACATATCGCGTCGCTAAGGCGACTCCACCAATTAAAGGAATTAACGGATGGACGGGAATATGTTTACCTAAAATTTTACTAACAAATAGAAACCCCCGTTTGGTGTTTTTTCGCGCAGCCATTAGAAATAGTGCATCGAGAGGAATGTTATAATGATTCTCTTCAACAATAATTTCCACTTTTAAGTCTGCCAAAATATCATAAGAATAACGATTAGGTAAGCAAACTGGTAAAGTTTTGTTGTTCATTCAATACTCCATAAATTTTTGATTTTATCATAATTCGTTGCGCCCAGCGCATATGTGGTTTTATTTCATTCATCTTATTGGCATATTGGCTAGGAATCACACCGATATCACCTGTAGCGCTAGCAAGAATGCTACAAGCATCTACATATTCCTCATGAGTAACTACACATAATGCCTGAACAGGCTTGATATGACTCGGATGAATAATGGTTTTACCGACTAAGCCATTGGCTTTATCTAAAATCACCTCACGAATTAAACCATCAATATAACGGCATAATAGTTTCCCTCTGATCTCCCCTGCTGTTTGACCTACGTTATTTGCAAAAATACTTTGACGTAGTTGAGGTTTTAACACTCGTTCACTAGAATAGAACTCCCAAACAGGACCTGGTATGATGTAATTGCTCTCTGGTCTAGTAAACACATTCACAATGTCTGTAATGCAGCTACGAATTACCCCAATATCATAGATTGTCATATCCGGGCTACGCCTAAGACCAAATAAGCCAGAAAAATCAGTGGCGCCAATACGAACATTTAGTACCAATCGTCGATACTGATCCAGTATTTTCTTAATTGCGAGCAAATTTTTCTGCCGGTTTTCTAAATAAATAACGTCCGGTGATTCTAATATCGGCATGCCATAGATTGGCCTTATGCTATGTTTATTAATTTCTGCTAGCGCTGCAAAGTATGTTTCGCCATTCTCCACCGTAAACTTCGGAAAAACAAAGCCTGTTAATCGGCAACTTTTTTCCGCTAATACTTCCATAATCCGCGCCATTTGCTCCGCATTACGTATTCTGATAAAAATCATTGGAATATCCGCTTCCGAAATATGCCCCCGCTCTACTGCAAGCGCCAACTGCCGAATGTGAGTAACCACTAATTGTTCAGCCTTCGCAACCTCATTATCACCAATCGCATCTTCTAGACATAAAACCATCGACTGTAAGCCGATTAGTTTGCCATCCATAATGTCCTGCGCAACTGTAATGCGAGTCGCTGGCATATATAAGGTCGCTCCCAATGAACATTCTAACAAAGACTGATCATCGATGTTAATCAACTGAGGCGCTAAAAAAAATATATTCTTTTCTTCTTCGGCTGAAAGATAATTAAAGTAACGCATTATACTACACGTTGACGCAAATGGTGAATGACGAAGGTACTAAGAAATACAACAATCAGCGTAGAGAAGAAAACAACATCCTTAATATGAATGCCAAAAACAGATACCATCATTTTTGCGCCAATAATGCCAATCAAAATATACGCTGTAGTTTCTAGTTCAGGATAACGTTCAATGAGAACCAAGAAAATTTGCGCGACTCCGCGCATCATCGCAACTCCCAAAATTCCCCCTAGATATAGCACCCACACTTGATCACTTACCCCAAAAGCCGCCAATACGCTATCCATACTAAAAGCAATATCCATCGTTTCAACCGCTAATACCGTATGCCAAAAGCCCATAGGCGAAGAAGTTACCTCGTCCTCTTCTTCTTTTTTCATGAAGAAAAACTGAAAAGACATCCAGAGTAAGTAAAGAGCCCCTGCAGCTTTGATCCACCAAATTTTAATTAAATAGGTCCCGAGACCAATCGCAATAAATCGAAATAGATATGCGCCAATGATCCCATAAAACAACGCTTTTTTCTGTTGCTCTTTAGGTAAATGTTTAACCATAATCGCCAATACGAGCGCATTATCTGCTGATAAAAGCCCCTCTAACACAATCAAACTACCAATCATTGCCCAGCTTACTGGATTGGTCACAACACTTAGAAACA
Organism: uncultured bacterium; assembly: GCA_964292325.1. GTDB lineage: Bacteria > Bacillota > Negativicutes > DSM-13327 > DSM-13327 > CTSoil-075. Next base: position 7,468 of record CAXYVG010000040.1, on the reverse strand, counting down.
TCTCCATGCTAAAAAACTGTCCATAGTTATTGATAATCCCACTGATAAATTCCGTCATTGATAAACCTCCAAGTATGATACGCTACTATTTTTTGTCTATTTCGAAGGTACGAAGCTTCTTACCCAATCTCCAAACCCTTGAGGATTTCGTGTTTGAATCAAAACTACCCCCGGTCCTCTAAAACGGCAAACTAACATTTCACCTGATGTAAAACTAGAGATCCAGCCTGATGAGGCTTTTTCAATTTTATAATCCATATAATCTGCCCAAGCCACCAGATGACCATTATCAATAATTCTTTCTTCACCAGCTTCTAAATTAATGGCATGAATACCACCATACGAATTTAGAAAAACCGTACCTTTACCACTGACCTGCAAAGTAAAAAATCCTTCCCCTGAAAATACGCCTTGCAATAAATTTTGCATTTTACTGGATACTTCTACACCATTCGAACTCGCCAAGAAACCATCTTTTTGTACTACTAAGCTATAACTGCCATCTAAATCCACATCAACAATATCGCCAGGTATCGAAGGTGCTAACAATACTTCACCAGGTCCCCGACGAGCATTTAATGTTTGAAAGAAAAATTTTTCTCCGGCGAGCATCCGTCCAATACCACCTAATAATCCACCTTCCATCTTACCTTCTACATCAACGGTATTGGACATCGATACCATCGCATCTGATTCTGCCTTAATCATTTCTCCCTGCTGTAACTGAACCTTCAATAAAGGGAAAGCACCTGGATACAAAATCTCATACTCCATAAAATCCTCCATATATTCTATAATTTTTATTTTTTCCCAGCAGTCCAATTGAAGCCAAAACCAAATTCCTTATCTAGTTCTTTATGACCTGCAAAATATTTTTCCAATTTTGTAATAACCAACTGATTGTTTTTATTTTCAATTTTGACTAATGCGCACATGATCTTACCCTTATCTGGATTATCTAATTTAATAATAATATCCGCACTACCTTGCTGCGTAACCGTAACAATGCCTTTCGCACTGTCCCAGTTTGGTGCTCCTTCATAAATAAAAGCAAATACGATCACAACATCTAATTCTTCTAATTTTGTTAAACGAAGATTCTCACCATCACTACTTTTTCCCGTACGGTCGTCCTTATCAAGGCTAATATATGGCTTAGAAGAGGCCGAGCCAAATAAATTCCCTAAGGCCTGGATAACCCCCTGGTTACCATCTTTCAAACGATACATGCATCCTAAATCAAGATCCAGAGTATCTTTTGCCAAAAAAGCAAACATTCCTTTTTTCTCGACCACGGAATTCCAGTTCAAATTAACAAGAATTTCTCCTGTTTTCTTTGCCAGATCAATCGTGTGAAAATCACCGCTTTTCGCTAAGTTAATCACCGATGGTTCCTTTACTTTCTTCGTCATGTCAACTTTATCAAAAAAGCCCATATTGATAACCTCATTTATATAAATTCTAAAACATAAAGACACAAAGATGTCACAAAAGAGGCACTCTATACCCTTTGTGTTCTTTGTGTCTACAATAGCAACATAGTACCTTTAAATTTTCATATATTAGCCAGCGAAATATCTGTCCACGAATCCTTGTAAACCAGAGTTATAACCCTGCCCCACTGCTTGGAATCTCCACTGACCATCTTTTTTGTATAGTTTCCCAAACTCAATCGCCGTTTCCTTCGAGAAATCTTCTTCCAGATCATATTTAGCGACTTCTTTATTTGTTTCCTGATCATATAAACGAATGAAGGCATTGCGAACTTGTCCAAAATTTTGTTTGCGTTTCTCTGCTTCATGAATAGTAACTACAAACACTAAATCATTGATGGTCGCATCCACTTTCGCAAGTTCCACAAGAACGGTCTCATCATCGCCATCACCAACACCTGTCAGATTATCGCCTGTATGCTTAACCGCGCCATCAGGAGATGTTAAATTATTATAAAATACAAAGTTTTTTTCTGTAGGTATTTTCCCATTTACGCCTAGCATGAAAACGGAAGCATCCAAATCAAAATCAACGCCAGTATCCGTACTGTTTGTATCCCAACCCAGTCCTACACCTACTTTTTTCAAGCTAGGTGCTTCTTTTGATAAATTAATTCTTTCGCCTTTACCTAAGTTAATTCCCATGTCTTATCCCTCCATGCATGCTCCATCATTCAGTTAAAGCTCTAACTACGCTACACTTAAACCAAAATTAGCGCATAAAGCACCCAATCCACCTTTGAATCCACTACCAATTGCATTAAACTTCCACTCTGCACCATTGCGATAAATTTCCGCAACAACAATCGCTGTCTCTACAGAAAAGTCTTCACCTAAGTCATAGCGAATCAGTTCTGTACCGCCTTCTTCATTAAAAACTCGAACATAAGCATTGGCAACTTGTCCGAAATTTTGTTTACGAGCCTCTGCATCATGAATCGTAATCGTAAAAGCTACTTTCTCAACGTCAGCAGGAATTTGAGTAAGATCTATATTCATTTGCTCATCGTCACCATCGCCAACGCCACTACGATTGTCACCAGTATGTACTACTGCGCCTTGCGCACCTTTTGTATTATTATAAAAAACGAAATCTTTTTCATCTTTCACTTTTCCTGTTGCCCCCAAAATAAAGGCAGATGCATCGAGATCAAAATCTTGACCACCATCATACTTATTAGTATCCCAGCCAAGTCCAATCACAATTTTTTTCAAACCAGGATTTGTTTTTGTCAAATCTACTTTTTGCCCTTTGCTTAAGCTAACTGCCATTTTATTATCCCCCTATTTTTTATTATTAATTAACTATATTTCCCAACCAGAGCACTCAGTGAAACATCTTGTGTACTTTCACCAAGAGCACCGAACTTCCACTCGCCTTGGTGGCGATATACTTCACCAACAATCAGTGCCGTTTTACCAGCATAGCTATCCGTTAGATTATATCTAGTTATTTCTTGCATATCGGCCTTATTGATCACTCGAATAAAGGCATTTTTAATCATGCCAAAATCTTGTTTGCGTTTCTGGCAATCATAAATATTTACGACAAAAACTATTTTATGTATGTTACTAGGCACTTTATTTAGCTGTATTAAAATTTGCTCATCATCACCATCGCCACCGCCAGTACGGTTATCTCCTAAATGAGTAACACTACCACAAGGACTTTTTAGGTTATTGAAAAAAACCACATTGTCTTTATGAGTAAATTTCCCATTGGCATCTAATAGCAATACAGATGCATCACAATCAACCTCTGCTTTTTTGCCACCTAATAAGCCACTTAAAAATCCGCCACCAGCTTGTTCAACTGGATCCCAACCGAGTCCAACAATTAGTTCTGAAAGTCCAGCATTACCTTTAGTTAAATCAATTTTTTGACCTTTTTGTAAACTTATCGCCATAACTGACTCCCTTCCTATGTAACAAATACTTACATTTGTTCATTCGATTACACGCTATCAAATTCCTCCATTTTTACAATATTTTTTTGTAAAAATATCATGCCCTAATATATCCCATTTTATTCCTATTCATGTTTTCGCATTAGAATATTTAACCATATTACTAATAGTAACGCAAAGATGTGACAATTTTGCGACAAAAATAACCTGTAAGAGATTTCTCTCCTACAGGTTATCACGTTCTATTGAATCGCACCAATTATAATCATTACTTTTTTCACTTGTGATCGTTCTTATCTGCTAAGAAGCAAGTCCATTCTTTCTCAACTTGGCCAAAATAGGCAATACGATAACGGATGCCACACCAATCTGAACAAGATTACCAGGAATCGACGTCATCGGTGCCAGCCAATTTCCGTAAATCATCACTTCAGCAGCATAATAACCAAGCACTTTAATGAGACAAGCCACCACTAAGGCCAACACATAAGCCGTCATGGTCCGGTTTTTTTCGCAGATAGCACCGACTGTATACCCCATAGCGGCTACAATGACCAACGTAAAAGGGGCCCATATAAACCAGCCACCCACTACATCAAAAAGAGCCATACCAATTCCTCCCGACAATGCGCCAAATCGGCGTCCGTAAAGAATGGCCATAATAAAAAGGGGCACATTCCCCAAATGAATTAAACCGCCATTAGCGGCAATGGGAAGACGAAGATTTATAAATATCGTGCAAACAAAAACAAGGGCAATGCCTAGCGCTGTATAGACCAGTTGTTTTGTTCGATTGAAAGATTGTTGTTGCATACCGTTTTCCTACCTTATCTACCTTATAAAATATACTGTTCTTACAGCTAACCAATACTATATAAGATATCATATGACTCATTTTGATGTCAACTTTCCCAAAAAGATGAAAAATGAGCTATGAACATTTGCAAAATATGAATTATATGATCTATAATAATCGGTAGATGTTTTAGCAGTTGAAACTATGATGGGTTTTAGACATATCTAAGGTACCCAATAGTATGCGAGGAGATAAATGATGCAGCAACAAATTATAATAACAAATGAAGAAAAATGTTTTGGGTGTAATAAATGTGTTGCGAAATGCCCTGTAAACGCCAATATTGCCTATGAGCATAATGGAGAAAATAAAGTTAGAATTGATCAACTAAAATGTATTCATTGCGGTGAATGTATTGATATATGTGATCATCGCGCTAGAGATTTTATGGATGATACGCAAGAATTCTTCGCTGATTTGAAAAAGGGAGCGAATATTTCTATCATCGTTGCTCCAGCTATTCGCTTTAACTTTCCTAATTACAAAAAATTATATGGCTATTTAAAATCTCTAGGGGTAAATCTTATTTATGATGTTTCTTTTGGCGCTGATATAACAACGTGGGCTTATTTGAAAGCTATAAAAGAATCGGATTTACATTCTATTATAGCTCAGCCATGCCCAGTCATTGTCAACTATATTCAAAAATTCAAACCACAATTAATCGATAAACTAGCTCCTATACATAGCCCTATGATGTGCACCGCTATTTATCTAAAAAAATACAAAGGGGTTACCGATAAGATAGCCTTCTTATCTCCGTGTATTGGAAAAATTGATGAGATTAACGAAAAAAATACAGATAGTATCGTCAAGTATAATGTTACATATGAAAAATTGAAACAGTATCTCGTAGAGAATCAGATTAAGTTAAATGATTATCCAGAAGTTGATTTTGATGATATTGGTTGTGGTATTGGTTTGACCTTTAGCCGACCAGGTGGACTACGAGAAAATGTGGATTTTCATACGAATGGTAGCGCTTGGGTTAGACAGGTGGAAGGAGCGCAACATGCCTATCACTATCTAGATGAGTATGCCAAACGCATAGGTACAGGCAAGGAACTGCCTTTAATCGTAGATATTCTAAATTGTCTACATGGTTGTAATCTTGGTACTGGCACGAGTAAAGACATTTCTATTGATGACATCGATTGCAAGATGAATCAACTAAAACAAGAAAAGCTGAAAAAACAACGTAAAAATAAGTTGTTCAAAAAAGGATATGGCTTATTTCAACAGTTTGACAAAGAGCTTATACTACGTGATTTCAGTAGAAAATACGAAGATAAATCCAATCAAATCAAGATTACACAGAATCATAATCTTGATACTATATTCAATCAAATGCATAAAACGACAAATGATTCTCGAAAGGTTAATTGTTATGCTTGCGGCTTCGGCAATTGTGAAAAATTTGCTCAAGCAGTATCGCAAGGTATAAATCATATAGAAAATTGTATTGACTATAATCAAAAAGTACATTTTATTGAAAAAGCCAACTTGGCCGAAAAAAATAATCAGATTCAAGAGGTCGTGGCGGAAGTAAAAGCTATCGGTGAGGAACGTGAACAGGCTAGCCAAATACTCAAAGAGTGTGTTGCGGACATAACGAATGCAATTCATGAAGTATCTCTTGGTAGTTGTGAAAATGCAAAGCATATTGAAAATATCAGTCATGAAATGCATTCCATCTTACATGTTGCAGCGATATTAAAAGAAAGTATGCTAGATGTTGAAAATAAGTTACAAGACTTTTCACATGCATCCGATGAAATTGTTACTATCGCGGGTCAAACTAATCTTCTAGCATTAAACGCAGCGATCGAGGCGGCGCGGGCTGGCGAGCAGGGGAGAGGTTTTGCCGTTGTCGCTGAAGAAGTACGAGTGCTTGCGAATCAGTCAAAAGATACAGTTACATCGACTAAAAACAGCGAAAATCAAATCAAAGGGCAAGTAGAAAAAATTATCGATATATCAGATTCTCTTGCAAAAAAAGTGGATGCAGTCAGTTTGGAAATTACAGATATCTCTGCGACCGTAGAGGAAGTAACTGCGAAGTGCCAAGGAATTGCCGCTACAGCCATGACCCTAGTAGAAAAAAAATAATGTCAACCATTTTTCGTTATCTTTTGTTATCACACCTTAGCCAAATATCTTACAGGCATGTCTAAACTTTTTTCTATTTCTTCATAGTATTCACCCTTCACCAAAATCACCTGCGCCCCGATTACCTCAACCCCTAAAGCTCTTAACTGCCCAACGATGGCATAAATCGTCCCACCAGAACTAATGACATCATCCATTAGTAAAACCCTATCGCCTCGTTTAAATCCACTAAAATTAATGTAATTCTCATTATATGCTGTTTCCCGTTTAATACTAGCTGTTGCGTCCTGATTGTCAGGAGTACTCATACGTAAGATATTGATAGGTTTATGTAAGGCATAAGCGACCAACATCCCCCACGTATGACCACCGGGTTCCGGTGATACGATATAATCAAAGTCTGTAAAATGCGTTTTTACACCTTGCGCTAGGTCTTCGGTTATCTCAGTAATTAATTCTGGTTGAATCAATGTTCCGCGTTCACCAAAAGCATACAATTTAAATTTATAGCTTTCCCCAGTATTTTTCTTAATTGTAACCATTTGCTCTGTCTCAATTGCGGTACGTAAATGCTTGTGTTCTGCTAACATATCTTTCCCTCCATTATAATTATTTCAACTAATCTTATATAACAATCTAACAAAATGAACTTATACAAGAATTAAAAAAGACGTATTAGGGAAAACATGTTTCCTTAATACGTCTTTGTATTATCGAATACCGACTTATGTAATTTCAATAAATATAACAACAATATTTTCTCTTGTCAAGATTTTTATAAGAAGCTCCGAAGTCTGGCATCCATTCCATTACTAACCATTCATATACTGAAATGGGCTTTTCCTTACGGTGATTTCTCTACAACACAAGCATATCGTTCTCGTCGAACGACCAGTACGGATTGTAGGCAACCTCCCAATAATATCCGTTCGGGTCGGTGAAATATCCACTGTATCCGCCCCAGAAAACCTTCTGCGGTTCTTTAGCGATAACTGCTCCCGCCTTTTTGGCAAGTCCCATGATTTCATGCACTTCGGCTTCGCTTTTCACATTATAAGCCAGCGTGATTCCAGCGAATCCTGTGGCAATCTGCGGCGGGTTTT
>CAXYVG010000039.1:0-32106 GCA_964292325.1 uncultured bacterium | reverse complement strand
AGGGAATTTAGGGCCAGTATTATACTGAGACCCCGTGAGACATAGGAGGGTGGCCACTGCATTATTTGTGGATTCCATTAGGCCGCAATAACCAATTTTTTCAAGCTGAAGTGTTCAGCGTAGAGAGGTTATCCCTTTTTTTATCTTTTTCGGGTTCTACAAGTTTTCCTATAGCATAAAAGTGAATTTTTGAAATGTGAAATACTGCGAAATAGCGAGTATGTGAGAGAATATTTAAGATTATAGAAGGAGATTATAGAAGGAGGAAAGTATATGAATAATAACACTTATAGCGAAAGTTTATCAAAAAACGCAGAAAAACCAATGTTGCTTAAGGATGATGAATGGTACCGGCAAGGTTTTATGAATAGTATTGCCGTCATGATAGTTATTGACCCGGATACAGCAAGTTTTCTGGACGCCAATCTGGCAGCAGAAAAATACTATGGATATACTATTGAAGAATTAAAACAAATGCAACTATTTGATATTAATCCGGCTGCGAAGAGTAAAATAGTGGCGGAAATCAATGAGGTTGGCAGTGGAAGGCATAATAAACCTTTTGCAGTGCAACATAGACTGAAAAGTGGCGAAATTAGGGATGTGGAAGTATATTGCAGTTTGGTGCACATAGGAGAAAATAAGCGGATTATTTCTATTGTGGTCGATATAACCGACAAGCTAAAGGCAGAAAGGGAGAGCCAGACAAGCCGGAAAATGTTTACACTGCTTGCAGAATGGGCTAAGGTCGGAACCTGGGAATGGGACATGGTCAAAAACACCACGGAGGATAATGTCATATGGAAGACCTTAACCGGGTATGAAGGAATCGTTAATTATGAGACATGGAAAAGTCTGCTGCATCCTGATGATGTACTGGAGCAAGAAAAAATACAGCGGGAATGTTGGAAGGGTAATGCAGAAACTTTTGAGACCGAGTATCGTTTGCGGCACAATGATGGCGAATATCGTTGGATATGGGTTAAATGCAAGGTTATTTATGACGATGCCCAAAAACCCATACGGTTAATCGGCTTGAGTATAGATATTACCCGTCGTAAACGCGAGGAACAAATACTGCTGGAAAGTGAAATGAAGTTGAAAGACTTTGCGCAAGCTATACCGGAAGTTGCTTCTATAATTGATGAAGATGGGCGTTATATTGAATGTTTTGGCGATAATTATTTTGCGAAGCGTGGCAAAGAAATCAGAGGCTGTCTGATTAGTGAAGTCTTTGCAAAGGAGGATGCTGATTTTTTGTTAAATGAAGTGCGGCAGACTCTTGACCAGGGAAGACCGCGGTATGCTGTCTATGAACTTACGTTTGGACAGGAAAAAATATTAATCGAACGGCGTATGGCGCCAATGCGTTATCTGGCTAACGGTAAGCGTACAGTAGCTGTTGTATCGCTTAATATCACCAAGCAACGGGAGACGGAAAAAAAATTGCGTTTGGCTTATGAATTCAGGCGCAGAAGCGATTATATTAACGATGTCATTCATGAAAAAATAAGAGAGGATAAAGAACTTCCATATGCGATGCAAAGCATGGGAATAGATTTTAACACCCCATTTTTTGTGATGGTCATTGTCAGCGATGAATTTACAGATAGTGATAAGCGCAGTATTTCAGCGGAAAATTGCACAGTGCAAGAACTTAAAGACGAACTGATTGGTGTGCTGAGTAATTTGCCAAAGTTGATGGCGTGGGACTGCCGAGAAGGTATTGGCATATTGTGTTGCACGGAATCCCAGAACTGGGAAGAATGTAAAAACTATGCCACAGTTATCAATATACGCTTGCTGGAACATAGTTTCAATCTAACAAATTATATTGGCATCAGTGAAGTGGATACCGGCTCTGCGGCAATAAAAAAACTTTATCGCCAAGCGCTAAATGCTACGATTGCGGCACGCTGCCAATGCCAAACAAAAGGTGAAGAAAGAATTGTTCATTATCGAGAAGCGGGTATATTTCAATTTCTGCCCGAGGCTTTAGAAACGGAAGTGGTGATAGATTTTGTTGAGAGAACAATTGGTAAGATAATTAAATATGATCGAGAAAAACAAAATAATTACTTAGCGACATTGGAAGAATTGCTGCATCATTCCAGCGTCCGGGAAAAGGCCGACAAACTGCAGTTGCATCCTAAAACCATTTTATTCCGGCAACAGCGAATTGAAAGGATTCTAGGAGTTAATTTAAATGATGATGATATTTGCTTGGCTTTGAGTATCGCAATAAAATTAAAAAAAATAATAAAACTGGATTGATCTAAGGGGGTATTATCATTTTTGGATAATGTTTGTTTTAAATTCCATAATCATTATTATGCAAGTTGCGCACAATTGTATAATAATGAGATAATATAATAAGCAAATGTTTACAGTATAATGTGGTTTTGTCAGAGATTTTAGTTAACAATACGGGAATTTTATATTTTAATGTCAGGCTTTAGCCAAGGTAGCGGAGGCTTTTTTTGATGTATGTCAACTAAAAAGGGTGGAAATAGCAGTAGAATAGTAGGATGGGGAAAAAGTTATGAATATTGACAATTCTATATACCAGCAGATTTTTAATCGGAGCCCGGTAGTAATGCTTGTTTTTGATCCACATACGGGATATATCCTGGATGTTAACCAGGCGGCGGAAAATTTTTATGGATATATTGCGGCAGAACTAAAACATATGAAATTTTTTGAGCTTAATCCAGTCACGCAGAAAACAACAGCGGTGCCAATGACTATGATCGGCGCAAAAATCCAAACTACTCCTGTTAGTATTCAACACCGGTTAAAAAACGGAGAAATTAGAGATGTTGAGGTATCTTTTGAGTCAGTAGCTGAAGAGGAGCTGTTTCTTGCTAGCATTACTGATTTGACAGAGATAAAAAAAGCGGAAACAGAAAAATTGAGGCAACGTGAGTTGTGGATGTGGAGTAAAGATTGGGCGATGGTGGGGATTTGGGAGTGGGATATGGCCAGTGATCGAATGTATGATTGTGGAATATGGAATGAGTTTGTCGGCTATGAAAGGGATGAAATTGCTGAATTTAGCAAGTGGTTTAGCTTTATGCATCCCGATGACTCGGCGCGAATAAAAAAGGCGCGTGCAAAGAATTGGAACGGAAAAACAGAAAAGTATGATTTAGAATATCGGCTGAGGCATAAGGATGGTGGTTATCATTGGATTTTATCCAAGTGTAAGGTCGTGTATGACGCAAGGCGAAAACCTATACGCATAGTGGGGCTAAGTCTTGATATTACTGATCGTAAACACATGGAAGAAATACTGCGGGCAAGCGAAAGGAAGCTGAAGGATTTTGCGCAGGCTGTACAGGATGTCAGTTTTATCATTGACGAGGATGGGCGGTATATTGAACAGTTTGGCAAGGGAAGTTTACGGATATTAGCGGGAAAAATAATCAAAGGCGGTTTGATTAGAGAGGCATTTGAGGCGGAGGAGGCCAGAGTTTTACTGGACGAAGTGCGACAGACTATATCTTTAGGAATACCGCAATGTTTTACCGGTGAAGTAACCTTTGGGCAACAGCAGCGAGTAATCGAAAGGCGTTTGGCGCCGATGAGCTATTTGGTTAACGGCAAAAGGACAGTGGCTGTAGTGGCAGTCGATATCACTGAACAACGAAAAGCAGAGGAAATGTTGCAATTAACTTATGAACTCAGGCGTAGAAGCGATTTCATTAACGATATTATTCAGGGGAAAAAGAAAGGGGCTAAAGAAGTCCAACGTGCCGCTAAGGGGTTTGGGATGGATTTTGATGCGGCATTTTTTGTGATGATTATTGCAAGTGACCGGTTTGAAGTTGGTGATAAGCAGAGTGTGTTAGAAGAAAGCCATGCTATTCATAAACTAAAATATAGGCTGATTGCCAAGGCGAGTGACTTTTTGAATTTGCTTGTCTGGGATTGTCAGGAGGGCATTGGCGTGGTGTGTCGTGCAGAACTACACAATTGGGAATATTGTAAAGAGCTGGCGGCTCAAGTTAGTGCAAAACTGCAAACAAACGAAGCTGATTTAGCAATGTATATAGGGATTAGTGAGGTGCAAGCTGATTTTACCGAAATACAACAGGGTTACCGGCAGGCGTTAAATGCGGCAATTGCCGGGCGATATGAGGCATTTGGGGATGAACGGATTGTTTGCTATCGGGAAGCCGGTATATTTCAGTTTCTTCCGGGAACTGTAGGAAAAGAAGTTACTGCAGAGTTTGTTGAAAGAAATATTGGTGCCATAATTAAGTATGATCAGGAAAAAATGACCAACTTTCTGGAAACGTTGGAAGAACTGTTGCGAAAATCCAGTATTAGGGAGAAAGCGGATAAACTACAGTTGCATCCCAAAACCATATTGTTCCGGCAACGGCGAATTGAGAAACTGTTGCAGGTGAATCTTAATGTGGATGATACGCGTATGGCATTAGGCATAGCCATAAGACTAAAAAAACTGATGAGAGAGTAATAACTAAACAACCATTATCCAATTTGGATAATGGTTGTTTAGTTATTACTTGCAAAGTTTGGGCATTTTTGCGAATTGTGTCGATTAATGCAAATGTGAGATAATATTAATGCTTGTATACAAAATGACAATCGCTCGGCACTACAAGTAATCAGCCAAGGCGCAGAGACGCATTTTGATCCTTCATTGGTTAAAGCTTTTCTTATATTTAAAGAGGAACAGCTAAATAATAAATAGTGCCGGACAATCTTTCGAAGAAAATTTTGGACTGATTAATCAGATGTCTTCACAGGTGCAACAAACATCGGCAGCAATCCAAGCAAATGAATCCGGAGGGGCTGGAATAGATATTGCCCTTCCTGAGTTCAATTTTTAGCAGGTCACCAGTCAAACCATCATAAAGACTAGTGAATATACAAAAAATAATAAGTAAAGGGGTGTTGATGTATGAGTTGGTTGAGGAATATGAAAGTTTTTGCCAAGTTACTGGTACTTATTGTGGTGTCCGTCATTTCTTTGGGGGCAGTGGGATTTACAGGATATCATTATTTGTCAAAAGCCAATGAGGGTATGGATGAAATGTATAGAGAAAAGTTAATGCCAATTGAATGGCTTAACGACAATCGTAGTCAGGCCAGGGCTATTGAGGCTGATATCTATAACTTAATGCTTGCTACTGATGACAATGAAAATACAAGATTAAAGCAAGATATCGATAGGCGGGTAGAAGTATTCACAAAAAACCTGGCTGAGTATGAAAAAACTAAATTAGATCGCTTTGAAGTGGATACATTAAAAAAACTACACAATAGTATGGATAAATATAGAACAGGAAGGCAAGAAGCAATTAATCTTGCACTGCAAAATAAAAATGCGGAAGCTTATGATGTGTATAATAGAAAGGCAAGAGTAGATGGCGAAGCTTTTCAAAAAAGTTTAAAGGAACTGGCAGAGTATAATGCAAAAGAAGCCGACGAAATTAATAAAGCAAACAAAGAGAATTTTAAGCAGGCTATATGGATATTTGCCATTATTATGTTAGTGGCAGTGGTGTTGGTGATGATAATAGGGTGGATGATTACTAGATATATGACTACATCGTTTGCTCTAATGGATATGCGTCTTACGATGATAGCGGAGGGTGATTTTTCCAAATCGATAGCAAGCGAATTTATGGAAAGAAAGGATGAATTCGGAGCAACAGGAAAATGTTTTAACATACTAAATATAAATATGCAAAAATTAATAAAAAATTTAGCCAATACCTCCGGGAATCTGGCAGCTTCCTCGGAGGAGCTTACTGCCAGTGCTGAACAATCAGCCCAAGCTGCTAATCAAGTGGCAGAGTCGATAACACAAGTAGCGCAAGGATCGGAAAAACAACTGCATTTAGTCACTTCGACCACAGATGTAGTGGGACAAATGTCGCAAGGCATTGCGCAGGTAGCAGAAAATGCTCAAACTGTAGCACTTGCTGCAGAAAAAACAGCTAGTGCAGCAAGTGATGGCGGACAAGCTGTAGAAAAAGCAGTAAAACAAATGATGGTTATTGAGGAAAAAACTACTGAGACAGCTGTAGTAATCAGCGAATTGGAGAGCAAATCCCAAGAAATTGGACAGATTGTGGAAGTTATCGCCAGCATCGCTGGACAGACCAATCTATTAGCATTGAATGCGGCTATTGAAGCTGCTAGGGCTGGAGAACAAGGGCGCGGTTTTGCTGTGGTGGCCGAAGAGGTCCGTAAGCTCGCCGAGCAATCTGGGGAAGCAGCCAAGCAGATTGCAAATCTAATTACTGAAGTGCAGGGAAAAACCATTAATGCTGTAGTCTACATGAACCAAGGCAAAACAGAAGTGAGTATAGGTACACAAGTGGTCAATGTCGCTGGAGAGAGTTTCCGAGAAATCATGAAAATGATTGAGAAGATGTCTGAACAAATTCACGAGATCTCCGCTGCTACTGAAGAGATCACCAGTGGTAGCCAGCAGGTGGTACATGCTGTACGGGAAATCGATAGGGAAAGCAAAAAATCTGCTGAACAAGCTCAGACGGTATCGGCAGCTACTGAAGAACAATCAGCATCTATGGAAGAGATTGCTTCTTCCAGTCAGAGCTTATCAACAATGGCGGAAGAGTTGCGCACAGCAATCGGTAAGTTTAAGGTTTAAAATGAAGTAGTTATGTAAGAAGGTCTCAGCCGTCACAGATATACGGCTGGGACTATTATTCGATCCCAGGGTTATCCGAAACGTCTTTCGATGGTACGTTAAAACTTTACTAATACATGTTGAGTACTTGTACTTTAGTGCAGTGTAGATAAAACTTGCCAATATAGGAATTTTGCAATAAAATATATCAGTATAAGTAATGAATAATTAATATATGTTTATCTAGAGAAGAAAAAGTAAATGAATAGGGGGATGTATAGTGAGGGGATTTTTTAACAGGTATTGTCTATTACTTGTTCTTGTTTTGTTGATCGGTCTACTTTCTGGTTGTACGAACAGTGCGAGTAAGGATATTAAAATTGGTATGGTATATGAACTAACCGGAAACACTGCGTCTTACGGCACTTCGGCTGCTGCTGGTGCAAAATTGGCATTTAAAGAAATTAATGCGAATGGCGGTGTTTTGGGAAAACAAATTCAAATTGTTACGGCTGATAATAAAGGGGAACCTTCTGAGTCGGCTAATGCTATGACGAAAGTTATTACGCAGGACAAAGTAGTAGCGATCACTGGTTTTACTGTTAGTTCATGCGGGATTGCCGGTTCAGCGGTTGCGGAAGACAATAAGATTCCTTTTGTAGCTGCAGCTACCGTCAACCCCAAAGTAACAGTTGACGAGAAAACTGGAAAAGTAAAAGAGTATACATTTCGTGCCTGCTTTACAGATTCCTTTCAAGGTACAGTAAGTGCCAATTTTGCTTTGAACAGCCTCAAAAAATCCAAGAGTGCGATTATGGTTGATAATTCTAGTGACTATAGTAAAGGGTTAGCACAGGTATTTAAAGATGTATTTACCAAGGGAGGGGGCCAAGTCGTTGTTGAAGAGGCATACCTCCAAAAAGACCAAGATTTTAAATCTGTTTTGACCAAGATTAAGGCTCAAAATCCAGAAATCATATATCTTCCTGGTTATTATGATGATGTAGGTAAGATTATCAAGCAGGCTCGTGAACTAGGCATTACAGTGCCTATTCTGGGTGGCGATGCTTGGGATTCACCTAGATTGGTGGAGCTTGGGAGCCCAGAAGCATTAAATAATACATATTTCACTAACTTTTATTCAACACAAGATACCAGCCCAGCATCTCAAGCGTTTGTTGCCGCATATCAGAAGGAATATAACCAACTGCCAGATTCTATGGCGGCTATGGGATATGATGCTGCTTATTTGTTAGTTGATGCGATCAAACGGGCGGGTAGTGTAGATTCCGCTAAAATCCGTGAGGCACTGGCAGCAACGCAAGACTTTAAAAGCGTAAGTGGAAGTATGAATTTGAGTCCTACCCATGATGCCATTCGAGGTGTAGTTATTATTGAAATGAAAGATGGTCAGCAAGTTTATAAAGAAACTGTAAAACCGTAAATATTATATAGTATGAAAAACAATTCCTTCCAAATTTAAATCTGGAAGGAATTGTTTTTTATAATAAAAATTATTCTTCAAACCGTTAATGGCGTTGCAAATGGTAAGGGAGTCTATGAGCCAGCAAAAGCAATCAATTTGGCATCGATATTGGAGTAAGTTGTAGTTTCTAGAAGTAGTTAGATTAAAGAATACGAGAAATTATATATGATACGGATAAAGTCCTTGGCGTTGCTGATTTGCAGTAACATCAAGGACTTTTCTTACGGAGTCAGACAATTATATATTGCAAGAGTTTTAGATATCTATCGGAAATGATACAAAGATAAGTTATAATAAGAATATTGATCATTTTGTTGACGCCAACCAAGAGATTGAAACTAGTTTTACGTTTGATTTTAAAAACTACGATGGTGACAATACCTATTCTTGGGGGCATTTTAGTATTGTTTGGTTCGTAGCAAATCACTATGAATAATAAATTTTGGATGATGCGCGGGGTAGTCCGCTTGTTTCGAGTATGTTGGGCAAGAAAGCAAAGAGGAGGGATGATTTTAAAATGAAAAAAATAATTGTGATTACAACGGGTGGAACAATTGCAATGAAATATGATGCATCTACAGATGGCTTAATTCCCGCAGTTAGTGGTGAGGATTTAGTGGAAGCTGTACCTGCATTAAAAAACGTTGCAAAAGTTGAAGTGGTTGAATTTTGTAATGTACCAAGTGGCTATATTACGCCAAACGCTATGTTTGAACTTGGGAAAATAGTAGATCAATACGCACAGACAAATGAGGTAGATGGTATTGTCATTACTCATGGAACGGATACGTTAGAAGAAACTGCGTATATGCTAGATTTAACCGTACAGACACACAAGCCGGTTTGCGTAACAGGTGCGATGCGAGGTGCATCACAAACCAGTCCTGATGGCCCTGGAAATATATTAGCTGCGGTGAAAACGGTAGCTAGTGATGAAGCATATGATCAAGGAGTGCTTGTTGTATTAAATGATGAAATACATGCAGCGCTTGAGGTAACAAAGACTCATGCGACAAGTACCAAAACATTTGAATCTCCATCGTGGGGACCCATTGGACGAGTGTACTTTGATGCAGTTGTTATGAAACGCCATTCGCTTTATCTACAAAAAATCCATCCGGATACAATTGTTGATGATGTACATTTGATTAAGGTAGTTGCTGGTATGGATGAATTTTTCTTTCAGTGTCTGATTGAAAAAAAGGCAAAAGGCATTGTAGTGGAGTCATTTGGTTGTGGGAATGTGCCACCGGCAGTGAAAAATGGAATTGAAATGGCAAGAGAGCACAACATTCCAGTTGTGCTAGTGACAAGAGTTCATGCTGGTCGAGTCGTAACGGCATATAGTTATTTAGGGAGTGCCAGTTCGATGAAAGAGTCAAATATTATCTTGGCTGGTGAAATAAGTGGACAAAAAGCCAGAATCAAATTGATGGTAGCACTTGGAATGACAAATGATGTCGAAGAGATTAGACGTTATTTTGCGGTACAATAAATTAATAAATCTAACTAAACTATAGATACAGCGAAATATGTCGAAACAAATAGGATAAAAACTGGTATAATAAATCCTGTATAGAATTAGAGACGTTTTAGTATTTGGGCGATGCCAATAGTATCAAGGGCGAGAGGAGTTATACATGATGAAAAAATTTCCTATTATGGTGCAGATTATAAGCATGTTCGTACTGGTAGTAGCATTGATGGCCGGTGTCGTCGGCTATACATACTATCATTTACGAGCTACGGGGGAAGAGGTTCATACGGTCATCGAAGCGGATTCTTTGGCGATGGTTACGGTTAAGGACGCACATACGCAGTTTACGCGTGCGCTGCTGGATATGCGAGGGTTTCTTACATATGCTGATGGTATGGATACTTATGAAAAAGGCTATCGGACGAATATTAAGGTAAGCTATGATTTGATGAGTGATTATACAGTGGCGCTAACACATCCGGAATTGAAAGCGAAAAGTGAGGCAGTAAAAAATTTAATCGGTGAGTATTTGAAGCTGGGGGATCGGGTCATTGCTGCCAAACGTGCAAATGATCCGGGTTTGATTCAACTTACCATTGAAGGGCGTGATTTGGTAAGGGCAATTGACCAGGGATTCAATGAATTGACAGATATGCAAAAGAACTATTTCTTGGCTGCGACCAAACAGATGAATGAGAAGGTACGGGATCGATCCAATAATGCACTGCTGGTAAGCGTACTTATTGTAGTTTTGGCGCTAGCTCTGGGCATTTGGTACAGTCGCAGCCTTTCACGGCCAATCAAAGAATTGCTGGCTTTAATGAATAAAGCTAGCGAGGGCGACTTGACGATTCAGGCGGCAATTGTGTCGGATGATGAAGTCGGGCAGCTCAGCCGATCGTTCAATGCGATGATTGATTCACAGGCGCATATTGTCAAGGATGTATCAACCAGTTCGGTAGAATTGACCGCGGCATCGCAGGAATTATCCGCATCATCGGAAGAGGTGTCTTCGGCCGCAAGCGATATTGCCAGAGAAATTCAACGGGTCAGTCAGGCGATGGGAAATGCGGCAAATCTCAGCATGGAAACATCGCAGGTGCTGATCGAGCTGTCATCGCTGATTCAGATCGCCAAAGATAAGGCGGAGTCGGCCAGCGGCAATTCGGAAATTACGACGAAGGCGGCAAATGATGGCAAAGTGACGGTGGCTGAAGCCATACGGAGCATGAACACCATTCATGGCAAAACCATGGAAGCAGAAAAAGTAATTTCTTTGCTGAATGAATATTCCACTCAGATTGGGATGATCAATGAGACAATTACCGGAATTGCTAAGCAAACGAATCTTCTGGCGCTAAATGCAGCAATTGAAGCGGCACGGGCCGGTGAGGCGGGCAAGGGTTTTGCTGTAGTCGCCGAAGAAGTGAGGAAGTTGGCCGAGCAGTCCGATAGGGAGGCCGGCAATATTTCAGAGCTGATTTATAAAATTACGGAAAACACGGAGCTGGCAGTGGTCGCAATGAAACACAGCCGGATGGAAGTGGAAGCCGGTGTAGAATCGGTAAATAAGGCGGAAAAATCACTTGAAAACATATTGGTGGCAGTGGCGGAGACGGTCAGTGACGTCGATGGAATTGCCAAGGTGACCAACAGTGAGGTGGCTTCCTCCGATAAAATTATACAGCTTATTGAAGCTGTGGCAGGCGATATTGAAAAAACGGAGCAGGATGCCCAGACAGTGGCTGCCGCGGTCGAAGAGATTACAGCTACTGTCGAGACTATTGCAGCAAGTTCGGAAGAGGCGAGTTCCATGGCACAAATTTTGCAAAATAATATCATCCGCTTTAAAGTAAGTTAATTTATATGAGGTGAGGCAATTGTGGGAAATGAAATAAGAGTCAATGGAAATGAGGTTTACGTGCGGCTGGCAGGAAAAATTTATGCCCATGATGCTGGCATTATCCGTGATAAGCTTATTGAAAGGATCGAGCAAGGCGCAGTAGAGATACGAATGGATCTTTCTAGTGTTTTGTATATCGACAGCTCCGGTTTGGGCGTGCTGGTAACGGTTTATAAACGTATGAAGGAAATAAACGGCCGCTTTGTTTTAGTCGGGGTGTGCGGCATTGTCGAAGAATTGCTGAAACGGACCCGGTTGGACAAGATTTTACTCATTGAATGATGCATGAATTTGGAAGTAAATAAATGTTAGGAAGTCTAGGGCGATGAAGGCAACTTCATTGCCCTAGACTTTTAGCGAAAGCACAGTTATTATAGAGGATATAGCACACGTAGTTAGGGAATGCTAGGCAAGCATTCATTAAGGTGGTTATATATGAGAGAGGCTATGTATCAACGCAAAGATAAGGATGATCATGTTCAAATGGAAAGGGTGTTTACAAGTTGAAGACAATCGCAGTATTAACTGGTGGCGGGGATTGCCCGGGATTAAATGCAGTAATAAGGGCGGTTTATAAGACTGCACATTCAAATGGAATAATGGTTTATGGGGTAAAAAATGGGTTTAAAGGTTTAGTTGATAATGACCTTTCTTTACTTGGTCCTGAAAATATTTCAGGTATATTACCTCGTGGAGGAACAATACTGGGGACTACCAATCGGGATAATCCTTTTCGATATCAATGCATCGATAATGAGGAAATTGTTTACAAGGATATGTCGCAGCGAGCTTTATTTAATCTTAAGCAACGAGATATAGAGGCATTAATTATCATTGGCGGTGATGGTACTCTTAACATTGCCAGCCAGTTTGCAGATCTCGGGTTTCCTGTAGTTTGCGTTCCCAAATCAATTGATAATGATTTACCTAAAACAGAGAGAACGTTTGGTTTTGACACGGCCGTTAGTATTGCGACAGAAGCATTAGACCGATTGCACACTACAGCCGAGTCACATCATCGGGTTATGATTCTAGAAGTTATGGGGCGTTATGCGGGGTGGATTGCTCTTCATAGTGGTATCGCTGGTGGAGCGGATTGCATTATCATTCCTGAGATTCCTTTTAAGTGGGATTCGATTACAGATAAAATTAGACTCAGACAAAAACAAGGGACCTTATTTAGTATTATTGTAGTGGCTGAAGGAGCTAAATCTATTAATGGAGAGATATCAGTAGCAAGGATCGTAAATAATAGTCCTGAAAAAGTACGGTTAGGTGGTATAGGTGACAAACTTTCTAAAGAATTAGAAAGTTTATTAGCGATTGAATGTAGATCTACGGTATTAGGGCACCTCCAACGTGGTGGTAGTCCGACTGCGTATGATCGGGTGCTATCGACTCGTTATGGAGAGGCTGCCGTTAATGCGGTTCTTAATAACAAATTCAAGACCATGGTGGCCTTGCAGAATAACGAAATTGTCTTAGTTAATTTAGTCGATGTTGTTGGGACTCCATATTTAGTTCCACCAACCCATGATTTAATTCAAATGGGACGTTCTCTCGCAATTTCTTTTGGCGACTAAAGCAAAGAACATCTGGCATTTTTAATGTGAATTACAATAGATTTATCGTATCTTCTGTCCTACACATACCATGTAATGATGTAGTAAAAGGACGAGTATATGTTACAACAGTAACAAAAAAAGGAATCCTGCTGAATTTTGTAGAAATTTAGCAGGATTTCTTCTGTTGAATGGGGAATATAACTATCAAAATCATAAAAATAGCAGTCGTACTTTGACTTGATGATAATTGCAAAGATATATCTGAACATTTAAACGATTCAGTAATTTGTAATTTATTTCCTTAAAGAAAAACGATATGCTATTAGTAACAATAAAAAATGTAAGGTTATCGTTTGTATTGTATCAAAATGGAGGGAAGGATCATGAAGCAAATCAAGTATAAGTTAATTTTTATCATGGTTGGCATATGTGCATTTATGGCACTTGCTATTGGGAGCTATAATATTTGGAGCGTAATTCATAACAAGAACATTGCTGTTGCAGGATATCGCCAAGTCCTCATGGAACAGTTTGATAGAAATATTCGTTTAGAAACGGAAACGGCTGTTAGTATGGTCAATAATATTTATAAGAAACAACAACAGTCCTTACTGACAGAAGAACAAGCAAAGCAACAAGCGGCGGATCTATTGCGAAATCTTCGCTATGATAAAGATGGCTATTTTTGGACTGATACGGCAGAGGGTGTTAATGTAGTTCTTTTAGGAAGAAATACAGAAGGAAAAAGTCGTATTAATGACAAAGATTCTAATGGAATGCCTTTCATTCAAGAGATCATTAACAATGGTATGAAGGATGGCGGTGGCTATACTGACTTTTGGTTTCCTAAGCCAAATGAACAACAAGCGAAACCTAAACGTGGATATTCGCTATTATTTAAGCCTTATAACTGGGTAATTGGTACTGGAAATTGGGTTGATGATATTGATAAATTAGTGGCGGATCAAGAACAGCGATACCAGCAGGCGATGATCAAAGATATCATGTTCACGGGTGCAATTATTATAGTGATTTTGGCTGGAGTAGCAATCTTGGCATGGTATATAAGTCGTAAAATTTCTACTCCCATCATTGAACTTTCGAGCGTAGTAAAACAAATTGCGAAAGGGGATCTTCGTAATCAGTTAGAGATTCATTCATCCGATGAAATTGGAGAACTGGGGGATTCTGTTAATTTGATGACGAGTGATCTACGAATCTTGATCCAACAACTAGCTCTATCGGCTGAAAAGTTAGCTGCTGCTTCAGAACAATTGACTGCTAGTGCTGGACAATCTGCACAAGCTGCAAATCAAGTGGCTGAATCGATAGTCCACGTAGCCGAAGGTGCTGGGACGCAACTTCATGCGAGTGATACATCGAAAAAAATTATGCAACAATTATCAACAGGTATTCAGCAAATTGCAGATAATACGATTACCATTGTTGAAACAGCCCAGCAAGCTTCTACTGCTGCTCTTGAAGGTAGTAATGATGTAATGAATGCTAAAAATCAAATGATCTGTATCGAAAATTCTGTGAAAAACTCTTCATTGGTTGTGTCAACCTTAGGAGAACGTTCGAAAGAAATTGGACAAATTGTAAATACTATTTCCGGGATCGCCGGACAGACCAATCTTCTTGCACTTAATGCGGCAATTGAGGCAGCCCGGGCTGGTGAACAAGGTCGAGGGTTTGCTGTTGTTGCTGATGAAGTTCGCAAATTAGCTGAACAATCACAAGAGGCTGCTAAGCAAATTACTACACTCATTGCTGAAATTCAAGCTGATACAGCTCAGGCTGTAGTCGCGATGGTTGATGAAACAGAGCAAGTAAAGCGTGGTACAGAGGTTGTAGATAAAGCGGGCAAAACATTTGCAGATATCTCTGGTTTGGTTCAAAAGATGTCGACACAAACAAGAGATGTTTCGGCTGAAATTCAGCAGATGACCAAGGGAAATCAAAAGATGCTTACTTTGGTTAATGACATTGATAATATTAGTAAAAATACAGCTGAGCAGACGGAGACTGTTTCTGCTGCGACGGAAGAACAATCTGCTTCAATGGAGGAAATAGCATCTTCTAGTCAAACATTAGCAAACATGGCTGGAGAAATTCATGACGCCATCTCGAAATTTAAAGTTTGATATAGCCTAAAAATATTAAAATGAAGAGTAGAATCATCATAGAATACTATGGGTTCTACTCTTTTTCTTTTTGTACATCTAGTACTGTACAAGTTCTATAGTAAGAATTTCTGTGTTATTGTAAAAAAAAGCAGGGATTTTGTAGTTTATGGAAAATATATCTATCAAAGATATAGATTATGTTACTAAGGAGATTAAAATGGCGATATTAACACCTTGCTCATGTGGATGTATCTATAATATGAAAAGTGAATTTGCGGGAAAGCTACTTCTATGTCCTAGATGTTCCTCTCAATTGCGCGTCCCATTTATTGATAAATCACAAACTGAGAGTGCTTTACAAGTGTTTGATAATGCAACCTATCGATTGAGGCAGAATCATTTTTCCATATCGACCAAGTATGTAGTCAGTGATTTTGATGATAATGAGATCCTATTTGTAGAACGACCTGCAAAGTACATCTATCGGATTTTTTTATTAATGATTGTATTGATATTTTTAATTGTAGGTAGCACTAATATGGTAGTATTTGTTCCGGTATTACTCATTGCCTATTATTTTATAAATGTAAAACGTGATATTACTTTCTACGATACTAGGGAAAAGCAAACCGTATTACTGGAAGTCAGGCAAAATGATTGGTTACAGAAAAAATGGATACGGTATACCCTTTATGATCATAAGGGGACCGTCTTAGGTTACTTTGAAAAAAATCGTTTTACGGATCTCTTGCGCAGAAAATGGTATTTCCGCACGCCAGATGATACACTACTTCTAACAGCTCAAGAGGATTCACTGATTTCTTCTCTTCTTCGACGAGTAACAGGTTATTTCGCAGATATCGCAATTTTTAGGACTAACTTTGTTTTTTATGCCGGTGATACAGAACAAGTGGTTGGAGAGTTCAATAAAAAAATAGCTATTTTTGATCGTTATACTTTAGATATGACGATGGATAACGACAAACTGATTGATCGTCGAGTTGCACTAGCTCTAGGCGTTTTGCTAGATACTGGGGAGGGGCGATAAATGGTGGAAAAAATTGATGGTGAAGAAGCATTATTGATAACCTCAGATATGATAGTTGAAATGCCTAGCAAGGGCAATGAAGCTAAACCTTCGAAAATGACCTTTGAGAAGAATATGTCGGTCATTCCACTTTTTATTCTTCTCATCATTTTAGTGAATATTATTTCCTATATATTTGAAATTTCTACGGGTGCTCTACTGAGCGAACAATCAATACTAAGGGCTGGGGCACTTAAACGCGACCTTGTTTTACAAGGCGAATACTGGCGAATCATAAGCGCGGAATTCTTGCATGCCAGTGGCAATCACTTATTGGGTAATGTTATTTTTATCTACATTTTGGGGATGGCTACTGAACATGCATTTGGAACGATAAGGACCATGATTATTTATTTTTTCTCATTAATAACGGCCTCGTTATTGAGTATGTCTATGGGGACTGTAATGAGTGTCGGAGCTTCAGGAGCACTATTTGGGCTAATGGGAGCCTTGCTCGTATATTTTAGGAAAAATCGTCATCAGTTCAATATTCGTGATGGGAATATTGGTATCTTTATTGCGGTTATCGGCGTGATTCAGATTATTATGGGATTTACTAGTTCACATGTTGATAACTATGCACATATCGGTGGCTTTTTAGGTGGGGGAATGGTTGCACTGCTATTAAGAAGTCAACCCGGTGTAAATCATGTGCAACTGCCACGCAGAAGTTATGTTCCTAAACTGGGCATATTATTATCTTGCGTAGTGATATCTATGGTATGGCTAGTCATGCAAGGTCATATTGATTTAGTCATTGCGCAAGTCAATCGCTCATTCCATAATGATAGTGCGGCTATACTATATTCCACTCGTTCTTTAACGAAGAACCCGAGCAATCATCATGCTTATATTGTTCGGGGGGAAGCCTACCTTGCTGCAAAAAAATATGGTAATGCCATCAGTGATGTCCAGCGCTATCTTGTAGAAAATCCAAAGGAACTGATAGGTTACTCCATTATGGGAGCAATTTATAGCTCTAAAAAGGAGTATGGTTCGGCCATTCAATACTATTCCGATGCCATTGCCATACAACCCAGTCCTACGCTATACAATGGTCGTGGCTATAATAAAATTTTAATGGGTGATTATAAAAGCTCCAGAGAAGATTTTCAAAATGCAATAACACTTGATAGAAAGTTTGCTCCAGGTTACGGAAATTTGGGATTATTAGATGCCATGGATGGTTCCTATGAATCTGCCATAACGCAACTTGAAAAATCATATGAATTAGATAATTCATTGAAAGTCATTAAGGAGCTAATAGCCGCATTACAACTAGAAAAAAATAATCAGGATCAAGCGGCTCTCACGCATTACCAAGCCTTTATTAATAAAACTAAAAATTTAGAACAATGGCAGGCAGAAAATCAGTTTGCCATGAAACAGCTTACCATGATAAAATCCAAGATGAAATGATAATAGGCAAAGAGGATGCCTGAAAAATCTTGATACACTAATGATTTACAGACAATCGCCAGCAGTAGAATAGAGTCTATTGCTGGCAGACTATATAGATGTAGTTTACATATTGTAACTATGATGTAAAGGGGATGCTAGCATTGAGTAAATATTGGAGTAACGTAGTTCAAAAATTAGACCCATATGTCCCAGGGGAGCAACCGAAAGATAAAACATATATTAAACTAAACACCAATGAAAATCCTTATCCGCCGTCACCCAATGTATTGTCTGCTATTCGGCAGGTCGCCGATGAGAATCTAAGGCTATATCCAACTCCGACTTGTGATGACCTGAGAACGTATATTGCCCAGTATCATGGACTAACAAAAGAACAAATTTTTGTGGGAAATGGTTCCGATGAAGTATTAGCATTTAGTTTTTTAGCGTTCTTTAATCCACATTCCGCAATTTTATTTCCTGATATTACATATAGCTTCTATCCAGTATACTGTGCATTATTCCATATCGATTATACAGTAGTCCCACTAGATGAAGAATTTTCCATACCTGTTGAAAAGTTTTTTGCAAAGAATGGGGGCATTATTTTTCCTAATCCGAATGCGCCAACTGGTAAGGTGGTCAGTCTCCAAGCGATTGAAGAAATCCTGAGGCACAATGCCGATCAAGTTGTTATTGTTGATGAGGCATATATTGATTTTGGTGGAGAATCTGCAGATGTGCTTCTTGACAAATATGATAATCTATTGATTATACAAACATTTTCCAAATCACGTTCTCTTGCTGGTTTGCGAATTGGCTTTGCGATGGGGCACCCAGATTTAATCGAAGCATTGGATCGAGTGAAGAATTCTATGAACTCTTATACATTAGATCGCGTGGCACTTGCTGGAGCGTTAGAGTCCTTTAAAGATGAAGAGTATTTTCAAGATACATGTCAGAAGGTCATTGCGATTCGGGAAAAAACAATCTTGCAGTTAGAAACGATAGGTTTTCGAATTATACCCTCGAAGGCAAACTTCATTTTTATCAATCACCCGCTGATGCGTGCAGAGGAACTCTATCAAAAATTGCGGGAGAGAGGAATTTTAGTACGGTATTTTAAAAAGCCAAGAATTGATAATTTCCTACGGGTAAGTATTGGTACAGCACAAGAAATGGAGTGTTTCATAAAAGAGATTACGGAAATTTTGTCATAAAGAAATAGAAGCAGTATTTGTATAGAGGACAAATACTGCTTCTATTCTTTTAGATGCTCACGCTTTTTCGATGCGAATAAGGCCTGTTTGACCACGCATTACTTGTTGACCTTCTTGGAAGACTACTTTTTCATCTTCTCGTAAGTTAGTAAATATGATAGGAGTCATCAGTGAAGGGACTGATTTTCTAACTTCAGGTAGATCTACGGATAGTAGCGGTTGTCCAGCTTTGATCATATCACCTTGCGCTACTAAAGCAGTAAGACCTTTTCCGCCCAAATCGACGGTATTAATACCAAAGTGGATTAAAATTTCAGTGCCGTCTTCAGTGGTAATGCCAAATGCATGTTTAGTAGGAAATAGGGTAGTGAGTGTACCACTGACAGGAGAAATCAGTTCACCATTAATGGGTTCAATTGCAAAGCCATCACCCATAATTTTTTGTGAAAAAACCTGATCAGGAACATCGGTTAAGGATACCAGTTTGCCATCTAGCGGTATGATAAAAGTAGTATCAATCTCTGATTTTTGAGCACGAATTTGCTTATCAGCAGTCATATCTAGTTCCTCATTCTCGGCACCATTGTTGTTCATTACATTTTTAATTTGGGTTTTGAGCTGATCGGATTTTGGTCCAAATATTACTTGGATATTATTACCGATTTCCATTACGCCGGCTGCACCTAATTTTTTTAGCTGGGCTTTGTTTACCTGTCCAATATCATTTACACCAACGCGTAGTCTTGTGATGCAAGCATCCAGATCCTTGATATTTTTCTTGCCACCGAGCGCTGCTAGAACATTCGCGGCCAAAGAACCCCGGTCGTTTGTAGTGGAATTAACGCTATCTTGATTTGATTCATCTGTTTCTTCTTCTCTGCCAGGAGTTTTAAGATTCCATTTGCGGATGGCAAAGCGGAAACCAAAGTAATAAATCACTGAGAAAGCTAGTCCTACAGGAATCACCAACCACCATTCCGTACGGTTAGGAATTACACCAAATAAGATAAAATCAATGACACCGCCCGAAAAGGTCATACCGATTTTTACATTCAACAGGTGCATAATCATGAACGAAAATCCAGCGAAGATACAATGAATTCCGAAAAGGGCTGGAGCGAGGAATAAGAAACTGAATTCGATAGGTTCCGTAATACCTGTTAAGAAAGAAGTTAAGGCTGCAGAACCAAGTATCCCTGCAACAAGTGATTTTTTCTCTGGCTTTGCTTCATGATACATTGCAAGAGCGGCGGCTGGTAAACCGAACATCATAAAAGGGAATTTCCCAGTTAAAAAAGTTCCAGCGGTAAAAGGCACACCATCTTTCATTTGGGCAAAAAATATTCGTTGGTCTCCATTTATAAGTTGGCCAGCTAGATTGACATAATCGCCAAATTGGTACCAGAAAGGATTATACCAAATATGGTGCAGGCCAAAGGGAATCAGACCTCTTTCGATAACCCCAAAAATAAAGGCAGCGAGTGTTTTATTTGTATCAATCATATCATGCGAGAATGTGTTAAGCATATTTTGTACAAAGGGCCAAACGAAAGTCATGATAATTCCTAAGATCAATGCATACACTGCAGTTAGTATCGGCACAAAGCGTTTTCCTGCAAAAAATCCTAAATAGGAAGGTAATTCAATATTATAATAGCGTTTATATACATAGGATGCTAATACACCGACGATAATCCCGCCGAAAACACCAGTCTGCAGCGTGGGGATTCCCAGCACTTGGGTATACATAGGGTTCTTAAGAACGGCTTCTGTTACGCCAGCAATTTGTCCCATCGTTACATTCATAATTAAAAATCCGACGATTGCTGCTAAACCAGCGACTCCCTCGCCAGCAGACATTCCTACGGCGACACCTACGGCAAATAGTAGGGCTAGATTAGAAAAAATGACATTGCCGGCTTGTTCCATTACCTGTGCAATTCCTTGGAAGGCGCCCCAGTTTAATAGGGGTAGAAGTTTTAATAACTGTGGATTTTGAAAAGCATTACCGAAGGCTAACAAGAGACCGGCCGCTGGCAATAAAGCCACAGGTAACATTAATGCCTTACCAACTTGCTGTAAGCTACCGAAAGATTGTTTTAACATGATATCATCCTCCTTTTAATGTTGCTGTTACTAAAATAAAAAAGCATAAGCAATGTTAGTATAAACAATCCTTCGTTCTCTAACCTAACAATATAGTTAGGGCAAACGAGTTTTATTTGATACTAACGATTGCTTATGCCTGATCGAATCAGTAACACGCAATTTGTAATATTTGAATCTGTATGCATATGATACTATACTTAGCGGAAAGAGGCAATACGAATTTTCAAAAATTTTCAATGAAAATTACGTTCCAAAAAAAATTGCTTACTTTGAGATTGTACGTTATACTGAAATTTAAAAGTGCGATAAATCAATCATCCCTTGGACAATAGGATGGAGGAATTTTCATGCGAGTGAAACAAAAACTCAATAATAATGCTGTTTTGGTATACGATGAAGATGATAATTTAGAAAAGATCGCAATTGGCAAAGGGTTAGGATTTCGTGCGAGAATTTATGAGTGTATCGACTCTTCGCAAATTGACAAGATATACACAGTTGAAGATAAAGTTACTTATAAAAAATTTGCCCAGATATTAAAAACAATTCCTGAAGAATACATTGCTTTAAGTGAAGAAATTATCAGCTATACGGAAAAGACATTAGCGGTTACATTAAATGCGCATGTTTATATATCACTAACGGATCATATTGCTTTTGCGATAGAACGTATAAAGGCAAATATTCCGATTCATAATAAATTGCTAAATGAAATTAAAATTTTATATAAAGAAGAGTATGATATTGGTCTATGGGCAGTAAAATTGATTGAAAAACGTTTAGAAATTGATTTTCCTGAGGACGAGGCCGGATTTATTGCCTTACATATTCATACCATTAAATTAAAACAAGGCCATGTCGCTGATTCGTTACAAACAGCTACTATTATTATGTCGGTAGTAGAATTAATTAAAAAAGATTTAAATATTGAAATTGATGATCAAACAATTGCCTATCATCGTTTAATTACTCATCTGCAGTTTGCGTTGCAGCGAGCAATCCGTAATAGTTCGCTACGAGCGATTGACCCTGATATTTTTGAAATGATTAAACAAAAATATGTAAAAGAGTATTGCTGTGCGATAAAAATAGGTTTGTATGTTAAAAAAGAGTATGGCTTGATTTTACCAGAAAGCGAATTAGTGTATATGACTCTACATATTAAAACGATCAGCAGCCATACGGATTAAAAATAGGGTAGTATTTTAGTTTGCAAAATTAAATGATGATTGTATAGTAGTGATAACTAATTTTATTGGTGTGTATAAAGTGAAAAAAGAATAGTAACAGGTAATGAAACAAGGGCAGGTTATACGTTTTCAAAACGGAATGACTTGTCCTTGTTTGTAAAATTTTCATAAAATATGGCAGGAATTTTGTATTATATGGTAAATATATAATGAAAGGTAATATGAAAATTTGCTCTTTTACAAGGAAATTAACATAAAATAGCGAATATAAATTTATATATAACCCTGATCTCTTTATTTTTAATCGTGCTAAACTTCACAATCCTATCGTAATATGGGAATTGCCATTACAGTACGGTGCCGAAACAATGAAATTTTCATTGTTTGATCGTAATTCCTATTTAAAAACCTGCCGAATAGATACAAAGTAGAACGACAAAAATGCTATAGAAGAGGAGATTAAGGTAGATGGAACGGAAAAAGAAATTCAAGAAAATGACGCAAGAAAATGTGGATCAAATCATTGCGGAGCAAACAGAAGGATCGCCGATTGAGTTTAAAAATTGCGATGTAAGCGGACTGGATTTGTCAGGTAGAACAATTGAGTGGATTAATTTTGAAGATTGTAATTTAAATGGTGCTAATTTTAGTGGTACTGTCATCAAACAAGGTGAGTTTAAAGAAAGCCTGCTGATTGGGGCCAATTTTGAAAAAGCGGATTTATCGAAAGTGAATTTTACAGGTTGTGCGATGCAAAAAGTGAATTTATCTCAAGTACGAATTGAAGGCGTAGGTGTTAAAGGGAGCAACTTAGCACATGCTAGCGTTAAGAAGGCATTTGTTGAATTTAGTAATTTAAATGTGTTTAAGGATGTTAATTTGATGGATGCTGATTTGAGTGAGTCCCAGATTAATTGGTTTTATGGAGAAAATATTAATTTTGAGGGCACTAATTTTGATGATACGATCATTACGGAAAGTCAAATTAAAGGCTGTAATTTTATCAATGCCTCTTTAGAAAATGCAGAATTATACTCTGTGGTTTTTGCAGATTGTGAGATGCAAAAATCAGTGTTGGCGAAAGCGAAAATTACAAACGTAACATTTGAGAAGAGTATGATGGAAAACGCTAATTTTAAACAATCGGAAATTGAGTTTGGAAATTTTGTTGATAGCAATTTGGATGGTGCTGATTTTAGAGAAGTGACGTTAAGCAGTCTTAATGAATTTCGGAACGTAAGTTTAATTGCTGCTGATTTTTCGGAAGCAACATTTAGTGAGAATTCTAAATTATATGATGCGAATTTAGTAGATGTAAAAGGATTACCTGATTCTTATCATCAACGTTCTATCATAGAAGACTATCAATATCATCTAAATCTTTTTATTACCACCTATATTGGCAGTGAAGTGAATGCCGAAGTGGATTGCAAAATAGCTAAAACATTGTTAGAGGCAGGACATTCGAGTCAGTCCATTGAGTCTGTTATTGCGCTATATTCCCCTAATATATCAAAGGGAAGTAGTCAAGCGCAGGTTTATGCTATGAATATCGTTAAAAAAGCAAAGAAAGAGAGGCGCAGGTGAAAAGAGAATTTTATATTGTAGAAAAAGATTGGATAATATCCAGTCTTTTTCTATATAGGGACTTCAATGATGCAAAGATTGGTCAACGGAAATCAGGGTCAAAGAATTGACTTTTTTTTTTTCTATATTCGTGTTACAATTTATAAAAATAGTAGCATGATAGGGGTGGAAAAATGGCAGAAAAGGATTCATTAATTCGTTTTGGCGTTTCGATGAACCAAGATTTAGTAGAGCAGTTTGATAACATGATTGGTGAACAAGGATATAGTAATCGCTCAGAAGCTATTCGTGATTTGGTTCGCAAGGCATTAATTGAACCTAATCGTTTACAGCTGACCGAAGTGGTTGCCGGGACGATTGTGATTGTATATGATCATCATTCACTTGGACTACCGAGTTGCTTGATGGATATCCAACATGAATTTCATCATGAAATTGTTTCGACTATGCATGTTCATTTAAATCATCATCAATGTCTTGAGATTTTGGTGGTAAGAGGGATTCTGAAAAAATTGAGTCAGCTGTGTCAAGAAATTCAAGTGCAAAAAGGCGTATTTTACGCAGAATTATCGGTTACCCATGTTGATGAACACGAAACAGTTCATTCACATGAGTAATGTTATTTTTTCGTATCATGTTTGCTTATAATAAACGGGAGGTTAGAAAATTATGCATATTCCAGATGGATATTTAAGTCCTTCGACTTGTGCCACATTAGGTGCGGTTATGGTTCCCATATGGTATCGGGCTTCGGCTAAACTGAAACAAACATTGGATGTATCTCGCATTCCCTTGCTTGCTATGGGAGCGGTTTTTTCGTTCTTAATTATGATGTTTAATGTACCGATTCCTGATGGAACTACAGCCCATGCGGTAGGTGCTACTTTGATCGCAATCATTTTAGGACCATGGGCAGCAGTGATTGCTATGAGCGTAGCACTTGTGATTCAGGCCATTATTTTTGGTGATGGCGGGATACTCGCGATTGGTGTAAATACTTTTAATATGGCGTTTATAAATCCTTTTATAGGGTATTATGTGTATCGGCTGATCTCTAAAAATGCTTTGCACGGCTCAAGAAGGCAAATCATTGCTGGTGCGATTGCCGGGTATATTGGCATTAACTTTGCGGCATTGGCGGCTGCGATCGAATTTGGTATTCAGCCAATGTTATTTACGGCAATGGATGGTACACCTTTATATTGTCCATACGGTCTAAATGTAACGATACCAGCGATGATGCTTACTCATCTTACTGTTGCCGGCTTTGTTGAAGGGATTGTGACAGCGGTAGCATTAAAATTTATTACCAAGGAATCATCGGATATGATGATGATCCCGACTGAAATAGGCAAGGAGGTATAATACATCATGGTTAGACGTTATTGGCTAGGTCTCGTGATTCTGGCAATCCTTTCGCCCATTGGTTTATTAGCGGAGGGCACTGCGTGGGGTGAATGGGATGCACAAGAATTACAAGAAACAGTGGGATATCTTCCTCAAGGGATGGAGCAGCTTAACAGTGTCTGGCAAGCGATATTTCCAGACTACAGCATGGACTTTTTCGGAGATAGTGCATTGGGACATTCTATGGAGTATGCACTTTCCGCAATCATCGGTTCAGCGATTATATATGGTGCTATCATGCTGATTACTAAAGTATTGATCCAGCAAAAAAATAAATCGATATGTCAAAATAAATGACGCAAAGCAGACTGCCGCAATGGTTACAACAAAATGATCATGTTGAGTTACCAAAGTATAAAAAAACTTGGTCTTATACGGATTATTTAGAAAAAACATTACATAATATTAGTGATATTTTATCTGAGGACCGGGAATCGGTTATGCTCAATGGTTATAATGGTATGTTGCAACAAGTAGAATCTCATATAAAACTGGTTGGCATTATGACATTACTTATTTTTATGGCATTAACCCAAAGTCTTACCTTTCTTGTTATCTTAAATATATTGATTTTAGGTATCGCTTTACAATCGGGTATTCGCCTTACCGTTTTTGGTCTAAGAGTGTGGGTTCCAACTCTTTTATTTACGGGAATTGCGGTATTACCAGGAATCATCAATTGGGTTACTCCCGGCAATACAATCTATACGATATATTCCGGGATGGTCTGGCATAATGGTTGGTTTTCCTTGCCAACGGAGTTGACCATTACGAGACAGGGAGTACAAGCAGCGTTTTTTGTTATATTAAGAAGCGCCGCTTCATTAGGATTAGCGACGCTCATTATTAAAACAATGCGTTGGGCGGTATTAATTAAAGTATTGGCAAAATTCGGATTATCTAATTTGATTGTCACGATTTTTGATTTAACTTACCGGTATATGTATCTGTTTTTATTACTATTAATAGAATATATAATGGGGAGAAAGAGCCGTTTAGTAGGGGCAGAATCACAGACTTCTAAAATATTTTGGATTGGTGGGACTATTTCGGATTTTCTAAGGATGATTAAGGAATATAGTCAAGATATTCATTATGCAATGCAATCACGGGGCTATTCTGGTGACCATTATCCTGAGCTAATGATTAAAGTTCGGACGATTGATATTTGTTTTCTAATAGTTGTTGCAGTGCTTTGTTATTATGCTTATGGAGGAATAAACGATGCCCAAATCTTTAGTATATAACTTGGAAAATGTATCATATGGCTATCATAATAGCAAATTAGCCTTACAAAATGTCAATCTAAAGATCCAGAGAGCAGAGCGAGTGATGCTACTCGGACCGAATGGATGCGGGAAATCTACTTTGCAAAAGATTCTCGCGGGTTTAATTTTCGCCAGCTCAGGTAAAGTTTCTGCATTTGATCGAGAGATTACAGTTCAGTCAATGAAGGAAAAGGAATTTTCTACTGCATTTCGACGTAAAGTTGGTTTTGTATTTCAAAATTCAGATGTCCAACTTTTTTGTACAAGTGTTTTGGATGAAATTATGTTTGGACCATTAGCAATGGGGATGCCTATCAATGAAGCAAAAGAGCGGGCTGAAGAGTTGCTTGACTACAGTGGTATTTCTTCTTTAGCCAATTCTTCGCCACATCACTTGAGTGGTGGGGAAAAAAAGAAGGTTGCAATTGCTGCCGTTTTGGCTACGAATCCGGAAGTGTTAATTTTTGATGAACCAACGAATGGGCTAGATCCAAAATCCCAACGCTGGATTATTAATACCATTAACGAACTAAACCAGCAAGGAAAAACGATCATAATCGCTACCCACTATCTTGAATTTGTTCCGGAATTAACGGATCGAGTGATTGTTTTAGGTGAAAATCACATGATGATTGCGGATGATACTCCGCAAAATATATTGACGAATCGAGAGATATTATTAGATGCAAATTTAATTGATCCACATTATCATTTGCATCTATATGGAGAAAATAGCTATTTTCATAAACATGAGTAACAGCGCTAAAGTTGGCTGAGCATATCACCTACACGAAGGAGGTTCTACCGTTTTATCTAGCGGAATGGGACGTCTGATTAACCACCATCTGATGGCAGGTATTCCAATGATAAGCAAAGATAAAAGTCTGAAGAGTTGATAGGCAATGACAAGGGAGACGTCGGCATTAACTGTCATTGCTGTAAGTCCCATTTCCGCGATCCCTCCGGGAGCGGTGCTGATAAAGGCTGTTAGAAAAGAAATAGAATAGAGTTTGGTTAATATATAGTCAACTGCTAACGACAGGCTAATAACAAGAAGGACGCCGCCAAAGGTATACAAAACGATCGACTTCCAATTTTCTAAGCCATCGAATGTAATGTCGGCTCCCATACGAATTCCAATGACGATTTGGGCTAATGCCGTTACATATTGCGGGAGATGCGGAGCATCATAGCCACCGATGATCAGTAAGATGGTTCCAAGGACAGGCCCCATAAGATAGGGAGTGGGAACTTTTAGAAACTTAGCTATCTGCGGAGCAATCATACAGACTATTACAAAAGGGAAGAATGCCGCAAAATCTATGGGGGCAGTGCCAGCGAATAGCGGCGTGGGAGTAGAATGCTCAGAAAGACCATAGATTGCAAGCGTTGGTACAATAAAAACAACTGTTATGACTCGTGTAATCTGCATCAGAGTAACGACCGCCACATCAGCACCGTCAATTTCTTCGCAGATGACTGCCATTTGCGAAAGACCTCCTGGCACGCTGCCAACAAGGCCATTGATAATGCCAACACCAGTACGACGGCTGGTAAACCATCCGACTAATAGACTGATACTCATAGTGGCAAAGGTAGCCATCAGCATTCCAGGAAGTTGCCCTAAAATTTGGTGCCCTACTTGAATGCTAAAAGGACAGCCCATTGCATAACCAAGAAAGATCAGTCCTGTATTTCGGATTGACTTTGGCCAATGAACGGATTTTTTTCTAAGCATTTTCCAAAGTAAGGTAATCACTAGTGGACCTAAGGTCCAGGGGAGAGGAGAGTGGATTAAAAAAAATAGAAAGCCTCCGAGGCAGGCTAAAAGAAAAATAATCATCTTGTCTTTCATAAATATAGATCCTTTCCTATGATCAATCAACAATTCATCGATTATAGATACCGTACTAAGAAAATGGCAACTTTATATAAATAAAGTATCACGAGGGAGTTGTATGGTCAACTATTTGATGATATATTACAAATAAGAAGAATGAATGGAGAAAAATATGTTAAAATTGCCTAATTGCCCGAAATGTAACTCCGAATATACGTATGAAGATGGTAGTCTTTTAGTGTGCCCAGAATGTGCTCATGAGTGGACGTTAGAAGGACAAAATGGAAATAGTGAAGAGCAAAGAATAATTAAAGATGCCAATGGAAATGTATTAACCGATGGAGATTCAGTAACTATAATCAAGGATCTGAAAGTAAAGGGAAGTTCATCCGCACTAAAAATAGGGACAAAGGTAAGAAATATACGACTGGTGGATGGCGATCATAATATTGATTGCCACATTGATGGTTTTGGCGCTATGAAATTGAAATCCGAGTTCGTCAAAAAAGTATAGCCACGACGATTGCCATGCAGAAGATTTAGCGATTCTAGTTTTAAAAAAATTGGAGGGGTAGCTATGGAAAAGACAATATTTCTTAATGTAGCAAGAATGGATT
Organism: uncultured bacterium; assembly: GCA_964292325.1. Taxonomy (GTDB): domain Bacteria; phylum Bacillota; class Negativicutes; order DSM-13327; family DSM-13327; genus CTSoil-075. The sequence continues at coordinate 3,189 of CAXYVG010000039.1, read as the reverse complement.
TTGACAACAAACTGGATTTTTCATGTTTATCGAAAATCACGACTGTCACGAAATATGATAGCAGCAGTGATGAAGAGATCCTAAAAAGAGTTCAGGGGCAAAATATTGTCATTACGAAGGAAATGCATGTGGGAAGGGAGCTTATTTCTCAGTTTCCTCCTTCGGTAAAAATGATCTGTGAAGCAGGTACTGGTTATAATAATATCGACATTGTAGCTGCTAGAGAGAAGAATATTGCGGTTTGCAACATACCTAGTTACAGTACCGAAGCGGTTGCTCATTTAGTGATTACGTTTTTATTAAATTTAAGTTCGTCATTGGTAGAGCAGCAAGTGATGCTACGAAAGAAAAATTTTGATAATTTTACCAAGCACTTGCAAGTACCACATTTTGAATTACAGGGTAAGACGTTAGGCGTGATTGGCGGAACGGGTGCTATCGGTCGTGAAGTAATCAAAATAGCGCAAGCTTTGGGAATGAATATTATCGTATATAGTCGCAGTCAAAAAGCTTCGAGCGATTCAGCGGTACGAGTTCTTCCGCTGGATGAACTACTGAAACAAAGTGATTTTGTTACGATTCATTGTCCTCTCAATGCCGAGACTCAACACCTTATTAATAAGGACAAGTTAAAGTTGATGAAGCCAACTGCATTTATTATCAATACGGCAAGAGGGGCTATTATAAAAGAAGTCGATTTGATTGAAGCATTGCAACAAGGAACCATTGCTGGTGCAGCGCTGGATGTTCAAGATCCAGAGCCACCACAACTTGACAATCCTTTATTTGATATGGAAAATGTTATTCTTACTCCTCATATCGGATGGCGCCGCTTAGAATCTAGGCAAAGGCTTATTGAATGGATTGCAGATAATATCGCAGCATTTATACAAGGAAAGCCGATCAATATTGTGAATTAAACAGAGAGTATTGCTGAAACGAATGATACATAATAGAAAATAGTAGGAAAATGGCTTGAAACTTTCATAATGAAGATTCAAGCCATTTTGCTATTCTAAGATAAATCACATTGTATATATAGTTACATAATGCAGGAGTTTTGATGTTATATAGCAAATATAAACATTATTCTGATAATATTTATATTTTGTAATCAGTAAGCAATTGATTAGCACGGAAAGTAGCAGGAGTGGTAACAGTATTTCTAATAGTATAAAATGACAGAGGATGGTATTCTATGCATACGCTCTTTGGCTCATATTTGAAAAACTTTGATAAAATTACAGACTTTTCAGCTGAAATTTTAAATATTTTAGGGTTTGGTGTTGTGATTATCGATGCGGATACACATGAAATCGTTTATGCCAATTCAAGGATTTTTAGTATGAGTGGATATACCTCTGAAGATGTCTTGGGTAAGGAGTGTCACAAACTATTATGTCCAGCGGAAGCAGGCTCTTGTCCTATTACCGATTTAGGACAGTCAGTAGACAATTCAGAGCGGAAAATGCTTCGGAAAGATGGAACAAAGTTACCAATTATCAAGACGGTCGTTCCGATTACTCTAGAAGGTAAACAATATTTGATTGAAAGCATACTAGATAACTCAGAACAAAAAGAGATGCAGAAAAAACTTATTAAAGTCAATAATACGTTAACAATAGAAATTGAAAAACGTGAAAAAATGCAGCAAAAGATGAAATACCTAGCATATCATGATCATTTGACGGGCCTGCCCAATAAACTACTATTTAATAAGCGATTAAATGATGGCATTTCATTAGTAAAAGATTCATCTAAGATGCTTGCTGTGATGTTCTTAGACTTAGATGGATTTAAGATGATCAATGATACAATGGGACATGCAATCGGGGATTTGTTATTAATAGAAGTTTCAAAAAGACTAGTCGCTATATTAAAAAAGTGTGATCTAATTGCTAGAATCGGTGGCGATGAATTTGCGATTTTGATTAAAGAGATAACGGATATGGATTCTATTTATATCATTGCAGACCAAATTATTAATAGTTTTAGTCAAGCTTTTACCGTGCATGGACAAGAACTTTTTGTTACGACTAGTTTAGGTATTGCAGTAGCGCCAGTTGATGGTGATGATACGGAAATTTTAATTAAAAATGCCGATATTGCGATGTATAAGGCGAAGGAAGCGGGCAGAAATCAGTGGGTATTGTGTACCACGGCAATGAAACGTAGTATTGAAGAATTTATGAATTTAAGTAATCAATTGTATCAGGCTTTAGATAAGAATGAATTCATGCTATATTATCAACCGCAAGTAAATTGCAAGTCAGGTGAGATTATTGGACTCGAAGCATTACTTAGATGGAATCATCCAGAGTTAGGGTTGGTTTCTCCAGGAAAGTTCATTCCTATTATTGAACAAACTGGCTTAATTCATTCGATCGGGGATTGGGTACTGCGAACAGCATGTAAGCAAAATAAGGTTTGGCAAAATGCTGGATTACCGAAAATTCCAATAGCCATTAATCTTTCGGTATTACAGTTTAAGAATCCTTATATAGTAGAAAAAGTAGAGGCGATTTTAAAAAACAATCACTTAGATCCTCAATATATTGAACTAGAAATAACTGAAAGTGTGGCAATGCACGACATTCATTATGTAGTTCAAACATTGCATTCTTTTAAAAAGAAAGGTATTTCTATTTCAATTGATGACTTTGGTACCGAATACTCTTCATTGCAATATTTAAAGCAACTTCCAGTGGATAAAATTAAAATTGACATGTCTTTTGTTCAAGGGATCGAGGTGAGTGCCAATGACGCGGCAATCGTGAAAGCGATCATTGTATTAGCTAAAAGTATGAAATTGCGAGTCATTGCAGAGGGTGTTGAAACCCAAAAGCAACTTTCATTTTTGATGAAACACGCATGTAATGAGATTCAAGGCTATTATTATTATTATAAGCCGATGCCAGCTGAGCAAGTAGAAGACATATTAAAAAGTAATGGTGGCTACTAGTGAAAATTAATTTATGTTACCCCTTTCTTTTTTAATGGGAATAGGTTATAATGATACTCGTATCGTTGATTATATCATTTCTTAAATCTTATAATCATATGCGGGAATGGCGGAATGGCAGACGCACCAGACTTAGGATCTGGCGCCGCAAGGTGTGGAGGTTCAAGTCCTCTTTCCCGCACCATTACATTACTAATAAGACCTTCAAGAAAGATATTCTTGAAGGT
>CAXYVG010000038.1:0-32574 GCA_964292325.1 uncultured bacterium | reverse complement strand
CAAATGTGGCTAAAGTATTGGTGGAGACCTTTGGAATTGGTGGAGTAACCAATGTTGATGATGATATGAAAATGTTTATGGCATAAAGTGTGTTGATTCAAATCATATGTATATAATTAGAAAAGGGCGGGTTGAAGAAAATTCAATCCGTCTTTTTTTAGAAGTTTAATTTATAAACAAGATCAAGGGTATCGTAGCTTGAGTAGACCTGTATTTATAAAAAGGTAGGTAGATATAAAGATGTTTAAGTATGCTCAAAATGCTGCGATTCTTTCGGAAGAATCCTTGAAACACGCTAATATACTAATTTTTTAAATTATATATTGACGTGTACAGGAAAGCATGTTAGCTTACAAGTGAATACATATTCACAATATTTTTTGCTACGGAGGAATTTCGTTTTGGCTGAAAAAAAAGCGACAGAAGTGCGACGAGAAGAAATTATCGTTGCGGCATTGTCTTTGGTTGAAAAACATGGGCTTGATAATTTAAATATTGCTGATATTGCTAGAGTGATCGATTTAGTGCCATCTGCGATATATCGTCATTTTGGAGGGAAGGAGGAAATTATAGAAAGTTTGATAGAATTTGTTGGTGTGTCCTTGCAAGGCAATATTTCTCAAGCTCTAATCGCTGAGAGCAATGCAGTAGATCGGTTAGAAGTGTTGTTTAATTTACATGTCAAGCTTATTAAGGAGCAAGCTGCCATTCCACGTATTTTATTTTCATTGCTCAGTAGTGATAAAAATATGTGTTTAAAACAAAAAATGCTGTTGGTTATAAACACATATATAGCAAACATTAAAAAAATTATTGCTGAAGGGCAGTTAAAGGGTGAAATTATGGCAGAGGTTGATGTTGGGGCAGCAGGCATATTGTTTTTGGGCATGGTTCAACCCCTGGCAGTATTAAGTCAGTCCGGTGATGATTTGCTAAACATTTACCCTGCACCACTGTGGGAAACTTATCGGCGAGGCATTACTCGCTGGTAAAGAAGACTTGATTCAGGTCGAGTTTTAACTCCATCTGAATCTTAGTCGCCCTTATCTAGGGACGTTGTCATTGGATAATTTTTTTTAGCAGTTATGTGAATTGAGATTCACATAACTGCTTGAGGTTGTATAAGAAAGTACACGATAAGAAGAAAGGGCTCATTCAAGATGAGCGTTATGGAAAGGTGGGAAATCCTATGAAGAGGTTTAATAAAAGATGGTTGCTGGGCATTATTATTGTGGTAGTGGTGGCTTTAGCTATTGGACTCGTCGTGAAAAGAAGTCAGGAAGTAGCTAATCTGAAAAAAACAGCATTACCAAGTAAGCCAGTGCAGGTTGTTCAAATCAAGCCAGGATCAATCTCAGTAACCCAGCATTATATGGGTAAGACCCAGGCTGTTTTAACGGCGGATATTGCTTCACGTATAACTGCTAATATTTTAGCAATACATAAACGCGAGGGTGATATTGTAAAACAAGGAGAGACGCTTGTTGCACTTGATGATCTAGCTCTAGGGAGTAAGGTGCGAGCAATGGATGCTGAAGTACGTAGCGCTGAGAGTTTACGCTCTGCTGCTGAGAGCAATAATGCAGTACAAAGGGCTAGTTATGAGCGTGATGTATATTTATATAAAAATAATGCAATTGCTCTAGAAACATATGAACGATCAGTGGCAGCCATGGAAAATGCACAGAGTCAGTTGATTGCTGCTCAGGAACGAGTTAGTATAGCAAGAGAAAATTTGAGTGCGGTGATGACTGAATCAGGGTATGCCAATATTACAGCACCATTTGCGGGCGTCATCGCAAAGCGCATGGCAGAACCAGGAGAAGTCGCTGTTCCGGGGAAAGTACTACTTGTACTTCAGGGGATGGATCAAGGGTATAAAATAATATCACAGATACCCCAAGAGCAAACAGCGGTCATTAAAGCCGGCACCCAGGTAATGGTTACTGCTGAAGCAGACAAGATCAATGGGACAGTGAATAAGGTTTTCCCTGCACTGGGCATTAATAATTTGGCTTCCACTGAAATTGTTATTGATAAGATGCCAGCTGGATTACCAACCGGTGCCACTGTTGGACTGGATTTTGTAATGAGTCATGTGGAGGGGATCATTGTTCCACGAAACTCCCTAGTTAAGGGCACTAGTAATACCTTTATTGTTCGTATTGATGAAAATAATGTTGCCCATCAGGTGGCGGTGATCGTCCTTGGAGAAAATGATCAACTAGCAGCTGTGACAGGTATTAGTGAAAATTCAATAGTTGCCATCGGTCCGGAGAATGTACTCATGCAGCTAATGGATGGGACTCAAGTTAAGCCGATAGTGAGCGAGGTGCGCTAATATGCAGGAAATTATTAAGAAATATTTAGCTAAACCCCATCTGGTATTGTCATTCGTGCTATTGATGGCCATGATTGGCATAATGGGTTATATAAAAATGCCACTCAATCTATACCCTGACACTGACAGACCTCAAATTATGGTAATTACCGTTGAATCTGGAGCTAGTGCTTCTGATGTGGAGTCAAAGATTAGCCGAGTTGTAGAAAAAGAACTAACTGCTTTGGATAATGTAGTGCGAGTCAGCTCAACGAGTAAGGATGAGGTATCAGTTATTACGGTAGAGTTTGATTACAATAAAACTCTTGATGCTGGCGCCACTGACGTGAATAATGGCCTTAATAAAATTATGGCCCAATTGCCAAGTGATATCAAATCACCACAGATTTTTAAAATTAGCCAGGCTACCCAACCTACAGCAGTTGTAGCATTGCACCCCAAAGACGGTTTACCACTGGATTTATCCCAGGTTAGGCAGCTAGCTGACAATGAAATCAAGGAAGAATTATTGAAGGTGCCAGGTATTGCTCAGATAGAGGTGTTTGGCGGATTTAAACCTGAAATCGTTATCACTGTTAACAGCGATGCCTTAGCGCGGTACGGATTAACGATTGGTGATGTTACTAGTGCCATGCTAGCGAATAATATCAATATTCCAAATGGAATGATTATCAAAAATACCCAGCAGTATCTTTTAAAAACCCAAGGAGAATTTACTAAACCAGAAGATGCAGCCAATATCCTAGTAGGCAGTCAATTGACTGGAGATATTTATCTGCGGGATGTTGCCAAGGTGGAAAGGGGAATTGCCCAGCCCCAGTCAGCCTATCGCGGTAATGGGTACCAGGCAATTGGCATCAGTATTTTACGTTCAATTTCTGGTCATACAATGGATGGGGTTACAGCTATTGAAAATTATCTGCCCACCTTGCAAGCAAATTATCCAGGAATAGATTTTACCATTAGTGATACTCAGGGCACGCTCATTCGTACGACCATTGAAAATATGCAAGGCGCATTGCGTGAAGCAATTCTACTAACGGTATTGGTCGTATTTTTGTTTCTGGGAAATATGCGGGTTACGTTGCTCGCTGCTATTTCCATACCGTTTACCTATTTAATCACCTTCGCCGTCCTGTGGCTCATCGGTTATGAACTGAATATGATCGTACTGACGGGTGTAATTTTGGCAGTGGGGATGCTGCTTGATGATGCTATCGTTGTCATTGAGAATATAGCCCGCCATTATGAAGAAAATCCAGGTAAATTAGAAGCTTCGGTGATTGGCGGAACACAAGAAGTGCTACTTGCAATTTTTTCTGGTACTTATGCGACCATCATGGTAGTAGTACCTATTATCTTTATTGGTGGTTATGTTCAAATGGTTATGGGACCACTCATTCTGCCGATATGTATTGCTCTTGGTGCATCCTATATTGTATCAGTAACCATTATCCCAATTATGGCGCCCATGTTATTGAAGGCTCATTATAAACCTAACTTTTTCGAAAAAATAGCCAATCATTTTAATGATAAAGTTGTGGCAGGGTTACGTGATTTTTTCATGTGGGCAACTGGTATCGCTCTCAAAAAAAGACTGGTATTTATTATCCTTGCCATTGTGATTTTTGTAGTAAGCGCTAGACAGATGCCGATTGTAGGCAGAGAAGTACAGGCTTCGATGGATACAGGTATCGTGAAAGTTAATTTTGAAACCTCTACCGATATGTCATTAGCTGATACACTAAAGATCGCTAGTAACATGGAAGAAAAGGTAATGCAAATTGAGGGGGTACAGTTAGTATCCACAATCATTGGTTCAGAACCAGGAATTGTAAGTTTCGGCAGCGGTAAATTGCCGCAAAGTGGGAGTATGACAATTCGTATGGAGGATCGTTTTCATCGCAGTAAAAATATTTGGCAGATTGAGCAAGAACTGCGTGAGGCTTTTGGACAGATTCCAGGGCTTAAATATGCTGATGTTTTTGATTTTGGTGCTACGCCTATGTCAAGTGTTAAAGCGACAGTCGACGTAATGATTTCAGGTCCAGATCGTAAAGTTCTTGATGATCTTGGCAGGCAGGTAGAAAATAAATTGCAACATGTTTCAGGATTAATCAACGTATCCAGATCGTGGACATTTGATAAACAAGAAGTGCTATTTATTGCAGATAAGGAGCGCTGCAACTTATATGGTATTTCAGCGACGGGAGTATCACGCCAAGTAGCACAAGCCGTTCGCGGTAATCCTGCATCTATATTTCGGATTGAGGGACAAGACGGTACCTTATTTCGCGTGCAGTACCCTGAGCAGCAACGTAATGATATCACGAAACTCATGACAATGAATATCATGACTGCTAAAGGGCCTGTACCTTTGCAGGTGCTAGGGAAAATTTCATTCCAAAATTCACCCACCTTCTATACTAGGCAAAGTTTACAAAATACGATTGATATCTACGGTTATCGAGAAAAAGCTGCCATTACCCATCTTGATGAGGCTGTTCAAGCTGCCATCAAAGATATTGAACTACCTCGGGGTTATACAATTTCTCAAGAAGGCGATGTAAAACTAATGAATCTCGCTTTTAAATCCTTATTTGCGGCACTCGCTATTGGGTTAGTACTTCTGTACTTTAGCTTGGTTCCAGCTTTTGGTTCTTTCATCCATCCGTTAACCATTATGTCGGTCATTCCTTTTGGTTTAATTGGAGCAGTCTGGGCGCTACTGGCAAGTAACAAGCATTCGGCTATGCCAGCTTTTATTGGTTTAATATTACTGTCGGGCATTGTTGTAAAAAACTCCATTTTGCTTATTGACTTTATTTTAGAAGAACGGCAGCGTGGTGCAAGTTTGGAACAAGCAATAATGGGTAGTATCCGCACCCGGACTCGCCCCATTATTATGACAGCTGTAGGAACGGCAGTTGGTATGCTGCCTATTGCCATGCAGTGGGGAGTTGGCTTAGAACGATTATCACCATTGGCGGTTGTTACAATTGGTGGCTTATTTGTTTCCACGGTGCTAACACTGATTTATGTGCCCATTTTCTATACTTTATTTGAGGAAGTTAAATCCTTAGGCACTAGGAGGAAAAACGATGTGGATCATAAAGGGTAGTGATGCAAGTCGCAGTATACAGGGGGATCTTGGAGTATAATCATATCAAATAACGAACAGGCTATAGCTAGGAAAGTAGTAAGGTAGTTGATATGATTATTCTGCATTAGCATGAAACAAAAGACCGTTTTTAAGTTCTATAACTTGCAAACGGTCTTTCGTCATTTCTTTATAGTAGACATCTGAAGAACATATTTTGCTATTTGTTTCAAATGTTTTGTGTCTATTAAGAAAAAATATTATTATTCAGGATAAAAAGTAAATGTGAGGCTAGAGAAATATTTATTTTGTGTTGCCAACCCATTTTTTTCTGTTATTGGGAAAGCAATTTCAACACCGATTACATTGAGGCCATCATTTGCTACTGTTAGAGTAGCTCTACCATCGGCATCGGTTTTAATGATTTTTGTTAAGTCGTTAATGACATCGGGAATAATATCAGCATTAGCAAGAGGCTTACCATCTTTTATGACTAAAATAGGTAGTGTATCCCCTTTATGTAAGGTGGTAGGATCTATTTGAGGAATAATTTGTAGTGGTACATCAGGTACAGGTTTAACTTCTTTTACTGAATGCAAATAGGTTATGTTATATTTAATAGCATGAGTTCCATTTTTTGCACCTGGTATTTGATTCATAGGAGCATTCTGAACTTTGCCAGTTTGATCTTTTGTCCAATAGCCATAGTCAAAATTAACGCTAATGACAGCTGTATCCTGACTTGGAATAACAGTTACATGGTTTTTTTCATCGATGAATTTTACCGAAGTTTTTTCGAATGTATCTGTATATCCTTGCATGGATTGTACACAACTAGGTTTATAGGCATTATCCCCAGGCCCTTCCCCTAAGATTAATTGTTTTTGATCTAATCGTTCGCTAATCCAAACCCCATGGGCGGAAGCTACATTTAAATAGGATGTTGCCAGTAGGTATGCGCAAGCAGAGAAAGCAAGAAATTTATTTTTTTTCATTAGTACACCTCAAAAAAATATTTTTTAAAATCTAGCCCATCTTTAAATAGATAGGTAATAACTAAAAAATCCTAGCATATAGCTAGGAGGAGTCAATAATATTCATATCAAAGAATCCCCTTCCCCATACCTCGTGGGTCAAATGGTGACTGTTAGATAGGCAGTTCTCCTGACTCTAGATCATTGCTCCTCCAAACCTTCCCAAGATTTTCATCTCAGTGGTATATCTTGGATTCGCTCCCTATTACAGTGGCGGGACCGCGCTGGTATTTCACCAGTCTTCCCTATTAAGCCCTTAAGGGCACCTATCTCAATGCATAATATTTTGTTAGTTGATGTCCACATTTAAAGTAACAGTTTTTCAGAAAGTTGTCAACAAAAACATATAAGGATGTGCAGAAAAGGATTTTATACATAAATCTACCAGGGGTTCCAATATAGGGATTGCCCTTCATGCGCAAAAATGGACAGAAATATACGTCTCACTATATAACCAGTCCAGTAAAAAATCTTGATTCCTCTTGCTCTCCATGTCATAGTCAAGGGTCAGTATGGCTGCTTGAAAGAGTCAAGACCATGCAGGATCAAACCTGGCAATTTTTATAATTGACAAAGAATTTTCTCAAGGTTATAATATAGACGTTGTAAATCAAAAATTTAATAACTAAGCGAATATAGATTGATCAAAAGATCATGAAGGGGTACACCACCACGGGTGTAGTTCTTTGTGGTCTTTTTTTGATTTGTTCGTTTTTACATAGGAAGGGAGGATGTGAGATTTCTAACTTTATTGTTAAAAAAGCAAAAGTACTCCCCAAGAAGAGTGCAAAACGATAAGAATATAGTATGAAATGTAGTAGAGATAAACAATCGACAGGAGGAAATAGGAATGGAAACAAAACACATCGAAAAAGATCAATTGGTGATTGGTGGTCATGTATTCGACTCGCGTTTTATTTTGGGTTCGGGTAAATATTCGCTCGATTTAATCGAATCGGCTATTCGCTATGGGGGAGCGCAAATGATTACGTTGGCACTCAGGCGGGTGAGTAAAGGTGGCGTGACTAATATTTTAGATTATATTCCGGAAGGAATTACGCTATTACCTAATACATCAGGTGCCAGAAATGCGGAAGAAGCGGTAAGAATTGCTCGCTTGGCACGCGCAGGGGGATGTGGAGATTTTGTGAAAATCGAAGTAATCCGCGATTCAAAATTTCTGCTACCTGATAATCAGGAAACCATTAAAGCGACAGAGATATTGGCAAAGGAAGGCTTTATCGTCATGCCTTACATGTATCCGGATTTAAATGTAGCTCGGGATTTACAAAATGCTGGGGCGGCTACCATTATGCCATTAGGGGCGCCCATTGGTTCAAATAAAGGACTTTGCACGAAAGAATTTATTCAGATTTTAATCGATGAAATAGATTTACCTATTATTGTTGATGCTGGTATCGGTCGCCCTTCTCAGGCCTGCGAGGTCATGGAAATGGGAGCTGCTGCTGTCATGGTTAATACGGCTATTGCCACAGCTGGTGATGTCATTGCTATGGCTGGAGCTTTTAAAAACGCCATACATGCTGGTCGCCAGGCATATCTTTCTGGACTAGGGCGGGTGCTAGATAAAGGAGCGGCAGCTTCTTCACCATTAACAGGATTTTTACAGGATTAGAAGGGGTGAATGATAATGGGAACAACAAAACAGGAAGAACGTTTAGAAACGGGAATTTTTAGCAAAGAGATACTAGAAAGTTTGCCGAAGAAACGGATTGATCATATGAAATATTTGCCTGAGATGGAAATCGTCGAATCGGACGTACTAGATCAAGTTATTGCGGCAAGAGAGGCTTATGATTATGAAGCTTATAGTGCAGAAGATGTTCGCCGAGCTCTGCGGAAGGAACGTCTCAGCCCTGATGATTTTAAAGCACTGTTATCACCGGCTGCTTTGCCTTTATTAGAAGAAATGGCTCAAGTAGCAAAGGTGAGAACCAACGAGCATTATGGTAATTCGATCTATATGTTTACACCATTATATATTTCTAATTACTGTGATAATTACTGCATTTATTGCGGTTTTAATTGCCACAATAAAATAAAGCGTTCCAAGTTAAATATTGAAGAAATCGAAAAAGAAATGAAGGCGATTGCCAAAACGGGTTTAGAGGAAATATTACTGTTAACGGGTGAAAGCTCTAGGATGTCCGATGTAAAATATATTGGCGAAGCCTGTAAAATTGGACGTAAATATTTTAATGTAATCGGTCTTGAGGTTTATCCGATGGATAGCGCTGACTATGCCTATCTTCATGAGTGTGGAGCCGATTATGTTACGGTTTTTCAGGAAACATACAATTCCGATCGGTACGAAACACTTCATTTGGGTGGGCACAAACGAGTTTTTCCATATCGCTTTCATGCGCAGGAACGGGCACTGATGGGGGGGATGAGGGGCGTTGGTTTTGCTGCTCTCTTGGGGCTTGATGATTTTCATAAGGATGCTTTTGCTACAGGGTATCATGCTTATTTATTGCAGAGAAAATATCCGCAAGCTGAAATTGCCTTATCTTGTCCGCGGTTGCGTCCAATTATCAATAATGAAAAGATTAATCCCATGGATGTTCATGAAGCGCAACTTTTGCAAGTTGTGATTGCCTATCGTCTATTTTTACCCTATTCCAATATTACGACTTCGACCAGAGAATGTGCTCGTGTGCGGGATAATTTAGTCACGTTGGGAGCCACTAAGATTTCTGCTGGTGTTTCGGTAGCGATTGGAGGACATAGTGATGAGGGTGAGAGTAAAGGGGATGAGCAGTTTGAGATATCTGATTCTCGCTCGGTCAAAGAAATTTATGACGAGTTATTGCGCCGTAATCTTCAACCAGTTATGAGTGACTATATCTATCTATGAGAATGAATGATGTAAGAGCAAAGAGGTCTAAATGACTGGCTTATGTTACATATAGGTGCTAAGCTTTGATGAAAACTTAGTCAAATAGCTTGGAACCTATAAATTCACTGGCTTCTTTATCCTTGTGAGGCATCACATGGGCATAGGTATTCATAACTGTTTTGGGATCATCTCCAATACGTTGTGACACCAGTTTAATGTCATAATGGTTTGAGAGTAAGTGGGTAACATGGGTATGTCTTAAATCGTGTAAGCGCACTTCTCGTGGTATTCCGGCAAGGACTAAACATTTTTTATATGCGGATGTCAAATTCGTGAATGGTATATACTTGCCTTCATCCTTCTGGAAAACCAAACCTTCTTCTTTAGTCCATAGCTCAGTCTTAAGTACTTGTAATACTTTGGGGTCGATACTAAAGCTGCGTATTCCATTGTCAGATTTAGGAGTGTCTAGTACTTGTTTACCTTCTATTTCTACTAAATTATCAACAATGGATACTTTGTTATGATCCAGGTCGATATCCCTCCATTGTAAAGCAAGTAATTCGCCTCGTCTCATGCCGGTAGCGAGTGCTAATAAGATGATATGATAGATGCAGTGAAGTCCCGTGCCGCTTCGAACACTTTGGTAAGTTCTTGCTGCCTCTAATAGTTTCTTTATTTGTTCATCTGATAATACAATTTGACTTGACCTTGTTTTAGGTATGGAACTTACGAGAGTAACAGGATTCGTTCCTATGACACCTTCAGATAATGCAAGTGTCATAATGTTGCTTAAAATGGCTCGGTGTTGCGCTAAGGATGCTAATGCTAACCCTGCAGTAGCCTTGGTGACAAAGTAGTCATTGAGGATAGATGTGGTTACTTTTTGTACTTTAAGGTTACCAAGGGCTGGGATTATATGTTTCTCGCAGGCGAACTGATAAGTAGAATAGGATTTTGCTTTGACATTGATTTTCTTAGAGGCTAACCATCTTGCAATATAGTCGCGCATCGCCATGGTAGTGGGGGCTACAAGGGTACCGATGCGCTTTTCAGATTTAAACTGATTGAGCATAGCAATGGCTTCACGTTGCGTCTTACCTGTGAAGGATTTACGGATCTGATGACCATTTTGATCGTAACCTATAGTAATTTGAATTTTATATTTATCCTTAGCTAATTGTTGTATGGAACCATCACCTTTAGGTCTGCGCTTTTTAGCTGGGGATCTTTTTTTGTCTTTATTGGTGTCTATTTCGTTTGTCATAATGTATCACGCTCCCCGAAAAATAGCACCTTATGTGGAGTAGAATGTGCAATGGGTATAGTGTATGTGTCTTATGATAAAGGAGCTTATATTTCTTATGCGAAGATTATTTAAGTTATAACACTATAAGTTAAACTTATTATCAAGTTGACACCTGAATGTTCTAACATCGCATTAGTAAAATATATTTACTAGTGAGGTGATCAAATGATGGATAGTCCTGTATTCACTGTAAAAGAGGCCGCTGAATATTTGAAGGAAACGAAAGGGACCATTTATGTGCTGGTACGTTCCAAAGATTTCCCTGCTATAAAAATAGGAAGACAATGGAGAATATTAAAACATGAATTAGACGAATGGTTGCTAAAGCGGTATAATAATAAACCTGAGAATATTTTAAAGTGGTAAGCACTTATAAGCACTTTTAAGAAAAAGGTAGGATGAAATTCCTTGCTATTACTGGTCATTTTGCTCTATCAACTGCTATTTTGGCGTTAGATCAAGAAAAATTGTCGGTAAAATTAAAAAAACGACAAGCCTTTACGTGGGTAAAACGTAAAGTCGATGATGATGTGGCTAAGGCTGTAAAAAATCTAAACTTACCAGGTATTGGGTTGACTGGCGAAAGTCGTCGTTATTATCCTCATGAAAATGTAGCAGCTCATATTTTGGGATTTACGGGTATTGATAGTCAGGGACTAGATGGTGTTGAATTAACGTTTGACCATTATTTAAAAGGTCGTAGTGGCAGTATTGTAGTAGAGTATGATGCCAGGGGACGAGAAATACCGTATGCATCTCACCGCTTTATCAAACCAATTGATGGCAATAGTATTTATTTAACCATTGATATTGTGATTCAACAAATCATTGAACGTGAACTAGATCGGGTTATGAAAGAAACTGGGGCTAAGGCAACTACAGTTATAGCGATTGCGCCACATACGGGTGAAATATTAGCGTTAGCTAATCGACCGGATTATAATCCAAATCGCTTTGGTGAATATTCTCCTAAATTATGGCGTAATATCGCAGTATCAAATGCTTATGAACCAGGATCTACGTTTAAAATTATTACAACGACAGCTGTGCTCGGGGAAAAAGTAGTTACACTTAGTGATCGCTTTTTTGATCCGGGAGCAGTAGAAGTGCAGGGGCGCCAGATTCACTGCTGGAAAGCGGGTGGTCATGGTAGCCAAACCTTTCAAGAAGTAGTAGAAAATTCGTGTAATGTCGGGTTTGTTAATGCTGGTCTTAGACTCGGAAGTGATGCTTTTTATAAATACTTAGATCGTTTTGGTATGGGACAATTGACGAATATAGACTTGGCAGGCGAAGCGAAAGGGATTATTATTAAGAAGGCAAAGGTTCAACCTCTTGATATTGCAACCATGTCGATGGGGCAGAGTATTGCTGTTACGCCAATTCAGCTGGCTACAGCGGTGGCGGCAGTTGCTAATGATGGGCAGAGGCTTAGGCCGCAGATTGTCAGGGAAGTGAAAGATCAACAGGGTGAACTGATTCGAGGATTTCAACCTGATATTATCAGCCAGGTTGTGGATAAAGATACTGCACAAGAGGTTAAAAAAGTATTAGAAAGCGTTGTAGAAAACGGCACAGGTAAGAGTGCCTATCTAGAGGGATTTCGTATTGCTGGTAAGACTGGTACTGCGCAAAAGGTAGGGGATGGCGGCTATATGGCTGGTAAATATGTGGCATCGTTTGCTGGATTTACACCTGCTAATGATCCTCAGATTGTGATGCTAGTCGTCATTGATGAACCTGTTGGTTTATATTATGGTGGGCAAATTGCTGCCCCAGCTTTTGCTGCGATCATGAAAGATATTTTACAATACCTTAAAATCGCGCCGCATGCAATAAATAGTAGTAGTAATGAAAAACAAGAAACACATGTCGTGGTGCCAAGTGTTATCAATTTAGTCGTTTCTGAGGCTACTCAAGAACTGCGCAAGGCTAATTTACAGGCTAGAATCGAAGAAACTGGTGAACGTATAGTTGATCAAATTCCAAAACCAGGCAGTCGCATACCAAAGGATTCTAGCGTGTTATTGTATACCATGACGCCTAGATATGCCTCAGGTGACATTACAGTGCCAGATTGTAGTGGAAGGTCACTACGTGAGGTAGCAGATCTATTAGCTGAGATCGGTCTTAGTATTAAACCGGTAGGGGTAGGAGTAAAGAGCCTGAAACAACAGCCGTTGCCAGGTGCTAAGGTTTTACCAGGAACGGATATCACGATATTTTTTGAATAGTAATCCATTCTTTCTTATGATAAAATTGCTAATAATGGTAATAATAGTTGAGATATCGGAGGGATTTGACATGGCGAAACAATTGCAAGAATTAATTACATTATTAACAGATGCTAAGGTGCAAGGAAAAGTGGATTTTTCGATCAAAGCATTAGTTCATGATTCCCGTCAGGTTGTGCCGGGGACTTTGTTTGTATGTTTATCGGGTTTTAAGAGTGATGGTCACAATTATATTGCTCAGGCTTTGGCCCAAGGAGCAGTAGCGGTACTTGTAGAAAAGGCCGTTGACAATATCCCTGATGGTTTGACGGTGATCACGGTAGCAGATACTCGTCAGGCGATACGGGATATTACTCCTTATTTTTTTGATTATCCTAGCCGTAAATTACGGATGATTGGGGTTACAGGAACCAATGGTAAAACGACGACAACCTATTTGCTGCGAAGTATTTTGCAAGAAGCAGGATTTAAAGTTGGCATTATTGGTACGATTCAAAATAGTATTGGGGAACGGATTATCCCTACCAAAAATACTACACCAGATGTAATTGATTTACAGAGTCTTTTGGCTGAGATGGTTGCGAGTCGTATGGATTATGTCGTGATGGAAGTATCCTCTCATGCCTTAGCGCAAGACCGGGTAATTGGTTGTGAATTTGATGCAGCTATTTTCACCAATATGACGCAAGATCATCTGGATTTTCATATCAATTTTGAAAATTATTTGGCTGCGAAAACGAAACTGTTTGAAATGCTAAGTGCAGCAAGTAATGTGAAATCTGGAAAAACGGCAATTGTGAATACAGATGATAAAGCATCTGACTTTATTTTAAGCTATACGGCATGTAAAAAGATTACCTATGGTATTACTACTAATGCTCAGTTAAAAGCACAGAATACGGATATACAGGCCAATGGAAGCCAGTTTGATATTGTTGGGGAATTTGGTCTATTCAGTTTACAACTGAAAATCACGGGATTATTTAATGTATATAATGTATTATCTGCTGTTGGCGCTGCCTTAGCAGAAGGGATCGATAGCCGGATCATCAAAACTGCTCTTGAAAAATTTCAGAGTGTACCTGGTCGATTTGAGCTTGTTGATGCCGGTCAGCCGTTTAGCGTGATTGTCGATTATGCCCATACGCCGGATGGATTAGAAAATATTTTAAAGACGGCCCAGCAGATTGCAAAACAGCGTATTATTGTTGTCTTTGGTTGTGGTGGCGATCGTGATCGAACGAAAAGACCGATTATGGGGAAAATTGCTGCTCAGTATGGTCATGTCGTGATTGCTACATCGGATAATCCACGAAGTGAGGAGCCGGAACTGATTCTAGATGAAATAGAAGTTGGAATCAAAGACGGCCTTACGGACGGAAAAATTTATAATAAGATTATTGATAGACGCCAAGCAATCGCCCATGCATTACATATAGCGCAACATGATGATATCGTAATCATTGCGGGCAAAGGTCATGAAAATTATCAAATACTGAAAGATAAAACAATTTCATTTGATGACAAAGAAGTAGTCAAGGAAATGATTAGGGAGACGAAGTAATGGCAGAGTTTACCGTTGATGAAGTTTGTTTAGCAACTCATGGCAAGAGGATTGGTTCCCTATATGGTGATCGATTTACGGGAGTTTGTACTGATACTCGCGCAGTAAAGCCCGGTGATTTATTTATTCCGTTAATTGGTGAGAATTTTGATGGACACAATTTTATTCATAAGGCGATTGCTGGTGGGGCTGCAGGTGTTCTCACGAGTCGCTTGGATCTGGTAACGGATCAGTCTGTGACGATGATCTTAGTTGCGGATACATTACTTGCACTACAAGGGTTAGCCTGTTTTCACCGGAAGCGCTTTAGCATACCGATTATAGCCATTACGGGTTCTAATGGTAAGACGACAACGAAAGATATGACAGCAGCCGTACTTGCTAGTCGATTTGAAGTGTTAAAGACCGAGGCGAATTTTAATAATGAAATTGGGCTACCGTTAACTCTACTCCAGTTACATGACCATCATGAAGTGGCAGTGGTAGAAATGGGCATGCGCGGCAAGGGGCAAATTCGTCAGTTAGCCAATATTGCATTACCAACCATCGCTGTCATTACGAATGTCGGTGAAACGCATATGGAACTCTTAGGCTCGATCGAGGATATTGCGATTGCAAAAGCGGAATTATTAGAAAGTATTCCTGAAAATGGTTTAACTATTTTAAACGCAGATAATCCATATGTTCGTTCTATGGAGAGTGAGGCAAGAAGCCGTGTGACTTTCTTTGGTTTGGAACAAGGAGATGTAAGGGGAGAAGAAATTCACACGGATGAGCAAGGGATGAATTTTATATGTCACTGCACTAAAGAGGAGTTTCCTGTTTTTATACCAACCATTGGGAAACATAATGTATATAATGCGTTATCTGCGGTTGCAATTGCGTTGGAGCTCAGATTAACTGCGGATGAAATTCGTTTAGGACTGCGTAATTATAATGCTAGTCCGATGAGACTTCATGTGCAAGAAATGTCTGGTTACCTGATTGTCAATGATGCATATAATGCTAGCCCTATGTCAATGGCAGCTGCGATTGATACACTGCTCGAAGTGGCAAAAGGTAGAACGGTAGCTGTACTTGGGGATATGCTAGAACTTGGACATATTGCGGTAGAGGCTCATCGCCAGATTGGAGAAAAATTAGCAGAGGGTCAGGTTGATATTGTGTTAACGGTAGGAACGTTAGCAAGTCATATTGCAAAGGCTGCTAGGGAAAAGGGAGTCAAAACGGCGGTAGCTTGCAATAGTCATGAGGAAGCACAAGAAACGTTAAAACAAATCCTTAAGCCTGGTGATAGCATTTTAATTAAAGGGTCACGAGGTATGAAAATGGAAAAAATAATAACGATGTTTTTATAAGAGTCTGGGAGGTTAATTATGCAAGAATTGTTGTATGCCGCGGGGATGGCATTCGTTGTAGCGTTAGTGATTGGACCCCTCATTATTCCTGCACTTCGACGACTAAAATTTGGTCAAAGCATTCGGCAGGATGGGCCTGAGAGTCATTATGCAAAAGCGGGAACCCCAACTATGGGCGGAATTATTATTTTAGTTGCACTACTGGTACCTGTCTTGGTTTATAGTGGTAGTAATCTAGAGATTTGGTTGGCCTTATTTGTAACGCTTGGCCATGGCTTAATCGGTTTTATTGATGATTTTATTAAGGTTGTCCTTAAGCGTTCCTTAGGTCTTAAGGCGAAACAAAAATTAGTAGGGCAAATTATTATGGCGGTTGCACTCGCATATATTGCGACTCAGTATATGGGGCGCGGTACTGATTTATGGGTACCTTTCCTAAATGCTACGATTGAACTAGGACCGCTTTACTATGTGCTCATATTCTTAGTGTTAGTTGGCACAACAAATGCGGTAAACCTAACAGATGGTCTTGATGGTTTAGCGGCTGGTACAACTACGTTGGCAGCTCTAGCCTATACGATGATTGCGATGAGTTTTGCCAAACCACATTTAGCGATATTTTGTGTGTCATTAGCGGGAGCCAGTCTTGGGTTTTTAAAATATAATGCGCATCCAGCTAAGGTATTTATGGGGGATACGGGTTCATTGGCCTTGGGCGGGGCTCTTGCTGCTGTGGCAGTTATGACCAAAACAGAATTACTTCTTATTATTGTAGGCGGTGTTTTTGTACTCGAAGCATTATCCGTTATTATACAAGTTATTTCATTTAAATTAACAGGTAAACGTGTATTTCGTATGAGTCCTATACATCATCACTTTGAACTAGCAGGTTGGTCTGAGGTAAAAGTCGTGACGGTATTTTGGCTCACTGGCGTGCTCTTTAGCGCGATCGCACTAATTATTTTGGCTATAAGTCGGGTAGGAGGAATGTAACATGGCATTTGAAAATAAAAAAGTATTGGTATTAGGAGCAGGAGTGAGTGGAAACGCAGTTGCTGAAGTATTAAAAAATCATGGCGCTACGGTTACACTGAATGATGCAAAGCCAGCAAACTTATTTAAAAATACAGATTTTAATGCAATTGCGAAGCGTGGTATTGTAGTAAAATTAGGTAGTCAAGAAGAAGAGTTACTAGTTGGGATTGATTATGTCGTAGTATCACCGGGTATATCGATCTATATTCCTCTCATTCAGGCTGCTCAGCAGCGAGGAATCACCGTTATGAGTGAAATTGAAGTAGCATATCGCTTATGCTCTGCGCCAATGCTCGCGATTACTGGAACAAATGGTAAAACGACTACGACTACACTTCTTGGTGAAATGCTAAAAAGCACGAAACGCGATGTGGTAGTTGGTGGAAATATTGGTTTGGCATTATCCAAAGAAGTATCTGAAGTTACAGATCAGGGTATAGTAGTGGCAGAGATATCTAGTTTTCAATTAGAAGGGAGTATTGACTTTCATGCTCATATTGCTGCCATTTTAAATATTACGCCTGACCATTTAGATCGGCATCGTTCTATGGAAACATATATTGAGATGAAAGAACGGATATTTGCAAATCAAACGCAAGATGATTATGTTGTACTCAATTACGATGATGCGATTGTGCGAGCAATGGAGAGTAAGGCTACGTCTCAGGTATTCTTTTTCAGTCGCCAAAGTGAACTGAAATCTGGAATATTTATAAAAGATGGTAACATTACAATCGCGTGGAATGGAGAGACTATAAAGGTATGTGCCACCGATCAGATACAACTAAGAGGTGGGCATAATCTTGAAAATGTATTGGCTGCTTGTGCGATTGCCTTTTTAGCTAACGTACCACTAGGTAATATTGTAGCAACTGTACGTGAATTTACAGGAGTTGAGCATCGCATTGAAATGGTGAAAACCATCCATGATGTTACCTACTATAATGATTCAAAAGCTACTAATCCAGAGTCATCGATTAAGGCCTTAGAGTCTTTTCCTAAAAATATCATTTTGATTGCTGGTGGGCGGGATAAAAATACGGATTTAACGAGTTTTATGCAACTCATTAAAGAGCGAGTGGATCACTTCATTTTACTCGGTGAGGCAGCGGCTCGTTTTAAAGCGGCAGCTCATGAACATGACATCTGTAATATTCATGAGGTAGCTAGCTTAGAGGATGCTGTCAAACTAGCTCATCAGTTGGCTACTAGTCCGCAAGTGGTATTACTATCTCCCGCTTGCGCTAGTTATGATATGTTTACTAGTTACGAAGAACGTGGGACAGTGTTTAAAAGGTTAGTAAACCAATTGTAATGTTGGGAGGGAGTTACTTTGGCGGTAAGACCTAAGTCGCTGGATATGAGTATTTTCTTTACTATTATTGCATTGCTCAGTATTGGTGTTGTAATGGTATATAGTTCAAGCGCGGTCTCAGCCTATGTTAACTTTAATGACAGTTACTATTTTTTAAAACGCCAAATTATTTGGGTTGCACTTGGAATTACAGCAATGTTCTTCACGCTTAATGTTGATTATCATGTATGGCGTAGACTTGGTACGCCGGTGTTAATTGCCACGATAGTGCTTTTGATTTTGGTACTTGTTCCAGGGCTAGGGAAAGTGGTCAATGGTGCTAGGCGTTGGTTAGGATTTGGTTCTTTATATTTACAACCATCAGAAATTGCAAAATTAAGTATGGTATTATTTTGCTCAGCTAGTTTAGCTTCTCAGCAAGAAAAAATCACTAATTTTACAAAGGGCCTTGTTCCGCAGCTTCTGGTTTTATTATTAGTTTTTGGTTTGATTTTAAAAGAACCTGATCTTGGTACGGCTTTGGCCATTGGTGGAACGATTTTTATTTTGCTTTTTACTGCAGGGGCAAAATTATCGCATCTAACATCTCTTGGTCTTGTTGGTGTAGTGGGGATTATCGCTGCAATCATTTTGGAACCTTATCGTCTGAAGCGATTGTTGGCATTTAGTAATCCTTGGGCTGATCCTTTAGATACAGGGTATCATATTATTCAATCGCTTTATGCTCTTGGCTCAGGAGGATTATTTGGTGTGGGTCTTGGGCGCAGTCGAGAAAAATTTTTATATTTACCAGAACCACATACGGATTTTATTTTTGCTATTTTGGGAGAAGAGTTAGGATTTATCGGTACCATAACCGTCATTGTATTATTTTTTCTATTTGCTTGGCGTGGTTATAAAATAGCAATTTCTGCACCGGATATTTATGGTAGTCTATTAGCTGCTGGTCTCACTACGATGATTATGATACAAGCGCTGATGAATATTGCTGTAGTAACTGCTTCTATGCCAGTGACTGGGATACCATTACCTTTTATTAGTTTTGGTGGTTCGGCACTGATTTTTATGTTAGCTGGAGTCGGTATTTTACTAAATATATCAAGATATATCAATCATAATGAATGAATATAGGAAGGGGGTAACTGTCAGATGCGCATTATCATGTCCGGCGGGGGAACAGGTGGACACATTTACCCCGCTATTACGATACTTAAAGCAATACAGCAACAGGTGAAAGATTGTGAAGTGTTATTTATTGGCACTGAGCATGGACTAGAAGCTGATATTATTCCAAAAGAAGGTTTTGCCTTTCAGACGATTGAGGTGCGTGGTTTTGAACGACGTCTATCAATGAAAAATGTCCATACGATTACAAAAACGGTTGGAAGTGTATGGAAGTCGAGGCGGATTATTCGTAAGTTTAAACCGGATATTGTCATTGGAACAGGAGGGTATGTATGTGGACCTGTTTTATTGGCCGCTAGTCTCCTGAAAGTTCCTACGATGATTCAAGAACAAAATGTAATTCCTGGTATTACTAATAAAATTTTATCGCGATTTGTTAATAAAATAGCAGTAGGGTATGAAGAGGCAAGTACATTCTTTGCGGATCAAAATAAGGTATTTGTCAGTGGAAATCCGATACGCCAAGAAGTAATGACCGCTACTAGGGAAGAGGGTATTCTTGCTCTAGGTCTTGATCCGGATAAACGAACTATTTTGATATCTGGTGGTAGTAGAGGGGCCCGTAGTATTAATCGGGCGATGATAGAAGTTCATCGGCATTTTGCTGGAAGAAAGGATATACAACTCTTGCATGTTACTGGACAAAGCGAGTATAATGACATAGTTGGAAATCTTAAGCAATCTTGTATAGATATAACTAAGGCTGGCAATATTATCATCAAACCTTATTTATATAATATGCCTCAAGCGTTAGCTGTAGCTGATATTGCAGTATTTAGAGCAGGTGCGATTGGACTAGCTGAATTAACAGCTCGGGGAATTGCGTCTATTTTAGTTCCTTACCCGTTTGCTGCTGAAAATCACCAGGAGTTCAATGCTAGAGTAATGGAAAAGCAAGGGGCTGCTGAAGTGATTCGTGATGCCGAACTAAATGGAGCTAGATTGATTGAAGTAATCAATGAGCTAGTCAATAATCCAGAGCGGTTAGCTGCTATGGCGGTTGCTAGTAAAAAAATAGGTCGTCCAGAGGCTGCGCATAGTATTGCGGACATGGCTCTTACTATTAGTAGATGAAGTACAAGATAAGAAAAGACTTGGTTTCGACCAAGTCCTCAGACGACGGTCGAAGCCTTAGTCGTTCTTATTTGGAAGCAAGAAATGTTATACTTTATGGTTCCGTAAAATAAAGCAATGTTGTAACACTCCTTGGAATCACTGCATACAATAAAACACACATAAGAGCAGATTGGTAAAAGGGGTGGCAAGAAAGGGGAGAAAAATTTTTGCTGAAAAATATTAAAAAGATTCACTTTGTTGGCATAGGTGGTGCTGGCATGAGTGCAATTGCAAAAGTGTTATTGGAGATGGGGTATACTGTAAGTGGCTCTGATCTTACTATATCTGAAACAACCACTAAATTAGAAAAACTCGGAGCTACTATATTTATTGGACATGATAGTCAACATGTTGATGGTGTTGAGGCAATTGTTGTATCGACTGCCATTTCTTCCGATACCAATCCAGAAGTAAAACAGGCACGGGATACTGGTATTCCTGTTTTTCATCGTGCTGATATCATTGCATATTTAATGGAAAAATATCACGGGATTGCTGTAGCAGGCGCTCATGGTAAGACGACTACTACCTCTATGATTGCTGTTATGCTTGAACATGCAGGGGTCGATCCGACCGTCATTATTGGCGGTGAGGTGGATTATTTAAAAGGTAATGCAAAGCTTGGAGCTAGTAAGTATTTAGTAGCTGAGGCTGATGAGAGTGATGGGTCCTTTTTGAAATTTTCTCCTCATATTGCTGTTGTTACGAATATTGAAAATGATCATATGGATTTTTATAAAACGATGGACAATATTTTGCATACCTTCAAAAAGTTTTTACATAAATTACCGGTCGATACAGGGGTAGCTATTTTATGTTTTGATAATCATCATATTCGTAATTTAATTTCTAGTATAGAACGGCCTTATATTTCATATGCCATTGATCATGATGCGGATTATACAGCACGTAACATTCAGACGTCAGGTGCTATTACAACATATGACCTTTACCATAAAAATGAGTTGTTAGGTACTGTAAAACTCAATGTTCCTGGGCGTCATAATGTAGCGAATTCGTTAGCTAGTGTGATTGTTGGTTTACAGGTTGGTCTTACTTTCGCCCAAATTGTTGAGGGATTGTCTTATTTTCAGGGAGCGAAGCGTCGCTTTCAAACAAAGGCACGTATTAACGGTGTTTGGATTATTGATGATTATGCTCATCATCCTACTGAAATTACTACGACTTTATTGGCAGCACGTCAGACAGAACCGAAGAGACTTATTTGTGTCTTTCAACCTCATCGTTATTCACGGACTCAATTTTTGCGAGAGGAATTTGGTCGTGCTTTCTCGCCAACTGATTTACTAATTATGACGGATGTATATGCGGCTGGTGAGAAGCCTATTCCAGGCATTACTGGTGAACTTTTGAAAGAAGAAGTGCAGCGCCAAACGAATATGCAAGCCATCTATATCCCTGATCGAAATAAAATCGCTCGTTATCTTAGTGAAATTGTTGAACCAGGTGATTTAGTGATGACTATGGGAGCGGGAAATATTTATGCTACAGGTGAAGAACTTGTAGAAATATTAGTGAACAACCAGTAGTATTTTTATAAAGAGAGTGTTATAGGGTGATTGTACTTTTCTAGGAGGGGAGACGATGGAGAAATTTATCGTCAGGGGAGAAGTACGACTAAATGGTACAATTAGAGTAAGCGGAGCTAAAAATGCTATTTTGCCCATTATGGCTGCAACGTTATTGTGTTCTGGTGTAAGTGTTATTCATGATATCCCTCATTTGCGTGATATAACTGTAATGGAAGATATTTTAACATTGCTAGGAGCGAAGATTACTAGAGAAAATAGTACATTACTGATTGATACAACCAATATAAAAGAAGTAGACATACCTGAGCATTTGATGCGAGAAATGCGAGCTTCTGTTTTTCTAATGGGACCGTTATTAGGTAAGTTTCATAAAGTCAAGTTGTCTTATCCCGGTGGTTGTGCCATTGGACCAAGACCCATTGATTTACATGTTAAGGCATTGGAGAAAATAGGGGCTCGCGTAACGGAAGGCTTTGGCTTTATTGAGGCAAGTGCTGATCAGCTTATTGGTGATGAAATCAATTTTGATTATCCGAGTGTTGGGGCCACTGAAAATGCCATGATGGCTTCTGTACTAGCTAGCGGCTTAACCATTATTCGAAATGCTGCTCGTGAACCTGAGATCGTTGATTTACAAACGTTTTTAAATAAAATGGGAGCTGATATTGCAGGGGCAGGTACGGATACCATTCAGATTTATGGTAGTAATAAGCTTGTACCTGCTGAGCATACTGTTATGGCAGATCGTATTCAGGCTGGCACCTTTCTGATTGCAGGAGCCATTACGCGTGGTGACCTTGTAGTCGAAAATGTGTTAGCAGAACAGCTGTTTTCAGTAATTGATAAATTACAGGATGTTGGTGCACGTATTAGTATTGGCAATCGGTGCGTTCGCATCAAAGCAAGTGAGTTACGGGGTGTTGATATTAAGACGCTACCTTTTCCTGGTTTTCCAACAGATTTGCAGGCACCGATGTTATCGTTACTTGCGATCGCTAACGGTACCAGTATTATAACAGAAACTATCTTTGAAAATCGTTTTAAGCATGTCAATGAACTGATACGTATGGGGGCTAAAATTAAAGTGGAAGGTCGTACTGCCATTATTCGTGGTATGTCTAAACTAACAGGAGCCATTGTTGCTGCAACTGACCTAAGGGCTGGTGGAGCATTAGTGCTTGCAGCTTTAGCGGCAGAAGGCATTTCGGAAATAGAAAATGTATATCATATTGATCGAGGTTATGAAAGATTAGAAGAAAAACTACAAAGTTTAGGTGCTAATATTTCGCGAAACAAAATGGAGGACTAGGAGGATTATACTGTGAAAGAGAAAAAAGTCGCAGTGGTAATGGGGGGACCATCGAAAGAGAGAGAGGTTTCTCTAAATACTGGGGCAGCAATTTTAGCAGCTCTTCAAGACAAAGGATATCATGCAGTAGGGATTGATCTTGAACCTGCACGATTTGTCGAACAATTAAAAGAAGCCAACATCGACATTGTTTTTAATGCCATTCATGGTTTATATGGTGAAGATGGAATGATGCAAGGAGCCCTCGAACTGTTAGGTATTCCCTATACCGGATCAGGGGTATTGGCTAGTGCAATGGCAATGGATAAAGGAATATCGAAACGAATTTTTTTATCAGCCAATATTCCAACGCCACGTTCCTGTCTGTTTGCCAAAGCCGATAGAAAGCGTGATTTAGTGGCAGAAATAATAGCCGAATATACGATCCCAGTAGTTGTAAAATCTGCATCGCAAGGATCAAGTATTGGCGTAGTGATTGTTGAGAAAAGTAGTGATTTGTCACAAGCAATTGATCAGGCCTTTATGTATAGTGATACGATTTTGGTTGAAGAATTTATAACGGGTAGAGAATTTACGGTAGCTGTTTGGGGTAGTGATGCGCCAGAGGCTTTGCCTATCGTTGAGATCGTACCGAATTCAGGACGGTATGATTATCATTCCAAATATACGAAAGGTGCTACCGAGTATATTGTACCAGCGAGGTTGCCTGAAAGTGTAGCTACTATCATGCAACAAGTTGCGGTAGAAGCGTTTGCCAAACTTGGATGCTGTGGCATTGCTAGAGTAGATTTTATGCTTGATAAAGATAATAATCCTTATGTACTTGAGGTAAATACGATACCGGGTATGACTGCAACAAGTTTAGTACCTAAAGCTGCGGCTGCGGCTGGAATAGCATTTGCTGATTTATGTGAGCGTTTATTGCATATGGTAGAATGATAATAAAAATTCTTTAATTTTGTTGGCATTTTACGGAGCTCTAGACAGCATCAATGGATGCTGTCTAATTTTTCTATTGTATATAGGGCTATATTTGTTGTATGATTAATCTTATAGTTTTATTTACTAGATTCAGGGAGTGATTGCGTGATCAGTCTGGAACCATTTCAATATACACCTAAAGATAAACCGTCTATATCCACTAAGGGGTTTATTGGACTATTCTTGGCTCTTGCCTTGTTGATTGCTGGACTATTATTTATTAAATCTTCTTATTTTACGGTAGGAGCAGTGGTAGTGGAAGGCAATAAGTATATATTGGTTGAAGATATATACCGAATTGCTGATATTCCACAGCCGATCAACATCTTTAGTTTAAATACGGATACGATAAAAATGCGCTTACAAAGTGATTTAAGAATTGCTGAAGTCGATGTAGCAAGACACTTTCCTACAACCCTTATGATTCATATAACAGAGCGTAAGCCGGTGGCTTATATTGCTAGTAGTTATGGATTTATAGAGCTTGATAAGGAAGGGGTAGTATTGGCTGTTTTAAAAAATATTAAGCAAATCAATGTACCAATGATTACTGGTATAAGGCTAGATACGGAGTATGTTGGTGATAAAATTCAAAATCCGGTAATTGCAAATATTGTAAATTATTTGTCATTGCTAGATGAAACTTCTCTAAATCAATTATCTGAAATTAATCTGAAGGTACCAGAGCAAATTAGTGCATATACTGCCCATTCGGTGCATATTCGTTTAGGTAATTATGAGGAATTACCGCAAAAAGCGAAATTAACAAATGAGGTATTGCATGAATTTGGTGAGAAAAAGATGATGGTTGAATATGTTGATCTTAATTTTTCATCACCAGTGATAAAATTTAAGTAATACAATTGTTTATCAAAGAAGGGAGCGAAAAAAGTTGTTACCGATTCGACAGGGACAGGCCGCTATTGCCTTAGTCTGTATTGTACTAGGGTTTATGTTGGCAGTGCAATTTCGTACAACGCAAGATATTAGGTCAAGTATTCCATTTCAACGTATTGAAGATTTATCGCAACGTTTGAGTCAGACGGAAAAGGAACGTGATATGTTATTAAAACAGATTCATGAATTACGTCAGACACCAGAGAACGAGTCCATCGCAAAAGGAGCCGAAAATGTTAGAATGGGTGCTGGTGTAGTTGCATTAGAAGGGAAGGGACTTACGATAACGGTTGATGATAGTAAGAGAACAGCGAAAGTAGGCGACAATCCGAACTTATATTTAATACATGATGAAGATATTTTGAAAGTGATTAACGAATTATGGGCAGCTGGTGCAGAGGCTATTTCTATTAATGAGCAACGTTTAATTGCTACTTCAGAAATTCGTTGTGCTGGTCCAACTCTATCGGTAAATAATACTCGTTATTCGCCTCCGTATGAGATAAGAGTCATTGGTGAACCGCAGACACTAGAAAATTCTCTTAAAATGAGAGGCGGCGTGATCGAAACATTGCAATTTTGGGGTATTCAAGTATCTGTAAAAAAACAAGATTTGGTGCAAATTCCTGCCTATAAGGGAACCTTCCGTTTTGAATATGGTAAACCAGCAAAGGAAGGTGATAAATAATGGTTTTGCCGCTGATTGGATTGATAGTCGGTCTTATTATTGGTGCTTTCTTTCCATTAACAATACCCGTTGAATATGCTAAATTTATGTCAGTTGCATTACTTGCTTCATTGGACTCCGTTTTTGGTGGGCTCAGAGCGGGAGCAGAAGAAAAGTTTGATAATACAGTATTTATTACTGGATTTTTTACAAACGCATTAATGGCTGCGGGATTGGTATATGTTGGGGATCGATTGGGTATTGATTTGTATTATGTGTCCTTATTAGCTTTTGGCTTACGAATCTTTCAAAATTTAGCAATTATGCGTCGGTATTTTTTAAAAAAATAATAAAAATTTCTTATTTTTTCAGAATGTATAGGACTTTTGATACATCTTATTAGGATATATGTATTTTTATTAGAATAAAAAAAAGGAAATTCTGAAAAAGCGTTGAAATATATGGAAGAATTATAATTTTACTGTGTGAGGGTAGACATGGATAACAGGCATATCTTAGGAATTGATGTTGGGACGATGAATACCAAGGTATTTATCGGCGCAATGGGGGTAAATCGGAATATTTTAGTGGCAGGGAATGGCACTATGCCAACAGCGGGTTTTGTGAAAGGTGCTATTACGGATGTAGAGGCACTGGCTATGTCAATTAGTCAGGCTGTTGAATGTGCCATTATGGCTACGAATATTTCAGTTAAAGATGCTTATATTGGTATCGGTGGTACAGATATTCATTTTATAAGTAGCACTGGTAGTATTGCGCCATTATCTACAGCTGCGGTTACCTATGAAGATATTGAGCGTGTATATCAGGCGGCTATAGTAGCAAGTGTATCGGATGATTATGAAGTTCTACATATTTTACCGAAAAGCTTTCTTGTTGATAAGCAGAGGCAAGTAAATATTCCATTACATCAAAAGTGTGCTCGACTAGAAGTGGAAGTACAAATTGTAACAATGCTTAAAGCAACATTGAATCGATTGGTGGAGGCCGTGGAAAATGTAGGAATCCATGTTCTTGGTGTAGTGGCGAATTCAATGATTACTACGCAAGTGTTATCGTCCATAGAAGAGAAGAAAACTCTATTTATGGATATTGGCGCAGGAACAACAGACTTAGTGTTATATCGTGGTATGCAGCTCGATCTAGCAGTGTCACTGCCGTTAGGTGGAGATTATATCACTAGTGATATAATGAAAGGTCTTGGTATTAGTTTTAACCATGCTGAAGAAATTAAAAAGTATTACGCAAAACTGGGCAAAAATTTACGTGGACAGAATATTATGTTAGATTGTAATGATTATGGAACAACCGATAAAGAAATTTCCTATGATTTTCTATATGATATAGTAGAGAGTCGAATAGAGGAAATTGTTTATTTGATACATGATTATTTAAAATCTTCTACAATGGAACATAATATTGAAAAGATTTTTATAACCGGTGGTTGTGGAGCTATGCCAAGTTTTAGCGATAGTATAGAAAAATTATTTGGTATACCCATTGGGGTTGTTATTCCCAAAGAATTGCAACCGGAATATGCTTCGCCAATGAATACTGCTTGTTATGGAGTACTGACATATGCGGTGAATCATCTACCAGATATTCAAGTGAATGATGGTATTTGGCACTCTTTATTATGTAAATTTAAAAAAATCATGAATCGTTAAATATTGTAATAAACAAGGAGGAATTTTCCCATGCTTGAATTAGATATGGATTTGGATCGATTTGCTGCAATAAAAGTTATAGGTGTTGGTGGTGGTGGTAATAATGCTGTCAATCGTATGATTGCTGCTGGACTTAGTGGTGTTGAGTTTATATCTGTCAATACGGATGCCCAAGCATTGATGCATTCTCAAGCTCCTTACCGGATTCAAATAGGTGAAAAACTGACCAAAGGACTTGGTGCAGGAGCAAATCCCGAAATTGGAGAAAAAGCGGCTCAGGAAAGCCGTGATGAAATAATTAAAGCACTACAAGGTGCTGATATGGTATTTGTTACGGCTGGAATGGGAGGCGGAACTGGGACAGGGGCAGCTCCTGTTGTTGCTGAATGTGCGAAAGAAATAGGAGCATTAACAGTTGGTGTTGTTACCAAACCTTTCTCCTTTGAAGGACGTAGACGCCAAGGACAGGCCGAAACTGGAACTACTAAATTAAAAGAGAAAGTAGATACTCTCATTACGATACCGAATGATCGCTTGCTACAAGTTGCTGATAAACGTACATCTATGATGGATGCTTTTCGAATTGCGGATGATGTACTAAGGCAAGGTGTACAAGGCATTTCTGATTTGATTGCAGTACCAGGATTAATTAATTTGGACTTTGCTGATGTTAAGACCATTATGACAGATACAGGATCTGCATTAATGGGAATTGGTTATGGATCGGGTGATAATCGGGCTGTTACGGCGGCTGAGGCTGCGATTAAAAGTCCATTATTAGAAACATCCATTGAAGGTGCTAGAGGTGTTCTTTTAAATATTACTGGTGGCCCAAGCCTAGGTTTGTTAGAAGTCAATGAGGCAGCCGCGATTATTTCGGATGCTGTTGATCCAGAAGCAAATATTATATTCGGTGCCGTTATTGATGAACAATTTCAAGATGAAGTACGTGTTACTGTAATTGCTACTGGATTTGATGGCAGACCTCTTAATATCCAGACAGGTAAAAGTGAAAGTGTAGCTCCAAACTCAACGATCGAACCGTTTAAGGTTAGAGATTTAGATATACCTGCATGGATGAGAAGATAAAATTTTTGGTTATTTGAGGAAAAAGCCTATGAAAACATATGTTTTCATAGGCTTTTTTTGTATTTTTTTGGAAGATGATTTTTGTATAACACTACCATATATTTACAAAATATGAAAAAACTATTTGGTATAATAGGAATACCTTATGCAATCCGATACTAGAGTTCGATGAAAAGCATACTAGGGACTTGGCTATAACAATCGATAGGCAGGGTATGATTATGTATGTATATGCGGATATCCTTTTTATTATCAATATCATAATGAATAGTACGATTTTATTATTAACAGCCATCACGACAGGTGTGAACTATAATTTGTGGCGTATTCTATTTGTTGCAACGATTGGGAGTGGTTACGTTTTGGTGAGTATGTTGCCAAGTATGATGATCATTCAGCAACCAGTATATAAAATTCTGATTTCGGTCCTACTAGTTTTATCCGCTTTTGGCTTGCAACCGAGACGTAAACTACTTTTGCTTATGACTTTTTTTTATGTGATAGCCTTTACGTTAGGTGGGGCTGTAGCTGGTTGGTTATATTTTTGGCAAACTAGTAATGATTTTGGGAGTTGTGAGATCGTGATGAAGAATCTATCTTGGGAAAATCTGCTTTGGGGAAGTTTGCTAGGTGTGTTTTTGATTATGACTGTTTTACGCAGATTGTTATCGCGTGCTACTCTTGAGCAAAACTTATATCAGATAAGGCTTATCTATAAGGGGCAGATGATTGAACTGACTGCGATGCTTGATACAGGTAATGGATTATATACGGTAGTGGGTCATAAGCCTGTCATCATCGTAAATCAACATGCGATAGAGTCAATTGTAAGTCAGCAGGTAGTTGAATTTTTACAAAACAATACGCCGAGTAGTTGGATTGCTAATTTGGAAAAATGTGAAGATTTGGAGTGGATAT
The DNA here is from genome assembly GCA_964292325.1 of uncultured bacterium. Classification (GTDB taxonomy): domain Bacteria; phylum Bacillota; class Negativicutes; order DSM-13327; family DSM-13327; genus CTSoil-075. Next base: position 3,021 of record CAXYVG010000038.1, on the reverse strand, counting down.
CACGGATACAAGTCATTCCGTATCATGGGATTGGTAGTGAGAGTATGTTATTGGCTTTTCGTATGGATCATATAGTGGTATGGAGTAAACATGACAGTATTGATGTCACTGATGCAGTGATTGCAATTTACAGTGGCTTTTTATCAGGGGATAGAGCTTATAATGCGTTGTTACATCCTCAGATAGTCAATGAACTAAGTAAAAAAGAGGAGGTAGGCATATGTGTATGAAATGGCAGATGATTACGCTAACGATCAAATTGAAGATGATTGCTATTTTGCAAATGTTACGATTATTAAAATATCAGGAGGTTTTTTATGTTGGCAGTACAGAAGTATTACCGCCTCCTTTAAGTAATGATGAGGAAATGTTTTTATTGACTCGTTTGCAAGATGGTGATAATACGGTAAAAAGCATATTTATTGAAAGAAATTTACGTTTAGTGGTATACATTGCTCGTAAATTTGAAAATACTGGCGTTGGGATTGAAGATTTAGTTAGTATAGGCACAATTGGTCTTATTAAGGCTGTTAATACTTTTGATCCAGTGAAACGCATTAAGCTTGCTACTTATGCATCAAGATGTATCGAAAATGAAATTCTAATGTATCTACGTCGCAATAATAAAACCCGCTCAGAGGTATCTTTTGATGAACCTCTTAATATTGATTGGGATGGCAATGAACTACTACTATCGGATGTATTAGGTACGGAAAATGATATTATTTATAAATCAGTAGAAGAGGAAGTCGACAAGGTTCTACTACATACTGCGATGAGTAAATTATGTGGTAGAGAACGTCGCATTATGGAGCTTAGATTTGGTTTAAATGATGATGGATTAGAGCGTACACAAAAGACTGTAGCTGATATGCTCGGTATATCGCAATCTTATATATCACGATTGGAAAAGCGGATATTAAAAAAGATGAAAAAAGACATGATAAAAATGGGTTAATTACCAATTCGTCATACTTTTGTCACATTCTCATGCTATAATTGAAATAGAAAATAAAGGGAGTGAATTTTTGTGAAAAATATAATCAAAAGTGTAGCAGTTTTTTCAATGATAGGTATGATGCAAATCGGTTTAGGTACATCGGCAATCGAAGCTTCACCTCTACATATTCAATCCATCCAGCAACAAGATGATCGCCATGGTCATCACGACAGACAGGGAAGGGAACACGTAGAACGGGAACGTCATGGACATGAAATGAGACACCGCCCACATGAGAGTAACCGTGAATGGCAGGAACGCCAAAATCGCGAAATAGAAAGACATGAAGAAAATATGAGGCGTATTGCTCATGATGAATTGGATTTAATTCTTGATAACTAAAACTGAGTATGATTCAAAGATCGTAATTAAAAAAACAGTTCAGACTTTTGCTTTAAAAGTCTGAACTGTTTTTTTCGTTTTCTAATAGGAGAGTAGCATTTGATCAGATGACAATTTGAAAAAAATATAATCTTATCGCATTTTTTTTTGTTGCTGGAGATACAAGGGGGCAAGAAGAACTCGGTATTTTTTCAGATGTTTATTTTACAAAAAGTGCCTTTTTATGAGCTGATCCTTGCAGTGGATGATGAATAAAATAGACTCACCATGGTAATAATGCTCATGTACGGTAATCGTGTTTCATGATTATGGGAACTTATGGGAGGCGTTATGGTGATCATCAATAAGGTAGAAATTTGTGGTGTTAATACAGCAAAACTCCCGGTGCTTTCCGCAACTAAAATGCGTGAATTATTTGTTGTTTTACAAAATGGTGAGTTATCCGTACGAGAACAACTGATATATGGGAATTTGCGATTGGTATTGAGTGTGATTCAAAGATTTAATAATCGTGGTGAATATGTTGATGATTTATTTCAGGTTGGTTGTATCGGACTGATGAAAGCCATTGATAATTTTGATCTTGCACAAAATGTTAAGTTTTCTACTTATGCGGTACCGATGATTATAGGAGAGATACGGCGATATTTACGAGATAATAATCCGATCAGGGTTAGCCGATCTATGCGTGATGTTGCCTATAAAGCATTGCAGGTTAGAGATTCCCTTGTATGTAGGCATTCTAGAGAGCCATCTATTAGTGAAATTGCTGATGAACTCAAAATGGAGCGCGAAGAAATTGTATTTGCCCTTGATGCGATTCAAGAACCAATATCGTTGTTTGAACCTATTTATCATGATGGTGGAGATCCTATTTTTGTGATGGATCAAATTAGCGATGATAAACATTTGGATTTTAATTGGTTAGAAGGTGTGGCTATTAAAGATGCATTATATAAATTGAGCGATCGAGAAAAACATATACTAAATTTACGCTTCTTCGAAGGGAAAACACAAATGGAAGTTGCTGATGAGATTGGTATCTCTCAGGCGCAAGTTTCCCGCTTGGAAAAAGCCGCTTTGGGACATATGCGTAAATATATATAAGAAATGAAATAGCCTTAGTCCGATAAATTTCAAACTAAGGCTATTTACATTATTTTTTTGTAATTATATCGCAAACTTTTATAAATATGAATGTTAAAAGCGAAAAAAGTACCACAAATTCAATCAAGAAAAGATCGGGGTTAAGAGGAATAAAAGACATTATTTTACCAGTTACTAGAAATGAAATAACAAAAGCTATTGTTCGCAAGAGTGTTCCGTTCATATAATAACCACCTTTTTTTAATTTACAGTATATCGTAATAATTTTTCTATTATAATAAACCATCATATAAGCGTTACCAATTGCATATAATGTATTTATCTATGCTATGAGGAGGTATAAATATGTTAGTTTTATGTGGATTAATAGGTATTGGTATTGTCACTATAGGCCTATTAGTGACAATGTTTCATAATTTGCCATAAAAAATGTAAAGCACCGTCTCATGTTTATTGGTAGGGCGGTGTATTTTTATGGAATTTTTTTAATAAAATACTACAAAACAGATAATTATTAGCCAGAGGTTTCGCATCTAATTTCCAGTAACGATAGAAATATTCATTTCATTGCT
>CAXYVG010000037.1:0-32686 GCA_964292325.1 uncultured bacterium | reverse complement strand
GATGATGGATGCTAGGCTAGTCTTACCAGTTGCCGGTGGAACTTGAAGAATCATCGATTGCACTTGGTCCGATGCAATCAGCTTATACAGCAGTCTTTCCTTTCCAAGTAAGTGCTCTTGCCCCACAAACTCATCGAGCGTTCTGGGTCTCATCCTCTCTGCGAGAGGTTTATTTTTCATTGTCTGATCCGCTTGGTATTCAAAAAGATCCATCAGCAAGTCCCCTTTTCCCTGCAACCTCTATTTTAAAAAAATTTAACCCTGCCAAGCATACCCATCATATATTTTTCTCCAGCCATTGTCGGCGGAGCCCCATTCTGTGTTCGTATATATTCATTTGCCAATTGACTAATGATCTGAACTGCATCATAAGCCGATTGTGGTTGACGAATGAGCCTAGCAGCGGCTTGCATCGTGACCAGTTCATTTCGATTGCCAAATAACCTACTAATTTGATTTTCTATTGCATTTCTACTATCGAGTGAAGATATTTTACAATTGCTGATCCAACGCGCTGCCCCTCGATTGACAATATATGCTGCATTATCCACTTCTTGTCCTGGTATCGGTTCAAAAAACAACATTGGTAATTCCATTGCTAGCGCCTCACAAATTGTTACTGCTCCTGGCTTGGTAATCAATATATCGGAAAGCTGCATCAATTCTCGAATATGCCTTGTATTACCAAATATATGCATAGTGTGAACAGATTGCATTGCCATCACTTCTAGGTCCTCACGCAATTCACTATTGCTTCCCGTGACAGCAATAATTTGTAGTGGAAAGGAACTATGGTCTAGATGAATCAATAAATCTCGTATCGACCCCAGCCCTAGTCCACCACCCATCAATAGCAAAATTGGCTGCGTTGTATCTAAGTTTAGTAGCTGTGATAAGTCATCAGCATTACTAGAAGAAGCAAAACAGGGATGGATCGGTATCCCCGTTTCGTGAATTAGACTGGGCGGGATTCCCTGGTCAATCAATTCACTTTTCATTTCCGTAGTAGCCACTATATATTGATCAATTTCTGGGTACATCCACATTTGATGGATGCCAAAATCAGTGATAATACCTACAAGTGGCACGTTCATCTTTTCTTTACGCTTTAAATAGGCAGCAGCACCACAAGGAAATGGATGTGTACAAATAATAACATCTGGTTGATATTGTTCAATCAGCTTTTCCATACTTTTTTGCATGATCCAAGAAAGAAGAGTCTGTACTTTCATTCCATAAGACCCTTGCGTCCAGTAATATAAATTTTTATATAAATCCGGTGAAACGGTAATCATTTTCAAATACGTTTCTTTTAGTAAATAATTGAGATAAGAATTATCACTATCCATAAAATCGACAATATGTACTTGATCTACAGGACATTTCATTTCCCAAGCTACTTTTATCGCCATAGCTACTTGGTTATGCCCAGCCCCAATTGAGGCAGAAACAATCAGTACTTTTCTATTTTTTGATTTCATATTATTGACCTCTCAACTCATATTAGATTTATGATGTTACGAATTGGCATTAGAATATCGTATCATCAAATATCTCAAATTACCATCTATATTTCATAATATTACACGAATTCGGTAAAATATATGCCAAATCAATTTAAATGAATCTTTCACTCTCGGATTGTTCTATTATATCTTTTAGATGTTGGGCATAAATATCTTGGACGACCGCATTTTCACCTAATCCATGAAGATAGGCATCCACTTTAAACCCTGCATCAAGCAACTGTGTTTTAGCGGACTTTTCCGTATCACCAATCATATCTTTAGTAGCGTGGTCGCCTGCAACTAACATAAATGGCATCAATAGTACATTCTTCACATTCTTTTTTTTCATTTTTTCTATCACTCGATCTAAAGCCGGATATCCTTCAACGGTATAAACAAAAATATTAGTTAGCCCTGCATCCTCTAACTTTAGTTGCATTACCGCATACGCCGCGTGTGAAGAATGTAGCCCGCCATGCCCCATGAGCACAACCGCATCGTCTTCTCCAAGTATCGGCAATTGCGTCCGAATGGCATCAATAGCCGCTTGATAATCATCGGTTTTTCCCTCTTGTCCCATATAATAAAGAAGCGGGCGTCCAATCCCAATTTGTTTCAATGCATTTTCTTTTGCATGGAGGTAATGTACAACCATCCTTTTTACCTTGTCATATTCTTCCCCCGCTACCACATGCAATGGTTGAATATACACTTCTTGATATCCATCTGCTTGTAGCCTTTCGAGTGCTTGTATTTCGGTATCCATCTGAATCCCTCGCTCAGATAATTTTTTAATCACAATACGGGATGTAAATGCCTGGCGAACCTCATACTCTGAAAAAGCTACTTGGATTTTATTTACTGTGCCTTCGATAGCTAATTTCAATGTATCCAAATAAGTAGTACCAAAACTAACAACTAAAATAGCTTTTTTCTTTATTGAATTTTGTTCATTTTTAGTAATCAATTTTTTGCTCCTAACATATATAATAAAGCGCATAACGACAAAAATACATTAGAAAACCCTCCCTAAAGAGATAAGGAGGGTCGCTACCACAAATAAATATACATTTATCATAGCATTGCTCTAATATCTTGTCAATTTCAGTTTTACCTATTATCACCTTTTATTTCATAAATTTAGAAAAAATAGAAGATAATTCGTCTACAATTTTCATAATTTAGTAACTGTTTTATGTATTCATATCATTTTTATATTATTTTGTGACAAAAGCAATTAAAATAAAGGTATAATAATAATGTTGTTGACTAAAACACTGTACCAGTATAGGAGGTGAAACTATGGCTCTTGTAACAATAATCAGCCGTTGTAAAGGCTGTGGAATTTGCGTGGAATTTTGTCCTAAGAAAGTACTAGCTCTAGACGAAGTTGGAAAAATAACAATAGTAAATGAATCCGCATGCATAAAATGTGGTCAATGTGAAATGCGTTGTCCAGACTATGCTATTTTTGTGGAAAAATAAAGGAGTGAATATTACGTGTCTAAAGTTGTACTTATGCAAGGTAACCAAGCATGCGCAGAAGGCGCTCTTGCCGCAGGCGTAAAATTCTTTGGCGGTTATCCGATTACACCCTCAACCGAAATCGCTGAAATCATGGCAAAACGACTGCCACAAGTCGGTGGAAAGTTTATACAAATGGAAGATGAAATTGCAGGAATTGGCGCAGTCATTGGTGCATCTCTCACTGGTAAAAAAGTAATGACCGCTACTAGTGGACCAGGATTTTCACTAAAGCAAGAATTACTTGGTTATGCCATCGTTACCGAAATTCCTTTAGTATTAGCCACTGTTCAACGTGTAGGTCCTAGTACTGGACAACCTACCTCACCATCTCAAGGAGATATTATGCAAGCTCGCTGGGGAACTCATGGCGATCATCCGATTATTGCCTTAACACCAGCTAGTGTTCCTGAATGTTTTACACTTACTATAAAAGCATATGAGCTCTCTGAAAAATACCGCATGCCAGTCATTTTATTAATGGATGAAATTATTGGTCATATGCGTGAACGCATTGAGTTACCAGACTCTTATGATGAGATTGTGAAACCAGAGCGTAAAAAACCTACTGTCCCTAAGGAAGGTTATAAACCATACCATGATGTAGATGCTGATGGAGTACCTCCAATGGCTACATTCGGTACAGGTTATCATTGGCATGTAACAGGTCTAATCCACAATGAAACAGGATTTCCTGATGGTTCGCCAAATGCGACCAAATTGTTGATGGATCGTCTGAATGCGAAAATTACGGATCATCTTGATGATATTATGATGTATGAAGAATATCGTCTTGAAGATGCTGATATAGCAATTGTTGCTTATGGCGGAACAGCTAGAACTGCCTATGCCGCGATCGATATGGCTCGTGAGCAAGGAATTAAAGTTGGGATGTTCCGGCCGATTACGATTTGGCCTTTTGCAGAAGCACAAATCGTTCAATTAGCATCAAAAGTCAACAAGATTCTTGTTGCTGAAATGAACTGTGGTCAATTGGTTGACGAAGTGAAAAAAGCCGTAAATGGTAAAATTCCAGTAGAGCTTCTTGCTAAATATAACAATGAAGCCATTACCCCAAAAGAAATGTTGCAAGCCATCATCAATCTGGAGGTAACTGAGCCATGCAAAAATTAGTCGAAAAATATTATCGTTCACATAACTTACCACATATTTGGTGTCCGGGCTGTGGCCATGGAGTCGTCACGATGTCCTTGGTAAAAGCAATTGATAAATTAAACTTAGACCATGACAAAACGATTATCGTTTCTGGTATTGGCTGTTCCTCGCGTGCATCAGGATATCTAAATTTTGACACCGTACATTCGGCTCATGGTCGTGCACTTCCTGTTGCTACAGGCATCAAACTATCTGATCCAGAACTGAATGTTATTGTTATCTCGGGTGATGGCGATGCTACGGCGATTGGCGGCAATCACTTCATTCATGCTGCTAGACGAAATATTAATGTAACGATGCTGTTATATAATAATAATATTTATGGCATGACAGGTGGTCAATATTCACCTCTTACCCCAATAGATCGCAAAGCATCCACCGCACCATTTGGCACGATAGAACGTAGCTTTGATATCTGTGATCTAGCAAAATCCGCTGGAGCTACTTTTGTTGCACGATCCACGGCTTTTCATACCCAAATGTTAACTGATGTCATCGCAAAAGCGATTGCGCATAAAGGTTTCTCACTTGTCGAAGCCCTTACCCAGTGCCCTACTTCCTATGGACGTCAAAATAAAATCCCTCGCCCTGCTGATATGTTAAAAGCACAGCGTGATTATGCTGTTACTGTAGAAGCTGCTAAAAAACTTAGCCCTGAACAATTAGCTGATAAATTTATCATCGGTGTACTTCATCAAGAAGACGCACCAGAATATACCGAGCAATATGATTTAGTCATTGCGAAAGCTCAGAAAGGTGGAAAATAATATGTTTGAAATGCGTCTTTCAGGATCTGGCGGGCAAGGACTCATCCTCGGTGGTATTATTTTAGCTGAAGCAGCACTTTTGGATGGCAAACTTGCGATCCAGTCTCAATCTTATGGTCCAGAAGCTCGTGGTGGTTCTAGTAAATCTGAAGTTCTTATTTCCGATCAAACCATCCATTTTCCTAAAGTAACAATGCCTGATTTGGTATTGGCAATGACTCAGGAAGCACTCAATAAATATTCAGTAGATTTACCTGATGATAAACTATTGATTATTGACACTACCTTTGTAAAAGATATACCAAAACGTTTTACCAATGTACATTCCTTTCCAATTACTGAAATTGCCCAAAAAGATTTAGGAAAATCCTTATTTGCTAATATTGTAGCGCTAGGAGCAATCGTTGCATTGACAAACGTGGTCAGCACCGAAGCCATTATCAAAGCAGTTCTTGCACGAGTACCAGTTGGAACAGAAGATGTCAACAAACGTGCACTAGAAGCCGGAATGTCTTTAGTAACAAAATAAGGAGGACAATGTGAATGGGAAATACTGTACCAGTAGTACCATCTACCAAAGAATCTTTTGCAAAGCGTTATGGATTAATCATCTCTTTGCTTGCATTATTTGCAATTATTGCTCTACCCACTCCGACTGGCTTACCAGTCGCTGGGCAGCGCATGTTAGGTATTTTGGTATTTTCTGTTATCGTATGGATGACAGAAGCCATCTCCTATCCAGTCAGTGCTGCCGTTATTATGGCATTGATGGCTTTTCTACTAGGAATTTCCCCAGATGCTGCTAAACCTACCGCGATCCTGGGTACGTCGAAAGCACTAACCCTTGCTCTGGGTGGTTTCAGCAATACTGCACTGGCATTAGTTGGTGGCGCATTATTCTTAGCCGCCGCCATGACTCATACTGGACTTGATAAGCGAATTGCCTTAGTCGTACTATCCAAAGTAGGAGCCCGTACGAACCGAGTACTTGCCGGAGTTATTCTAGTTGGCTTTATCTTAAGTTTCTTTGTTCCAAGTACTACTGCTAGAGTTTCCTGTATGGTTCCTATTGTAATGGGTATTATCGTAGCATTTGGTGTGAAACAAAAAAGTCGTTTTGCAGCGATTATGATGATTGCAACTGCACAAGCTGATAGTATCTGGAATGTAGGTATTAAAACAGCGGCAGCTCAAAATATGATTGCATTAGGCTTTATTGAAAAGATGTTAGGAAAATCCATTACCTGGATGGACTGGTTTATTGCCGCAGCTCCTTATGCTGTTATTATGTCTTTTGTTTTATACAAATTACTACTTAAATTGATGCCACCAGAAGTGGATGAAATTGTCGGCGGTAAAGAAGCCATTGCGAAAGCAATAAAAGATCTTGGACCGATACGTTCAGATGAAAAGAAATTATTATGTATCTCTCTCATTCTTCTTTTCTTCTGGGCAACCGAAAAAATTATTCATCCTTTTGATACTTCTTCTACAACTATTGCCGCAATTTCTATTATGTTACTACCTGGAATTGGAATCATGACCTGGAAAGATGCGCAAGCAAGAATTCCTTGGGGTACTCTCATTCTCTTTGGTGTAGGTATCAGCTTAGGATCAGCGATTTTATCGACTAAAGCGGCAACATGGCTAGCGACAATCATTGTCGCAGCGTGTGGACTGCAAACCCTGCCTGCACTTACCATCCTTGCCGTACTGTCAGCTTTCCTAATTATTATCCACTTAGGATTTGCCAGCGCTACCGCTCTTGCCGCTGCCATGATTCCGATTATTATCAGTATTTTGCAAAGCGTACAAACCGAAGGAATTAACGTGATTGGTATGACCATGGTTCTTCAGTATGTCGTTAGTTTCGGCTTTATCCTCCCTGTAAATGCACCACAAAATATGATCGCCTATGGTACTGATACTTTTGAGGTTAAAGATTTTATCAAAACCGGTGTGCCTTTAACCATTATCGGTTATCTGATCATTCTATTGCTAGGTGCTACTTACTGGAAATGGCTTGGTATTGTCTAAAAAAACAGGACTTCATTGTCCTGTTTTTTATTTACTCATGATATAAGACTACCAGCTATATTATTAGTCTACCGTGACTGGGGCTTGCGTCCTTCGTAAAGCCACTCACCCCTTACGACGATTGCCATAAAGAAGATTTGATAATAAGCTAGGTGCATATAAAAAAACACTAACCCAAAGGTTAGTGTTTTTATTATATCATCCGCAACCCCACTATGCCGTAGGCGCCAGTGTTTTGAACCCGCCGAAGCAGGTGGGTGCTCTCCTAATTATTTCATGTTCCCTCAAAAGAGGTATACAATCCATAATCAGAGTACAAGCTCCCTAAAAACATATGTTGGATCAAAACATATTGGCAAGATACGTACACTGCAGGGCTTTTTTTATATCATCTTCTTATCTCTATCTTAGCAAAAGTACGAGACAATTGCAAGAATAATCAGACGGTATATTTATCCAATTAAATTACTTTATATGGTAATTTTCTTATGCTTTTGTTTTTGCAATGACAGCCGTTTTAATCGACAACTCTTTTAATTGCTTAGTAGCAACTTCTGAAGGTGCTTGGCTCATGATATCAGTAGCACTTTGTGTTTTAGGGAACGCAATGACATCGCGAATCGAAGAACGTTTTGCCATTAACATAATCAGACGATCTAAACCGAAAGCCATACCACCATGTGGAGGAGTACCATATTCAAACGCCTCTAGCATAAAGCCAAATTTAGAGATTGCTTCTTCCTTTGAAAAACCAATGGCATTAAATACCCTTTCTTGCACTGCCCGATTATAAATTCGAATACTACCGCCACCAATTTCGGTACCATTAAGAACCATATCATATGCTTTTGCTTTAATACGTCCAGGATCGCTCTCAAGATATTGTAAATCTTCATCGCGTGGTGCTGTAAACATATGATGCATAGCGCTCCAACGTTTTTCTTCTTCATCATATTCAAACATAGGAAAATCAACAACCCAGAGAAAAGAAAGTTTATTTTCATCAATTAGATTCAAGCGACGTGCCATCTCTAAACGTAGTGCTCCTAATGCCTGAGCTACGATGCTTGGCTTGTCAGCAACAATCAGCAGTAAATCGCCTTCTTCAATCTTAGCAGTCTTGGCGATATTATCCAATAAATCTTCGGAGAAGAATTTCGTAATGGCTGATTTTGTACCTTCTGCCGTATAAGCAATCCACGCCATCCCTTTGGCACCATAAATTGACACATATTCAATCAAACCATCAAGTTCTCGACGCGGTGCATTCGCATGACCTTTTACATTAATACCCTTGACTTGTCCGCCATTAGCAAGCACTGTTTCAAAAACTTTGAAATTAGAGCCTCTTACAGCATCCGACAAGTCAACCAGTTCCATATCAAAACGTGTATCTGGTTTGTCAGAACCATAACGATTCATAGCATCCTCATACGTAATACGTGCCATCGGTGTAGCAATATCAGCACCAATTGCTTCTTTAAACAATTGACTCGTCATATTTTCCATCATAGTTAAGATATCTTCCTGATCAATAAAGGACATTTCAATATCAAGTTGCGTAAATTCTGGTTGACGATCGGCCCGCAAATCTTCATCACGGAAACAGCGTACGATCTGGAAATAACGTTCCATACCTGCAACCATTAACAGTTGTTTAAAAATCTGTGGAGATTGAGGAAGTGCGTAAAATTTACCAGGATTTACACGGCTTGGAACCAAATAATCTCTAGCGCCTTCGGGAGTACTTTTCGTTAGCATTGGCGTCTCAATTTCCATAAAACCATTATTATCAAAAAAATCGCGCATCGTTTTGGTAACCCGATGACGTAGCATCAAATTTCGTTGCATTTCTGGACGACGTAAGTCGAGATAACGATATTTTAAACGTAAGGTTTCATCAATTTCAATATTGTCCTGCATATAAAATGGAGGGGTTTTCGCTGCATTCAAAATTCTAAGTTCTGTGCCGCTAACCTCGATTTCACCCGTCTTCATATTAGGATTGATCGTAGCTACATCTCTTAATCTCACGGTTCCTTGTACTGTTAGTACATATTCAGAACGAACCGCTTCGGCTTTTTTAAATGAAACAGAATCAACCTCTTGAGAAAAAACTACTTGCACCAGACCAGAACGATCACGTAAATCAAGAAAAATCAAACCACCATGATCTCGGCGTTTTGCTACCCAACCACATAGTACTACTTGCTGCCCAACATGCGTTGTATTTAATACCTCACAGGAATGTGTCCGTTTTAAACCTATCATTGTATCCATTCATTAATCCTCCATCTTCACTTGTATCTTCTCTTGCACTTCTTCAATCGCAACTAATTCTTGCACACCTGACTCCATATTTTTAAGCATGACTTTTTGTTGAACAGCTTCATCATCACCAATGATTGCCACAAAACGAGCAGAGCATTTATTCGCTTGCTTCATTTGTCCTTTAATATTGCGATTCATAAAATCCATATCCGCAACGATACCATTTTTACGTAAATCACATAATAATCTAAATGCCATACCTTGTACTTGTTGACCAATAGGTGCAATAAAGATATCAATGTCATTTGTTACTTCTGGTAATAAACCTTGTTTTTCTAGCGCTAATAAAATACGCTCGATACCAATTGCAAAGCCAATACTTGGTGTCGATTGTCCACCACATTCTGCAACCAACCCATCATAACGACCACCACCGCATACCGCACTTTGTGAACCTAAAGGCGCATACTGAATTTCAAAAGCAGTTTTCGTATAATAATCAAGACCCCGAACCAAACGAGGATTGAGTGTAAACTTTATACCAGCAGCTTCTAATAATGATTTTAAATGGTTAAAATGTGTGCTACAATCATCGCATAAACAATCTACGATATGTGGTGCACCTTCTGATTCCTCGTTACATTTTGGATTTTTACAATCCAGAATCCGCATCGGATTGCGATCAAAACGTGATTGACAATCACCACATAAATGTTCGGTTTTTTCTCGTAAAAATTCCTGTAATTTCTCGCGATATACAGGACGGCATTCTGGACAACCAACAGAATTAATATATAAATTCAAATCATCAAGACCTAGGCGTTCCAATAACTGCACGGCTAGTATAATGACTTCTGCATCAACAGCTGGTCCTTTTGCTCCTAATGCTTCTACACCAAATTGATGAAATTGACGATATCTACCAGCCTGAGGACGATCATAGCGAAACATTGGGCCGATATAAAATAATTTATTAAGTAAGTTCTCAGCATACAACTTATGTTCAAGGAAAGCACGTACTACCGAAGCAGTATTTTCCGGTCTAAGAGTCAGGCTACGCTCTCCTCGATCAGTAAAAGTATACATTTCTTTTGATACAATATCAGTCGTTTCACCAATACCGCGCAAAAATAATTCAGTATGTTCAAAAACTGGAGTGCGGATTTCTTTGTACCCATATAACTTACAAATCTCCCGCACTGTTTTCTCAAAATATTGCCAATTACTACTCACTTCAGGCAATATATCTTTCGTTCCCCGTGGACCTGTTATTAACATAACTTTCCTCCTTATGATTTGCAACAATTCTAGAAAAAAGCTCACCAATATTATTATTTTGGATTGCAAATCGTTGGCGTTTATCCATATTTATCAACATAATACCACAAATTTCGTTTTTCTGTAAGATATACATTATATCGTATTCTTTATGCATTCGTCCAATATTTATTATCTATTTCTGATGATTTCCTTTACACTCTTGGCAATAGCCATAAAATTTTACCTGATGATCGACAATCATAAAGTTACTTTTTTTAGAAATCACATTTTCTAATGTTTCTAATAAATCATCTTCAAACTCTTTTACTTTACCACAAGCAATGCAAATCAGATGATGATGGTGATGTGGTGTATTTTTTTCGTTGATTTCATATCGACTACGTCCATCACCAAAATCCATTTTTTGCAATACTTCCAGTTCACTTAATAATTCTAGTGTTCGATATACGGTAGCAAGGCCAATTTCTGATGAATGTTGACGAACAAGAGTATGTACATCTTCAGCACTTAAATGTTTCTCTTGATGCTCAACAAATGTTTGCAATATAATTTGACGTTGTGGCGTTAATTTATACTGTTTTTCTTGGAACTTTTGCCTAATATCACTCATATCAATTGCCATGATTCTCACCTATCTTTCACTTGTATTCCATACCAATTTTACTATAATTCTTAATAATGCTGCGACTGGAACAGCCATCATCATACCAATAATACCAAACAATTGACCACCAATCAATAAACTAATAATAACGAATACAGGATGTAAATCAATCGTATGTCCCATAATATTCGGTACTATAATATGGTTTTCAATCTGATGAACAATAATATAAAACATAATGACTTTGATGGCTAAGGAAGGCACAATCAAATACGCCAATATAATAGCAGGTATCGAACCAATAATGGGCCCAATAATGGGGATTGTTTCTGTACATGCTGCTAATAGACCTAGTACCAACGGATAATCTACCTTTAATATATACATGCCACTAAATACAATGCACCCCATCACAATACTAATCAGTACTTGTCCGCGAATATAACCACTAATGACAAGTGCCATTTCTTCAATGACATGTCGTGCTCTTCTACGAGAATTCACGGCAAACATTAGAATGATCTTTTCTTTTAAAATCAACCAATCTTTTAGAAAATAGTAAGTTAGTACAGGTACAACTACCAGTTGTACCAAACTTGATGCAAATCCCAATATCACGCGTAATATATGCCTAGCGAGATCAGCTGAGAATGATGCTGCACTAGCTATAGTTTGTTGAATTAACATATGCACATTATTTGGCATCTCTAGCATATTCGTATATAGTTCAAGATTCATCGTCATATCCTGAATTCTCAAAAGCAATGCTGGTAAATTAATAATCAGCTTATCAAATTCATGTATAAAAGGTAGTAAAACAAAAGTACCTACTGCAAAAATGACTATAATAGCAAATATAAATGATAATAATACTGCAATACCTCGACTAATCTTAAACATAGAGGAGCCAAAATGTAGTCCAGAAAAATAATTGACCAACGGATTTAGAATAAATGCCATGATCAGTGATACAATGACTGGCAAATAGACTGGTGTGACTGCAATGATAATATAACCTGCTACTAATAAAAGTATTGCCTTCAACCATGTATCATAGGATGTAAGCGACATGGTGGTAGCCCCCTATCTATGTAAACCTTATTGAATAAATGAATTGGAATGACGTTCTTCACCAATGGATGTAGCGCCTCCATGCCCTGGTAATACTAAGATATCATCAGCTAGCACTAATAATTTATTAGTAATACTATCTACTAATTGACTATGTGAGCCACCAGGAAAATCTGTCCGACCAACTGATTGTGCAAATAATGTATCGCCACTAAATACCACCTGATTCGCTTTAAAACAGACTCCACCGAGTGTATGTCCCGGCGTATGTAGAACCTCAAAATCAATTTCACCAACTACAATATGATCACCATCCTGTAGCAATTGATCTGCCGGCTGACAGGTGAACTGACTCCCTACATACATCGATAAATTTCCTTGGGCACTAATTAACATATTTGCATCTGCACTATGAATACACACAGGAGCGCCAGTGGCTTCTTTTAGTTCATCATTCGCCGCAATGTGATCCGCATGCCCATGAGTATTTAGAATATAAGCAACCTGAATCTGATCACGATTGATTCTCGCTATGATATCTTTTCCATTCCCGCCTGGATCAATCACCACGCCTTGCATCGTTTTTTCACAATACACAATATAACAATTGGCACCAAGCTGCCCCACTTCTAATTTTATAATCTTCATACTATCCTTCCCTTCTAACTTATAGGTTTACTGCCTTATTTCATTTTTCCCTCTTCATGCTCCCCCTATACTAGGTGCTGCCCGATGTACACTATAGATATTCTTCACTCGCCGCATTTTAATCATAATAAATTCCAATTGTTCTAAGTTGCTAACATCTAATGTTAACGTAATCGCTGCCATATTATCTTTATCAACTCTAGCATTTAATGAACTAATTTTAATCTTATGTTCCGACAATACTAGCATCACGTCTGTAATGAAGTCTGGTCGGTCTTTCCCTGTAGCTTCAATCGTCACATGATATAAATTATCAACTGCAACATTCCAATATACATCAATCATGCGTCCATATTCTGTAGGATTAATGAGTACATTACTACAATCGGCACGATGCACAGATACCCCTCGACCGCGCGTAATATATCCAATAATCACATCACCAGGTACGGGATTACAGCATTTGGCCAGCCTCACCATCACACCATTTTCACCTTCAACTAAAATTCCTTGATCATCTTTATGTTTCTTATTGTGAGGTTTAAATTTTGCTAATAATTTGGAAATATCGGGAGGCGTAGCACTACGAAGCTCTTTTTTATATGCTTCAATCAATTTGATCATGACACCATTAATGGTTACTCCGCCATAACCAAGAGCGGCCATTAAGTCATCTTCATTTTGAATATTAAATTTTTTACCGACTTCTAATAAACGTTCGCCTTTTGTTAATTCTTTCCATTCATATCCAAGCTTCTTACTTTCACGTTCTAGAACTTCGCGGCCTTTGATGATATTCTCTTCGCGCTTCTCCTTTTTAAACCATTGACGAATTTTATTTTTACTCTCAGACGTGCCGACAATATTAAGCCAATCCCGACTAGGACCATTTCCATTTTTGCTAGTAATGACGTCGACAATATCACCATTTGTCAATTTGGTTTCCAGAGGTACTATTTTTCCATTAATCCGTGCACCTACGCAACGATTTCCTATATCAGTATGAATCCGATAAGCAAAATCAATCGGAATGGAACCTGAAGGTAAGTCGATTACATCACCTTTAGGCGTGAAAACAAATACTTCATCATTAAAAATATCCATTTTGATGGATTCCATAAATTCACCGGGATCCCGAGAATCTTGTTCTGATAATTGGCGAAGCCATGCGAGTTTCTTATCAAAATCCTTATTTGCGCCCTTGGCTCCTTCTTTATATCGCCAATGAGCTGCAATACCATACTCAGATGTACGATGCATATCAATCGTACGAATTTGAATTTCTAATGGATACCCCTCTGTACCAATCACTGTTGTATGTAACGATTGATACATATTAGTCTTAGGCATCGCGATAAAATCTTTAAAGCGTCGTGGTAAAGGTTTCCATAAGGTATGAACAACACCTAATGCTCCATAACAATCCTTCACAGTATCAACCAAAATTCTAACGGCAGACAGATCATAAATTTCACTAAGATCTTTATTACCCTTTAGCATCTTTTTGTAGATACTATAGAAATGTTTGGGACGTCCCTGTATATCCGCTCTAATTTTTACTTCTCCTAAACGTTCGGCGAGTATCCGCACGGCTTCATTAATCATTTGTTCTCGTTCACGGCGTTTTTGTTTTACTTTTTCCACTAATTCATAATATTTTTCCGGTTCCAAATAACGAAAAGCTAGATCTTCTAATTCCCATTTAATATTAGAAATCCCTAACCGATGTGCAAGCGGAGCAAATATTTCTAAGGTTTCTTGGGCTATTCTGCGTTGTTTATGCTCAGGCATATATTTAAGCGTACGCATATTATGCAAACGATCGGCTAATTTAATCAAAACCACACGAATATCTTTGGCCATTGCCAAGAACATTTTGCGAAAGTTCTCTAACTGCTGCTCTTCTTTTGATTTGTATTCAATACGACTTAACTTCGTGACACCATCAACTAACATCGTCACTTCTTTACCAAATAATTCTTCTAATTCTTCTAGAGAAAAAGGGGTATCTTCTACGACATCATGCAATAGAGATGCACTAATCGTCAGTGCATCAATTTGTAAATCAGCCAAAATCTTTGCCACACCTAGTGGATGATGAATGTATTCTTCACCTGAAACTCTTGTCTGCCCTTTGTGCGCATTACGAGCAAGTTCATATGCTTGCTCAACCATTGCGACTGGAGCATCATATTGATATGATTGTATTTTACTTATAATTTCTTGAATGCTTACTTTGATTTCAGTACCCATATGATACACCTCACTACAATATCTTGTAACATAAAATTTACTTAATATTTTAACAATGACATAACATTATAATTAGCCAAATTCTTGCGTCCATCAAGATAGGATAGCTCGATCAAAAAAACTAAACCAACAATCACTCCACCTAAAGTCTCTACCATATCAACTGTCGCTTGTATCGTACCACCAGTAGCGAGTAAATCATCAACAATGAGAACTTTTTGTCCAGCAGTAATCGCATCTTTATGCATTTCAAGCGTATTCTTTCCATACTCTAAACTATACTGATATGATAACTTTTCTCCAGGTAATTTGCCTGGCTTGCGTACAGGAACAAATCCGGCTCTCAATGTATAAGCCACAGGCGCACCAAGGACAAAGCCGCGAGCTTCAGGCCCCACTACTATATCAATTCCTTTATCTCTATAAGGATCTGCCAATGCATCTACAGCTTGGTGAAAGGCATCCCCTTCTTTGAGTAATGTTGTAATATCTTTAAAACTTATATTTTTTTCTGGAAAATCAGCAACCACTCTAATTTTTTCATTAAAATCCATCGAATAAACCTCCTATATATAACGAAACGTTTAAATCAAAAAGATGTATTTAAATTTTCACCTTTAATCGTAAATTGAACAGCCGTTTTTCCTAACCATTCATTTTTTGTCGGACGCCCTACCGGACTAATCACCAAAGGTTCCCCACTCAAGCGATATGTCTCAGCCTGCCCAAAGGCAACTAGCTCTAGCCCGTTTGAATCCACTAGTTTTACATGTTGCTTGGCAGTGCCCATATACAATTTCTTTTCTACCGCAAACTCTTTGATTTGAAATACAGGTGCAGGAAAACCAGCACCAAATGGTGCTAATTCTTGGATTTCATCAATCAATTCTAACGTAATCTGATCGGCATCAAAAAGAAAATCAATTCCCTTATCTGGCCGAAATATTTCATCCTCATAGGTTGCAGCAATCTTTTCTAAACGCTCTTGTAATTCTTTGATCTTTTCAATCTTCAGCGTTACACCCGCTGCCATCGCGTGTCCACCACCTTTTACTAATAGATCGTTACAATCGTCAATCAAGTGCTTCTTGATATCAAATCCTGGCACGGATCTAGCAGATCCTTTGACCAATCCCTCTTCTTTATCTGCTGTAAGAATGAGAGTAGGAACATTATATTTTTCCTTGACACGCCCTGCAACCAAACCGACAATGCCTTCATGTAATGCAGACTCATAATAAACAATAAATCGACTTGTTGGTAAGCCAATTGTTGTCAGTGCTTGCTCCACTTGCGTCCGAGTGATTTGTTGACGCTCCCGATTCAGCTCCAATAAATCAGTCGCAATGCTTTCAGCTCGCGCTGCATCTTTGGTAGTTAAAAGTTCAATGGCCATACTAGGAATTCCGTCAATTCTTCCTTGTGCATTTAAGGCAGGTCCATAAATAAACCCCAAATGATAAGCTGTAATCTCGCCGCTTACACTAAATATTTTCTTGATAGCTTTGATTCCTGGACGAGCATTTTTCCAATTCATAAGTTTTAATCCATTTTTGACAATCACCCGATTTTCACCGCGTAATATCATTACATCCGCAACCGTTCCAATCGCTACTAAATCCAGATAAAGCAGAGGACGTCGATCTAAATCTCGGCGGTGGAATAGATGTTGTATTAACTTAAACGCTACACCTACCCCAGCTAAGTTTTTGTCGGGATAAGGACAATCTAGTTGCTTTGGGTTAATCACTACATCTGCTACAGGTAACGTTGTACTTGGCTCATGATGATCAGTAATAATGACCATAATTCCAAGTTCTTTTGCTTTTTGAACGGCTTCAAAAGACGTAATCCCATTATCAACGGTAATAATTAAATCCACAGGTCCTGCCGATAATATTTCATCAAGGGTACCAATTTGAAAACCATACCCTAAGTCAAAACGGCTATTAATATACCAAGATATATTTATAGAACCAAGCTCGACTAACGCCATCAATAATATTGATGTTGATGTAATGCCATCTGCATCAAAATCGCCAACGATACAAATACGCATTTGATTAGCAATTGCATTCTCAATCAAATCTCCAGCCTGCTCTATCCCTTTCATCATCGTCGGTTCACCAAGTGAAATAATATTTGCATCGACAAAAGACTCTAGATTTGTATCATCAATTCCACGTTTTTGTAAAAATTCTATCTGAAAAGGTGTAAGCATTATCTTTTTACTACTTAAAAAGTTATAACTCTATTGGTATACTCACCTAAGTAGCTTTTCCTTTCAATTTAATTATTTACTGTAACTTTTATCATGTATATAACGCACTCGATATTTTAAAAGTAATCGTCAGGAATGGGCTATAGGTATATAGCCCATTCCTGACAAACTAGCAATATATATGTGACTTTGGTATTGCGTTCTCTTTATATAACGGCTATGTTATATTATTCTCGAATGAAGAGTCATAATCCTTTTACAGATTGACAAAAAAAAAGGTAATACATAAAATAACGTCTTTTTTTGCATTATTTTATCATATACCTATATTTTCTCAGTGATAAAACCTCTTAAAGAAGCATCTTATATATATCATTTACAAATTATTCATCATGTATTGAGTAACAATCATGATCATAACCAGACCACAAATATAACGTAATACAGCAACCAAAAATAATCGAACTAGCACCTTGCTAATGTCTCTCATCCGCGGCAAGAAAGCCTTACCGATCATTACTTCCCATACTATAATGCCCAGAAAAGTCCCTAGCCCCGCCTGTGCAACCGTAATGCCCGCCAAATTGCACACTGTGGTATTCACACTATATATCCTTGATACCTTATAATCTTTGGTAAGAAAAACTCTCAATCCTCTTGCAAAACATTCAGCAATAAACGAAAGCAATAACAATATCTGTATTACCCACAATGGAACATGATCGATTCCTGTAATCATCGCATATATAGTCGCTGCTACTAAGATGATCACGGTTCCACATAATCGCGGAGCCAGCGTACAGATTAGTCCAATTGTCATCATCATGATGATTAAAAAATCTATTATCAACATTATCTTTTCTCACTTACTTCAATTTAATCACTTACATATATCATTATTGCTGATTTATCCCATATTTATGCAAATGATATGCAGAAATGAGTAAGAAAAAACGGTTGCTACAAAGATCGATCACGACCATGCAGCAACCGTTTGCGATATGATACTATTCTTTACTTAGATCCACCAGTTTTCATAGCAATACGTTGACGTTGTTCATAATCTTTCCAAGTAAACCAAATTTGGCTAGCATTGAAAATAGAAGAATATGCACCACTAGCAATACCAATCAATAGTGCAAAGGAAAAATTCTTGGTCGTTTCCCCACCAAAGAAATAGAGTGCCGCAGTAGCAAATAGTACTGTTAATACGGTATAAATTGAACGAGTCATCGTTTGCCAAATGCTATGATTGACCACATGAGCAAGAGTCTCCGATTTTGGTTGTGACTTTAAGTTTTCGCGAATGCGGTCAAAAATAACGATGGTATCATTGATCGAATAACCTGCTATCGTTAACATAGCAGCGACAAAGGAACCATCAATTTCTTTATGCAACAGTGAAAATACGCCAAGCACTAATAATAAATCATGAGCGATCGCAAGAATACCCGAAACGGCAAATTTAAATTCAAAGCGATAAGAAATATAACCAATCATCAGTACCCATGATATAAGGAGAGCAAAAATTGCATTTTTCGTCAATTCCTCACCAATCACGGCTCCTACTTTTTCTACACGGAGAGTCTCAAAACTGCCTAGTGATTTTTCTACACCTTCCAAAACAGCAATCCGCTCATCATCAGAAAGTACGTGCGTACGAATAAACACGTTCGGTGATGTTTCCCCCTGCTCATTTACCGCCAATTGAATGGTACTATTCTCCAATTGATGTTCTTTAAGTGCCTCACGCACTTCTGTAACGCTAACAGGACGAGAAAATTTCAAATCGAGTAATGTACCACCTGTAAAGTCAATGCCTAAATTAAACCCCTGCACTGCTATCGAAATTAATCCAGGTATGATAACAATTGCCGAAAGCAGAAAAAACCAGTATCTTTTATTAACAATATCCATTTTCATTATTCATGCACCCCCTATGCCCCAAAAATTTTGCCATTTTTAAATATATTCGTGTGCATGAGCATTCGTAGCATAAATTTAGTAATCGTAATTGCTGTAAACATACTCAGTACAATACCTAAACCCAATGTAATAGCAAAACCTTTTATTGGACCCGCTCCTAAGAAAAATAACACAGCAGCAGAAATTAACGTAGTAATATTCGAATCAAAAATCGTTGCAAATGCTCGGTTAAAGCCAGCATCCATCGCTGCCCGTAATGTCTTACCTGCGCGATGTTCTTCCTTGAAACGTTCAAAAATTAATACATTCGCATCTACGGCCATACCAATCGATAGGATAATACCGGCAATCCCTGGCAGTGTCAACGTCGCATTTAGCATTTTTAGCCCTAATAGTAATAGTAATACATAAAGTAATAATGAGATGGTAGCGACAAAACCTGATAATCGATAGAATAGTAACATAAATATAATAATAGCTGCAATACCAATGCTAAAAGCCACTTTACTTTTTTCTTTCGAATCCTGACCAAGAGATGGTCCGACTGTACGCATTTCTAGAACTTCTACCTTTACCGGCAATGAACCAGAACGAAGTAAAATCGCTAGTTCCTGTGCTTCCTCAATCGTACGACTACCAGTAATAATTGCCTTACCGCTAGGAATAGGCTCATTGACGACTGGACTCGTTAACACTTTTTTATCTAGTAAAATACTAATATGTTTACCAACATTTTTTGCTGTTAAATCACCAAATAGCTTCGCACCATCGCTAGAAAATTCTAGCGCTACTACACTGTTTTTATTTTGACCAATTTCGGCTTTTGCATCTTTTAAGTCTTTACCAGTCATAACAGTCGTACCGCTTTCATCTTGGAATTCTAATAAAGCAGTTTTCCCAAGC
This sequence comes from uncultured bacterium, assembly GCA_964292325.1. Lineage (GTDB taxonomy): Bacteria > Bacillota > Negativicutes > DSM-13327 > DSM-13327 > CTSoil-075. The sequence continues at coordinate 12,496 of CAXYVG010000037.1, read as the reverse complement.
ATTTGAATTGCTTTTTCTGGCTCTTTAATACCAGGCAATTCAACAATAATACGTCGTTCGCCCTGACGCTGGATGATCGGTTCGGTTAAACCAATTTCATTAACACGTTTTTCAATAATTTTTACTACGCGTTGTACAGCGTCCTCATCGACCTTCGCTTCAGGTGTGTCAACAGCTTCTAATACTACATGAGTACCACCCTGCAAATCCAGTCCCTGTTTAATCGATGTAGCCAGCGGCAAAATATAATAGCCAAAAACTGCTATTATTGCAATCACTGTTACTAAAAATTTTGTTAAATTCCCCCGCCTCAAAATGTCTCCCCCAATCGCATATTCAATACTTTTTTATAATAGTTGATTATTATTAATGACTAAACTAAAATGACAATTTAAAAAATCTGCGGCACGACGCGACATAATCATCCGTGCCAAGAATATTTCGAAATACTCTATTACTGGACAAATGTTCGTATCAATCGTTAGCTCCAGAGCAATCCTACCAATTTCTTTATCAATCACCAAATTACTACTATCCGCAGCATAATTTACCCGGTCATGTATTTCAAACGTAGCAAAATCTTTATTAGTTACTCTGCTACGATGCACATCTGATTTGTCAGCCAAAATTAATGCAGCGGCCACATGATTAATCGCATTACCCCGTTCTTCTTCATGATTTCCAATCGCTGAAATAACTAAGGCAATTTCTTCTGGCGGCATACCAAGCCTTGATAAAATCGTGTAGGCCATTACGGCGCCAGTACCACCATGATTGTACCGGTTGACCATATTCCCAATATCATGTATATAACCAGCAACAGCCGCCAGTTCGCAATCGCGTTCATTGTACTCTAGCTGTTTTAAAACACTATAGGCTCTATCTGAAATCATTGTTGCATGACGCTTACCATGTTCTGTAAAACCAAGACGCCCAAGATATTCTTTGCTACGGGTTAGATATACTGCTACTTCATCGTCTTTTTTTAAATCTTCAACAGTAATTCTCTGCATCATGATTCCTCCCGATATATTTTAGTACCTTTTGAACAATATCTTCCCTGCTTAAATCATCAGTTTGGATATATAAATCAGCATGTTCATAAGCATCACAAAGTCGCGCACGTTGTACAATGAGACGTTCCTCACCCCACGGCACGATCCGTCTTTGACGAATGGTTGCTAATTGAGCATTCAATACAACTAGTATATCAGGTTGTTTTTTCTTCCATAATGTTTTAATATTCGAATGTTCTTGTGCAACGTTATGGGCATCAATTCCCAAATTCTGCAAAGATGTAACTAAGGTTGTTTTGCCTGAAGCACAAACACCAGCTACTACGACTAGCATATTATCACCACTCTAACATGGAAAGGATACACTCATCTTTTGAATATTATATACACTTTCCGTATCGCATATACCCATGACAATCACAGTCATATCATCACTAGCTCGATAATCATCAAGTTCTAATGCATATTCTAAAATACTTTCGGCAATAAAATTAGCATCTTGTGCACCGTTCTCATGAATCAGCTTTTGGATCATCTCAAAATTCATGATTTTACCACGTTTGCGTCCAGCTGCTTGAATGCCATCCGTATAGGATACTAAAAGCATTCCCACTTCTAATGGTATTTGATACATTAATGGTTTCATTCTTTTATGTACACCAATCGAACTAATTTCTTCATCATATACATCCATACCAAACTGGTGTTTGACAATCACTGGACAATTCGAATTTCGGCTAAATACAGCAGTCTGCGTATCCATATCTGCACTCAGTATGGTAAGAGTCGATGAGACTTTACCATCTTTTACAACATATAGATAATCATGAACCGCACGAGCCACGGCTCCATCGCGTGCGCCATCAGCAATCAGTGCGGCCGCTTTATTGACGACCATAGTACTGGTAATTTTTGCAGCTTTACCACTACCTTGACCATCAGCCAAAATAGCCGAAATACCGCCACCTGGTCGTTCAGCTACTTCAACGCTGTCTCCGCATTCCGCTACAGCATATTTTCTAATTTTAGCAATACCAATTTTTATTTCCATTTTTCTCACCTAGTTACATAATCTAGTCATTTCTTATATGGCAGTTGATGATTCCATCTTCCTTGAGCAAATAATGTACTGGCTGATCATATGGGTCACAAGGAATATGATCCATAATCTGTGAAGACCATATTGCACCAATCAATATAGCTTGCAAAGCCTTCGGAATAAAACGGTCATAATATCCCGCTCCCATACCGAGTCGATTGCCAGCCAAATCATAAGCAACGGCAGGCACAACGATTACATCAATACACTTCGGATCTATGATCTGTAGCACCGTCGGATCCGGAACTAATAAATTTAACCTTCCCCTGACTAGCTGATCCATATCATGAATAATCGCTGCATCCATTACACCAAACTCGTCTCGCATGTGAGGTACACAGACCGTTTTACCATGCCGCCAGGCATGCTCAATTATCTTCATCATTTGTGGTTCATCTCGCATCGATAAAAATAGCATAATTACTTTTGCTTGCTGATAATATGGCCAAGCATATAAATGCTCAGCCATATTATCACTTTGACTCATAATGATTTCAGGTTGCAATTGTCTCCGTTTTAGCAATAATGTAGTACGTAACTGCTCTTTCATATCCTACTTTTGGGGAGGAACTTGATAAGATTGTACTGCAGTACGCAAAAAATCAATCTCTATTCTTTCAGAAACTTTAACTGTCACTTTTTTGGCATCCAAAGCCGTAATCGTTCCATACATACCACCTGAAGTAATGATACGATCACCTTTCTTTAAATTATTTAACATGTCAGTTCTACGTTGCTGTTCTTTTTTTTGCGGACGATATAATAAAAGATAAAAAACCACCGCCATTAAAGCAATTGGCCCATATGATGCCAACATTTGAATCATTTCTGGTGTAAGTCCTGGCAATATAATCACTCCTATTTATATATATATTATATACTAACATTATTGTATTCCACACTAAGTACTGAAATCCTCTTTACCTACTCTTATATTGTGCTAAAAACTCTTCCCTAAACTCTACAAAACGATCCTCTAAGATAGAGGCACGCATTTCTCGCATAAACTGTAATAAGAAATGTAGATTATGAATGGTCGTCAGCCTTAAACCAAAGATTTCATCCGTTTTGAATAAATGGCGAATATAAGCTCTGGAAAAATTACGACAAGTATAGCAATTGCATGTTTCATCAAGTGGTCTAAAGTCTCTCGCATACTCTGCATTTTTAACCACAACCCGTCCCCAACGAGTCATTACCGTACCATTACGTGCTACACGTGTTGGAAATACACAATCAAACATATCAACCCCATGCATAACACCTTCCACTAAGCAATCCGGTGTTCCCACACCCATTAAATAACGCGGTTTATTAGTAGGAAGAAGCGGAATGGTATGTTCTAACATTTCATACATCAAAGGTTTGGGCTCACCAACGCTTAGGCCGCCAACTGCATAACCGGGAAAATCTAACGCAACGAGCTCCTTTGCACTCTTGGTTCTCAGGTCTTTATACATACCACCTTGCACAATACCAAATAAGGCTTGATCTTTTCTCGTATGGGCCTCTTTACAACGCTCAGCCCATCTAGTAGTGCGATCCGTCGATTGCAGGGCATAATCATGATCCGCAGGATATGGTACACATTCATCAAAAGCCATAATAATGTCAGACCCTAATGCCATTTGTATCTCTGTCGCTTTTTCTGGCGAAAGAAAATGTTTTGATCCATCAATATGGGAGCGAAATGTAACGCCGTCTTCTGTAATTTTGCGTAGTGCTCCTAGACTAAATACTTGAAAGCCACCGCTATCCGTTAAAATTCCCCTATCCCAATTCATAAATTTATGTAGACCACCAGCTTCGGCTACCAAATCATGGCCAGGACGTAAATACAAATGATAGGTATTGCTTAAAATAATACCCGCGCCCATATCTTTAAGTTCCTCGGGCGATATTGCCTTTACTGTCGCTTGCGTACCAACAGGCATAAAAATAGGCGTATCAAACGTACCATGAGGTGTATGTAAACGTCCCGCTCGCGCTCCTGTCTTAGAACACTTTTTTATTAATTCATACGTAACTGCCATGGTTCCTCCTTGATGTTGATTATATAATGAGCATTGCATCGCCAAAACTAAAAAATCTATATTTCTGAGCTACCGCTTCTTTATAAGCAGCGAAAACATGCTGCTGTCCAGCCAATGCACTAATGAGCATTAATAGAGTCGATTTCGGTAAGTGAAAATTGGTTACAGCTGCATCAATAATCTGAAACTGATAGCCTGGATAAATAAATATCTCTGTCCAGCCACTTTGCGGCTCCACTATACCAGTAGCCCCAGCTGTCTCCAGTGTACGAATTGCAGTAGTACCGACAGCAATGACTCTCCCACCCTGCTCTTTGGTTTGATTAATCAAACTAGCCGTTTCGGGTGATATAGAATAAAATTCTCGATGCATCACATGATCTTTAATATCATCGACACTCACGGGGCGAAAAGTACCTAGTCCTACATGAAGCGTAACAAAAGCCAAACGGATGCCTTTATCTTGTATCTTCTTCATTAACTCTTTTGTAAAATGCAGACCTGCCGTTGGCGCAGCAGCAGAACCTCGCTCACGAGCATAGACTGTTTGGTAGCGTTCTTTATCTGCTAATTTTTCCTTAATATATGGTGGCAATGGTGTTTGTCCTAGTTTATCTAATATTTCTTCAAAAATACCATTAAAACGAAAGCGAACCATCCTGCCACCAAAATCAGTAGTACTAAGTACTTCACAAGACAGTTCATCACTAAACTCAATGATGGCTCCTGGTCTAGCTTTCTTGCCTGGTTTAACTAATGCTTCCCATTCCTCACCATTTTTGCGGCTCAATAAAAAAACTTCTACTTTACCGCCAGTTTCAGGCTTGGCACCAATTAAACGTGCCGGAATAACTCTCGTATCATTAAAAACCAAAGTATCGCCAGCATGTAAATACTCAGGTAAATCATAGAAATGCTGATGATTTATAGTGCCTGTCTCTTTATCTAATACTAATAATCGAGAATGGTCACGAGGTTCACAGGGGTGTTGAGCAATCAGCTCTTCTGGTAAAAAATAATCAAAATCTGATAACAACATGAAGATGAAACTCCTTTAGTAAACTTTTTTAACGACAGTCCCCTGATAGTAGTGTTTCAAGATGGCTTTAAAATATGTAGGATCACCTTGTGGTCCTTTTTCCGCCATAGCCTTTGCCCCCCACTGGGATAGTCCTACACCATGTCCCCAACCTAGTCCTGAAATAACAATGATCTCATTTGCTGCACCACTAATACGATGCATCGATCTTTTATCCGTAATAAAACCAGGCTGTGAGGTGAGTGGCAAATTGATCTCAACCTTTTTATTACTCCGATCACCATGACTATCTGTCACTACAAATTCAACAGCTTTCGGTGCTGATACCATAACGCTTATATCAAATAATGTACTTTTTAAACCTAGCATCGTGCGAAATTTTTCACCAGTTAACTGAACATTACCATTCGTACCAATAAAGCGTATGATTTTGACTCTTCCGGATACCCCACGCTCGGTAGCCGTCATAGGTATCTTTTCTAGAGGAACCAGTTCGATCGCTTTAACCATACCAATATGATATCCAGCCTTGTCAAGAGCCTCTGTCAGTTCGCTAGATGTTACTTTCTTTTCCCACTTATATTGAGGGGCATCTTGATCATAATCCACTACACCGCGCAAATATGGCTCGGAGGTATTCCAGACATTCTCACTATTTTCAGTATATCCACCAGAACTGCTATGAAAATAAGTTGAAATGAGTTTTCCCTTGTACGTAACAACCTGTCCATAAGTATCATTCACAGCCTTAATCATTCGCAAATTTTCATTTTTCATTCCACCATATACCTGACAATCCGTTGTAACACATAGATCATACCCATCTCCCCGATGCTTACGCATATGATGCATACTATAAGTACGTGCCGCAACAGCCTGAGCCTTAATGGCTTCAAAGTGCCAATCAGGTGATATTTCTTTGGCAAGCACACCATATAAATATTGTTCAATGGGTAACGTATTGACAACCGTTAGCCCTGTTTTGCCATGAGTAATATGGATACTAATATCACCTCGATAACCGTTTTTATTTACCGTGATTGGGGTGCTACTCTTCTTGGGCAGTTTTACTATATTAACATGTAAAGCCGCTGATTGCTTCGAATTAATGGTAATGGTTTTACCAACGGAAGAAATTGTTACACGATCTTTCGCGTGAATATGTTTTAACAGCTGTCCTGTATCGGCATTTTTAATGTCAAAGTCAGTATCCGCTGACAATAAAACACTCTGTTGATTCGATAAAATACCCACTCTAATTTGAGGTTCGGCGGGACTGGCCTTCACGGGCGAAACAAAGGTAGCCATCAGTACGATCACCGGTATTAAGATATAAGAGAATGCAGTTTTCAAAATACTTCTCCTTCTCACCATTATAATAAAGTTCTTTGTTCATCCATTTTATATGGTAAACCTAAATGCTCATATGCCATTTGCGTAGCAATTCTCCCCCGGGGAGTGCGTTGTAAAAAACCCATTTGTAATAAAAAAGGTTCATACACATCTTCAATCGTCTCATTTTCCTCACTAATCACAGCAGCAAGCGTATCAATACCTACTGGTCCACCTTTAAACTTCTGAATAATCGTAAGTAACATATGACGATCGGTTTTATCAAGACCACATTTATCCACTTCGAGCATTGCTAGTGCTTTATCTGCAATGACATCTGTAATGATACCATCGCCAACAATTTGTGCATAATCTCTCACACGTTTCAATAACCGATTTGCGATTCGCGGTGTTCCCCGTGAGCGTTTGGCAATTTCAACTGCTCCACCAGGTTCAATTTCCACTTTCAATATCTCAGCGGCACGATTGATAATACATACCAAATCTTCCGTACGATAATATTCGAGTCGACAAATTACGCCAAATCGATCTCTCAGCGGAGCTGCCAATGCTCCTGCTCGCGTCGTGGCACCAATTAACGTGAACGGCGCCAAATCCAGTCGAATAGACCGCGCGCTAGGTCCCTTACCAATAATAATATCTAACGCATAATCCTCCATAGCCGAGTACAATACTTCCTCAACGTTACGGGATAATCGATGAATTTCATCTATAAATAAAACATCATTTTCCCCAAGATTCGTAAGTAGTGCCGCCAAATCTCCAGCTCGCTCAATGGCAGGTCCTGAAGTTACGCGAAAATTCACGCCGAGCTCATTTGCAATAATAGCGGCCAATGTCGTTTTTCCTAGACCAGGCGGGCCATAAAGTAATACATGATCTAAGGCTTCTTCTCTAGATAAAGCTGCCTGAACAAATATCGATAGATTATGTTTGGCTTGATCCTGACCAATATATTCATTGAGCAGACGTGGTCTAAGACTATACTGCCAATTATCACACTCTTGCTCACTACCAGTAATAATTCGTTCCTCCACTATTTTCTACTACCCCCTACTGAATTCCCGTAAAGATAATTTTATCAAATCCTCTACCGACTGAGCTTTTTTACTAGCTTTTGTCACAATGGGCATCACCTCATTCTGACTATACCCTAAAGCAATTAAAGCCTGCACTGCTTCATCAAGCATATCGCCAGAACTAGTACCTAAAATACCTGTCGTACCATCAGCACTTTCATCTTCTGCAAACGTTCCCATTTTATCTTTTAGCTCTAAAATCATTCTTTCCGCTGTCTTTTTGCCGATACCAGGAAGTTTTGTTAGAATCGCCATATTTTTTGTACTAATCGCAATGCGAAACTGATTGGGATCAATCGCGGATAAAATGCCCATTGCGACTTTAGGGCCAATGCCATTGATGGACATTAACGTCAAAAATAATTCATATTCATCCTGAGTATAAAATCCATAGAGTAGCATCGCATCTTCACGCACATGCATATGGGTAAATAGGGAAGAAACCTTCCCTATGACCAGTTTTTGTCTAGTCGCTGATGCAATAAATATACGATACCCAATTCCCTGGACATCAATAAAACAATGGTCTGTTAAGATATGAGATACCGTTCCCCGTACATAAGCAATCATATTTTATTTCCCCACAATTTATCTACAGAATTGGCTTTGGGCTTCATCGCAAAACACCGTTGACTTCTCATTGAAGCTGCTTCTTGCGCACAAGCAAGATCGCGTCTATTATTAGCCGAGTGAGTCGTACAAATCCCAATCGCTAAAGCATCCGCTACATCATCCGGATGAGGCTTGGCAGGTAAATGTAACAATCGCTGCACCATATAAATGACTTGCTCTTTCGTCGCCTTACCATACCCCACCACCGCCTGCTTCACCTGTAGTGGCGTAAACTCAGCTAATGGAATCGCATTTTGAGCAGCAGCCAATAAAATAACACCTCGCGCTTGTCCTACCACCATAGCGGTACGTACATTTTTATTAAAAAAGAGTAGTTCAACTCCCATCATATCAGGCTTATATTTCTTTATCAATGCATCAATACCATCATGAATGATCACTAATCGTTCTGCATCGCTAAGTTTCGGACTCGTCTCAATCGCTCCGTAATCTATGGGTACCAAACGGCTCCCCTGTAATTCAACAACCCCATACCCACATATAGCAGTACCAGGATCTATCCCTAATGCTAACACAAAAATAAGCCTCCTTTTAGTACCGTTTTATAAATTCGACAATCAAAGACACTATTCCTTTTTTAAAATAAAAAATAGAGGGGTATGTATCCCCCTCTATCTTGACTGCAAGCCTTCTAACGTCTGCAATAAATCTTCTGCTGATTGTACAATAATACCTCGCTGTAATTCCTCAATATCTTGTGCCATCAGCTTATCCACTTTAATCGCAGTAATTTCTTTGATGATAGGCTTTATACCAGGTTTTCCATAAAAAACAGCTACACTACCATCTTGTATGCCAATAAACATATGATTGGCATGCTCACGACAGTATGCATCTACTTTAAGCGTCATATTGACTTCATTACTATCAAATTTTTCAAATGTCCATCCCGGATAAATCTTCTCAAGTTGATAAATGGATGAACCGACTAGATTTTCTGGTACTTTCGTGCGTAATATTTCTTCATCATTACACTTAAGATATATAATTTTCTGTACCAACTCTGTATTCGCTGTTACTTTAATTTTATTCTCTGGTTTAATGACTTCTGCTTCACTAGATAAAAGTGAATTGTCCTCACCTGCAAAAATTATATAATATGTTGACATACTGACAAGCAACAGAATCGCTGTAGCACATAAGACATATTTGATTTTGATTTTTTTCAATGACAACAATGAAAGCATCTCCTCATTTTCCTATTGCTAACATTATTGCCCAAAAAGATAAAATATATACCTATATATCATACAGGGTTATTTTACATTAATTCTTCAGGTATATCAAAATTCGCATATACGTCTTGCACATCATCATGCTCTTCTAACGCATCGATCAATTTCATCATCTTAATTGCTTCATCACCAAGTAGTTCGACGGTCGTCTCAGGTATCATCGTCACTTCTGCCACTGAAGTCTTGATATTCGCTTTTTCAAGCGCTTCTTGCACTTGTGCAAAATTCTCTGGTTCCACAATAATTTCAAATTCATCATCTTCGGATTTAAAATCATCGGCACCAGCTTCTAGGACCAACATCATGACTTCTTCTTCATCTAACTTCTCTATTTCATCAATAACAAATAAACCTTTTTTATTAAATGTCCATGCTACGCAACCTGATTCGCCTAAATTTCCACCGTACTTAGAGAATAAATGACGAACATCCGCTGCTGTACGATTGCGATTATCAGTCATGACATCCACGATAACAGCTACTCCACCAGGTCCGTACCCTTCATAAACTAATTCTTCATAATTACTACCCTCGACCGCACCCACACCTTTTTGGATTGCACGTTGAATATTATCTTTTGGAACATTATTCTCTTTAGCCTTTTGTAGAGCTAATTTTAAACGCATATTTCCAACAGGATCAGCACCACCCATGCGTGCTGCAACAGTAATTTCTCGGCCAATTTTACTTATAGCCTTGCTACGAAGCGCATCTACCTTACCTTTTTTATGTTTAATTGTAGACCATTTTGAATGTCCTGACATATCTTCTTTTCTCCCCTCAAACAATATGAATCAGGAATTATTTTAGCATAAATATACTATTTTAGTAAAGTGTCTACTAGATAAAATAATTATTTACGATGCCAATGCAAGTCCTTTTTACTCTTATCAACGGCCATTTGATTATCCGGCGCAGCTTCCATAGTCGAGGATTTTGCAAAATTTCCAACTAACTTATTGCTAATACGCATATCATTTAATACACCAGGACCGCCAACACATCCACCGTCGCATGCCATCCCTTCAAAAAAGTTAGCATCAATTTTACCTGCCTGCATTTGCAGTAACGCCATTTTACAATTATCTAACCCTTCTGCTCGATGAGGTTTTATAATCAAATTTGGATTAATTTTTGCTGCTGCATCAATTACAGCTTGCACCACACCACCAGCATTGGCAAATGTATTTCCATCACGAGAAGCAACGGTCGCAAACTCTGTTTCTGGAATTTCAGCCAAATCAATACCAGCACCTATAAATAAAGATTCTACTTCTTCAAAAGTAAGAACAAAATCAATATCCTCAGGATTCTTTTTTGCTTCCTCTTTCTTTGCAAGACATGGCCCTATAAAGACAACAACTGCTTCAGGATTAGCTTCCTTAATCACCTTACCAGTAGCAACCATTGGAGATACAGTTGTAGATATATAATCTTTAAGTTCAGGCAAATGCTTATGAACCATATCGACAAATGCTGGGCAACAAGATGTGGTCATAAAAGGAAGTTTATTCGGTACCTTCTCTGCAAACTCTTTTGCCTCTTCTAATGTTACAATGTCAGCACCAAAAGACACTTCTTGCACATCATAAAAACCAATTTTTTTCAATGCTCCGATCACTTGGCTTGGTTTTACTTTCATACCAAACTGACCAATAAATGCAGGAGCCAAAATAGCATATACTTGTTTGCCAGCTTTGATTTGTTGAATGATCTGGACAATGAGACTTTGTTCCGTAATAGCCCCAAAAGGACACGCCATCTTGCATCTGCCACATTGGGTACATTTATCATAATGAATAACGGCCCGACGTTCCTTATCTGCCTTAATCGCTCCAATATCGCATGCTCTTTCACAAGGACGAGTAATTTCAACAATGGCTCCATACATACAAGATTTCTTACATAAACCACATTCTACGCAGAGTGTTTTATCGATATAAGCTTGATGTTGTACAACACTAATCGCACGTTTAGGGCAACTTGCAATACAATTATGTGCAAGACAATTACGACAAGCATTCGTTACGAAAAAAGTATCAATCGGACATTGATCACATGCCTCTGGCATAATATTGATCGTAGGCATATCAGCAACATGCCCGTCTAAAGCATTCTGAGCTGCTTCTGCTACACCATGGTCTAATGATTGTGCCATAGCAAATTTCACACGATCTTTTACAACGGCGCGTTCTTTGTGCACACAACAACGATAACGTGGTCCTGCTTGATGAACAACCTCATCTAAAACCTCTACAATATTAGCTTTATCCAAGTCATTTGAGAACGTCAAACGAGCGATCTCAGATAAAACCTTACGTCTAATTTTCACAACCTCAGTTATTTTCGCCATCTATAAATTCTCCAATCCATTTCATTTTATTCTCAATAATAAGCAATTTTATAAAATAATAGCAAATATAATTATTTTTTTCACAAAGCTGAAAAATCTTTTTCTATCAGTTGTTTATTTTACATTAAAAATCTAATAAGAACAAGGTGAATTCTTCCTTTTATTGTAAAAAAACTAAAAAAAGTATACATTATTCTTTATTAAAATATGAAGGAAAAGCAGTATTCGTAAAACGAATGATATTTTTAGGTAAAAAATCCCTATCCATGAAATGATAGGGATAAAAAAATATATTCTCATTCATGATATAAGAAAAAACACCATTCAAAATGAATGGTGTTTTTAAAAATGGCTCCCTAAGTAGGACTCGAACCTACGACCGATCGGTTAACAGCCGATTGCTCTACCAACTGAGCTATCAGGGAATATAACCGGCAACTACTTATCCTCCCAGGCCGTTTCCAGCCAAGTACTTTCAGCGTATATGGGCTTAACTACTGTGTTCGGTATGGGAACAGGTGGAACCCCATAGCTATCGCCACCGGATATTTGGAGTACATATTACTATGTTCTCTCAAAACCTCACAGAAGAAAGTTCGTAATTTAGGATTACGTTGTTAGCACTACGTGCTAACAAATTTAAGTCAAGTCCTCGA